>DATDKX010000457.1:0-21819 GCA_036519615.1 Propionibacteriaceae bacterium
TCCGAGAGCAGACGCCGGTGATAGAGATCTCCTTCGCCCAGGATGCTGATCTTGCGGGCAGCGAAGAGGCAGGACGCCATGAATACTTGATCTTCACCTTGCACCATGTCGTCGCAGAAGCGGATGTGCTGCTGCTCGATCAAGGATCGACGGATCAACTTGTGCGGTGTCAGTGATCGCCACACGCCGTCATCAACAATGTCAGCGTCTGGCACTGTCTTGATGAAACCCGCATCGGCCTCTGGGCGGCCGATCCAGCTGACTCGGCCAGCCACGATGTCGGAGTTCTGTTGGCGAGCCAAATAGAGAAGCCGCCGAAGTGCGTCGGGCCCAAGGTAGTCATCGGCATCGTGGAAGAAGACGAATTCACCACTCGCCTCCGCCAGTCCCCGGTTGCGGCCAGCGCTGGGACCACCAGTGTGCGGTTGCCGGAAGATCTTGATGTTGGTCCGCTGAGCGGCCAGCTCACTCAGATGCCGCCAGGTGTCATCAGTCGAGCCGTCGTCGACCACCAAGATCTCGATCAAGCCGGCGGGGAGGCTCTGGGCTTGCAGCGCATTCAAGGCGTACACAATTAGCGGGCCGGCGTTGTAGGTGGTGATGATCACCGATACCGCAGGCTTGACTCCACTGGCATCTTGCTCAGGAACAGATTGTGGCTGAGGCGCATGCGCCAACGAAGACGCGGTCATGTACCCGTCGCCCTTCGACGGCGTACCCGCAACAATGCCGCCGCGCCAGCCGCACCGATCAAGAGCGGGACCGTGATCACCACTGGCAACGCACCTCCGGCGGTCAGCGTTGTCCGTTGGGCGACGTCGACTTTGACCAGCGGGCTGATCTTCAGATCCTCGTTGCCGACGACCGAGGCGCCGAACGGAACAACCACGACGTACGCGGCAAAGCGACCCGAGTTGACTGCCTGGATTTCCCAGCTGAGTTCGCGGCTTTCACCGGGTTTGAGTGACAGTTGCTGGCTGCGCTCAGACGACCAATCCTCAGGGTCGACGTACACGCTGCCCTCGATGCTGGCGACGTTCAGATGCGCGAGGATTTCGCCGGTGGGTGCGCTGCCGGTGTTCTTTATATCGGTTGTGATCTCGAAGTGGTCACCCAGCACCGTCGAGATGACCGGCGGATCAGCCACCACCTGGACATTCAGGGGATCGGCAAGGGCAGCTGCCGGTAGCCCGCTCAATACCCCGGCCAGCAGCATCATGATCAGTACCCTCATCCGGCATTCACCCCGGGCGTCAGCCGTACCAGCCGTGGCCCGGCAACTACGAGTGCGCCGCCGGCGATGATCGCCGTCAGCAACGGCGTGATCAGATAGGACAGGTCTTGTGTCCAGCTGTGCCCATTCACCAGGATCGAAGAGATATATGCCAGAGCCGAGTCGACCGGATTGGCTCGTCGCAGCACGTCAAAGAACCAGCCTTGTGGCAATCCACTCGGCAGCTGGGTTGGCGCGAACAAGATCAACAGTAGGAAGAGGCTCGCCGCAACGCTGGTCTTATTGGAGTTAGAGACTCCACTGATCAACAACCCAATCGAACCCAAGCCGATGGCCACCAAAGTCCCGACGCAGAAGCCGAGTGTCAGCGCTTGGCCGAGGATGCCGACGCCACGAGCAAGCACCCACACGTACGGGATGGTGACAAGGAATGTGGCACACCACATGGTCAACGCGGCAATGAGCTTGCCCGCGATAATCGACCGGCGAGACACCGGAGTGACCAGCAGGCTTTCCAGGGTCCCGCGTTCCCGCTCGCCGCTGATTCCATCGGCGCTGACAACCAGGGTGACCAGGACGCCGACAGCCACCGCGAGCTGCAGCACAAGGTTCACTGACTCGCGCTGTTCCAGAAAGTTCAGCGCCTGGTTGGTCGAGGTCAGATAGGTGACAGCGCTGAGCAGGATGCTGAATAAGAAGAGCAAGATCAAGCCGCGGCCGCTCGTCCAGAGATCACGGGACTCCTGCTCCGCGATGACCAGCCATCCGGCCTGAGGTTCGGTGGTGGCGCGCGAGTCCTGCGGCGTACGGACATCTGGAGGTGCGACCTGAAGCGTCATGCGACAGCCTCGCTGGTCATCTTGAAGAAGGCGTCAGACAGCCGGGCACCCTCTAGCTCAAAGTGCAGAACCGGAATCCCTGCTGCTGTGATGGCTGCTAGGGCGGCATTCATGACGTCGCTGGATCCGGCATCTGTGCCGGCTCCGTCGACCGAAAGGCTGAGCACATCCGGTTGCTCCGCGATCTGGTCGACGGTGAGGTTTGGGAAACCGGCGAGCACGGTGCGGGCGCGTTCCAACCGGTCGAGCGGCATGCGGAGGGTGGCGGACTGCTCGATCAACGCCGTCTTGATCACCTCGGCGACGCTGCCGGCGCCCGCCACTCTGCCATGGTGGAGAATCACCACCTTGGAGCAAACTTCCTCGACCTCAGGCAAGAGGTGCGTGCTCAATACCACGGTGGCGGCGCGACTCTTCGCGATGGTGCGAATGAGATCGAGAACTTGAGCTTGACCGGCAGGATCAAGACCCAGGGTCGGCTCGTCGAGGAAGACCACGACAGGGTCGTTGACCAGAGCGCGGGCGATCCCGAGCCGCTGCCGCATGCCGCGGCTGTAGCTGGAAATCGGTGATCCGGCCCGCTCCTCCAGCCCAACCGTGGCTAGCAGCTCGGCAGCCAGACTGCGCGATTGGCTTCGGCTGAGCCCGTAGAGCCGCGCGAAGAAACGCAGGTATTCCCCGCCGGTCTGATATGCCGGGTACCCGCTGCTCTCGGGCAGGACGCCGACACACCGCCGAATCTCTTGAGGTGATGTCGAAGGATGCCCAGCAATCGAAAAGTCGCCGCTGGTGGGTACGAGCACCGTGGTCAGCAGTCGAATCGTGGTGGTCTTGCCGGCCCCGTTGGGTCCGAGCAGACCGACGATCTCCCCTTGGGAGGCCGTAAAGCTGAGGTCTTCGACCGCGCTGCGGCTCCCGTAGTGCTTGGTGAGTCGCACCGCTTCCACGGTGGTGCTGGTCATTGGCCTGCCTGGTCCCTAGACCCCGAGTGCGACAAGGTCACATCCAATTCCAACGAACGTTTGATGAGAAAGAGATGAGAAGCTCGTTGAGATGCCAGAGCGCAATGCTCGCTGGGCCTGTCGAAGCGCGCCCTTCGACAGTCTCAGGGCTCATGTGAGAGCGTCGTGGTCAGGATCAGGACGGGCCGGAGAGGAGAGATGGCTGAGCCAACAGAAGCTGTGAGCAACGCGTTCGACACGCTGCAGAGTGTCGATGTGATTTATTGCGCTCGCTCCATGTCCCGAGCCGTCCGCTCCTCCTGCCCAACGCCTGGGATGCCGCTACGGCGAGGGCTGTCGTTACGGCCGGATTTCCGGTCGTCGCGACGACGAGCGCGGGAATCACGGCGGCGTTGGGATATCAAGATCGTGAGAGGGCGCCACGTGAGGAGATGCTCCTTGCTGCGGGACGGATTGTCCGCAGCGTCGACGTCCCGGTCACCGTCGATCTGGAGGCAGGTTATGGGCTCGAACCGGCCGAGTTAGTTGCTGCCTTGCTGCGGATCGGTGCTGCGGGCTGCAACCTGGAGGACACCGACCACAGCAGCGAAAGTCTGCGCGACCTCGATCAGCAGGCCGACTGGCTGAGCCGCGTACGAGAAGCGGCGAACGACCAGGACTATGGGTTGGTGATCAACGCCCGCGTCGATGTGTTTCTGCACTCCCTCGACAAACAGCCACAAGCTGACTTGCTTGAGGAGGCACTGCGACGGGCTCGCGCGTACCTGGAGGCGGGGGCTGACTGCGTCTATCCGATCACGCTGTGGGAATGCGATGTTCTCGCCTCGTTCGTTGCAGATGTCGGTAGTCCCGTCAATATCCTCGCCACTCCGCGTGCACCCGCGATCGCAGATCTGGCGGAGCTCGGTGTGGCGCGCATTAGCTGGGCGGGCTCGCTCTACCGGGGAGCAATCGAGTGGCTGGCCGGAAGGGTTGCGTCGCTTGCAGAGGAGGCGAGTCAAGCAGGCTTACCTTTGCGCTCGCTCAGCTGAGCTCAATGATCTTGCCGAGTGCGCCGCGGCCGCAGTGATCGACTTGGCCGGCGCCACGTACGGTTGTTCATTTAATGAATGGGCACCGCCACGGTTCTGCCAGTCGATCCGCCTCGGATTGATCTCTTGGAGTCCCGAAGCGACCGTGACGCAACAACCCATAACAGATGCGGAGTGTGATTTAGAGCGGCTGGGGGTCGGTACGCGCTTCGAAATCCTCGGGCGACTCACCACCGGGCGAGACCCAGCTACCCACCACCCGAACACAAAGCTCGTTGATCCCGTCGGGTATTTCCAGGGGCAGCGAGATGGTGCCGAGCACGCCGGGCTCGACTAACGCGCGCTGCCGTACCCCGCCCAGCCCCTCGGCGTCAGAAGTGATGAAGCCCATCGGCAGCTCGGGGAGCGGAATCGATGACACAGATTTGCCATTGGAACCGAAGTAGATCGCGCATGCAGCAAGATCAAGTTGAAACTCGACCGGCTGGGAGCCGCCTCCTAGTACGCAGAGGGCAAGTGTCTGTGGCAGCGGCGGAACCGCGCCAATCGGACGGGCGAAAAACTGTGCCACCGCAAGCGGCGAGGCCAGCAGCCGCTGTGCGACCCGGTCTGCCGCGACCGCGACCGCGCTGAACTGAGGATCCTGCGCGGTCAGATCCAACTCGATGTCGGATCCGGCGGTAGTCAGTTCGCGTACCTCAGCCTCTTCGATAGGACCCTCGTACGTCCCCACTGTGTCGCCGAACGTGCGCGCTCGCAGCACCTGCAGCCGCGCCCGGCCGTCATCACCGATGGCCAAGCGCTCATCCACCGAGCTGGGCGGCGGCGTACGCCACCGGATAGTGACCAGTGTTGCCATTTACTTCCTTAGATTAACGGTGAACTGGTTCTAACAAGTCTGCGCATACGCTCCCTTATGTGGCGATTGAGACACTCCCAAACCCGCGAGCCACCATCGCCAAAGCAGTGCGGGATCGCATTGCCGGAGACTTCGAGAGGCAGCACGCCGAGATCTGGCGCGAGGGCGAGCGGTGGTTCAGCGAGCAGGATGCGATCTGGCGCGTACACGCGGATGCAGCAATGTTCATCGGTGCCGTTCGTGCGCTGCTGTTGCAGTCACTTCATCCGGTGGCGCTGCAAGCAGTCGTTGATCATGCCGGCTTTCGTCGGGACTTCTGGGGACGATTCCAGCGCACCAGCCGATACCTCGCGCTGACCACCTATGGCACGGTCCCGGACGCCGAGCGGGCGATCAGGGCAGTACGCGCGATCCACGGTCGAGTAACGGGCAGCATGCCGGATGGCAGCCCGTACGCCGCCGATGATCCACACCTGCTGATGTGGGTTCATGTCGCCGAGGTTGACAGCTTTCTCAGGGCCTTCCAGGTCTTCGGTGCCGAGAAGCTGACGTCGGCTGAGGCAGATGAATACGTCCGCCAATCAGGGTCGGTTGCGGCCCGGCTGGGAGTCCTCGATCCGCCGAACACTGTCGCTGAACTTGCGTCAATCATGGACGACTACTTGCCCGAGCTCAGCGGCTCAGGTTCTGCTCGAGAGGCAAGCGACCTGCTCCTTGTCCATCCACCATTCACTGGTCTGACGAGAGCCGGCTACCACCTGCTAGCCGCGAGTGCCGTGTCGATCTTGCCACCGTGGGCTCGGACCGAGCTGCGGCTGCCAGCACTGCCAATCACTGAACGCGCCCTGATCAGACCGCTGGGGCGCTCGGCCATGCACACACTGCGGTGGGCTTTATCTGAGTAATAGGGCAGCCGCCGACTCGGCGACCCAGCGTTCCCAGTCGTCGAGCGACCAGCCGCGCTCGATGACGAGCAGGTCGTAGACCTCGATGGCGATCAGAGTCCAAAGGATGTCGGTCAACACCTTGGACGTCTCGAGACGGCAAACGCGGGCTAAATCGGCCATGAGAACGCGCTTTAGCCGTCTGGAGACGGCAAACGCGGATCAGTCGACGATTAAGTGGTGCCAGGGCCTCGCCGACTGAGCGCTAAGCGGACGCCATTCCTCTTCACTTCCCCCAGCCGCGGGCCGACGACTGTCCAGACGTCACAGCACCGGAGCTCGGTACGCCGCTACGGTAGAGCCCGCGAGGCCGTCAGCGCCGCCTATTGAGGGGCGCTTGTTGGAGGGAGTGCCAGATGAGCATCACCATTGACGGCCCGGCAGACTTCCCGGCGTTGTTTCGGAGCGCGGATCGGGAATCGCCTCGAGCACAGCGGTCTTATCTCGAAATCGCCGGTCTCATCGGCGGCGCACCGCGCCACGGCTGCCTGCATATTCTCGGCTCCCTCCAACCATTGCCGATGCTCCAGCGATAGCTGGTCCTGGACCGCGCCGACGTATTCACCAAGCACCGCGGTAGCTCCGGCGGCAATGCCCTGTCGTACGTCGTCGAGTCGCTCGCGTAAGCCCTGCAGTGCCTGAGCGCTGTTGTCGTAGCGCTCAGCGTTCCTGTGATCTTGGTGGATACCTTCGCGAGCGGCGGCAAACGCTTGGAGCGCGGCTCCGAACACAGCAAGCGAACCAAGCGCGGCCCATTCGCTCCGCAGCGCACCGAGTACTCCGGCCGCACCTGAGGCAATTGCCGCCATAAGAACAGATCCGGCCGAGATGTTAAGGGTCCGTTCGGCCGAGTTGCGATGCCCTGAGCGGCGAGTTTTGTAGTAGGCGAGCTGGAGATCTAGCTAATAGCGGCGAAAGTACTCCAACTTGAGCAGATCCAGCTGGGGATCCGGCGGACCGACCGAGGACTTGATGATCGTACTGAAGTAGGACAACCGCTTGGTCTCGGCCCGTGCGCGCGCTGTCATCCAGTCCTCGAGTAGCCGGCCCTCCTTGACACGAAACAGCGACATGGACGCGGTCCCGCCGGCTGCCACACCGATAAGAGCGAACAGGATGAGAACGGTCTGCGTCAATCCGCCCAAGTTGCCCGCAAGCAGTGCTACAGCCATCAATAGCGCGCTAACCGTCGCGGTCGCGAGGACGGCCCAGTTGGCCCGGATTACCCATCGCTTGAACGTTCGCTCTGCGACGCGCGCTTCAGTGTCGGCCTCCGCATACTGCCGCGCCAGCTCAACGGGCGCGCTGCTGGTCAGTAGGGCGGCGAGCTTAGGTGCCGAGGTTCTCAGCTGCTCGGCGTGCTCGACAGGCGACAGTGCGTAGTCACTGGGGCTGCCGTGGCCGATGATTCCAGCTGCATCCGACATGATCGTCATCAAATCTCTGCACTTCGCGTTAGTTCCTGACACGTCGCGGTAGTTCCATCTAACGCTAAGTGTCAGGAATTAACGCGAAGTTGGCGCAAGGGTTGATTACCCCGCTGACGAGACATTGTGGCGTGCCGCCTAGGCGTACCCGAGATCGCGGACGCATGGGATGTTGCCGGTAAGAGCTGGAGCGAGGGGATCAGGCTGTTGGGCGATCGACAGCCGGTTCGTCGTCTATCCCTTCCTCTGGCAGGAGACCCTTCTGATCAAGAACGAAGAGCAGTACGAAGCCCGGGACCACGATCAACGCCGCGAGCACCACTACGACCAGCACGGCGGCGAGCGTGCCTGCCGGGGCCGCCGCTGCCGAGAAAGTCAAACTCGTCGGCAACAAGTACGGCCACTGCGCCACACCCCAGCCGATGATGATGCTTGCCACCGCAACAATGGCGAGCAGGCGTCCGCCGCGGGAAGCATGGCGAACCAACAGAACCAGGGCAACGAACCCGCAGACCACAGAGAGAATGACCAGCGGCAGAGCTCGCGAAGCAAGACCGTCGAAGAGGTAGCGGGCGTCAGCACGCAATACGAAGATGCCGATAAAACCGATGACACCAACGATGCCGCCGACGACGATCGCCCGACGCCGGAAGTAGTCCGTCATATCGCTCTCGGCGAGACGGCGGGCGTCCCAGACCAGATAGACCGCGGCGAGGTATGCCACAGCTGCCACCGCTAAGACACCGGCGACAATCGAGGTCGGGTTGATCCAGCTGTGCACCGGATCACCGGCCTGGCCGCCGGCAGGTACCCGACCGGAGGCAATGCCACCAGCAATCGTTCCCATGCAATAGGGCACCAGCACCGAGGACGCGGCAAACGCGGCGCCGAAAATCCGGCGGTAACGCAGCCCGACAACCGACTTCCGGAACGCAAAGCTCGCGCCGCGCAACACAATGCCAAGGGCGGCGATGGTCAAGGGCACGAACAGGGTCAACGTGATCGACGCGTACGCCTCCGGGAATGATGTCCACAAGATCACGAAGACGAAGATCAACCAGACGTGGTTGGCCTCCCACACCGGCCCAATGGAATGTTCAATCGTGTCCCGCGGACGTTCGCCCCGCTCCGGCCCGCCGGCGATCAAATCCCAGAAACCAGCCCCAAAGTCGGCGCCTCCGAAGATCGCGTACGCGACCACGGCTAGCAGCAGTACTCCAGCTACCGCGGTACTCACCCGACCGTCTCCCCTGCCCGAGCGGACACCTCCTCGGTCAGCGCGTTCGGACCGTACGGGGTGTCCTGATCAGTGAAGCCCTGGGCGCTGCGGAAGCGACTGCCCATGGCGCGCAGTACCAAGATCGTCGTAGCGCCGACCAGGGCGTACAAGATCACGACAGCGAAGAATGTGATCCACACCCCAGTGTTAGCGGTGACCGCATCCTCGACCTTCATGAGGTTGTAGACGATCCACGGCTGACGGCCGACCTCGGTCACCACCCAGCCGGCCTCCAAGGCGATCACCGAAGCCGGCCCGGCAACGGCGGCCGCCCGAAGAAACCACTTGGTCTGCGGCATGCGTCGCCGGAAGATCCAGGACAGCGCGTACCACACCGCCAGCAAGAACAATGCCGTCCCCAGGCCGACCATGATGTCCCAGCACAAATGGACGATGTTGGTCTGCCGAACGGTCGGCTCTTGGTCGGGCGGCACGGAGTTCAGGCCCTTTACGACTGTGGCTTTCCCCGTGCTGGGATCAGACAGCCACGACGCCAGGCCAGGGATCGGGATGCCGCCGGTGACGGTGCCGTTTTCATTGAGATGACCGAGAAGAGTCTCGGGAACGTCGCTGCCGGTAGTGGGCACCAACTCAATCGCGGCGAATTTGACCGGCTGGTTGCTGTAAACCCATCGGGCCAAGCCATCGCCGATGCCAATCTGGATCGGCGCGGCTATCGCCCCAACAGTGAAGGCGATCACAAACCCGAGGTAGTGATAGCGGTCCCTCCGCCCTCGCAGCATCCCCACGGCATACACCGAAGCGATCAAGAATCCACCCACCAAGTAGGCGGCGACGACCATATGCGCCGCTTGCCACGGCATCGAATCGTTGAAGATCACCTGGATCGGACTGACGGTGATCACGTTCCCATTGGAGTCCAGCGTGAAGCCAGACGGCGCGTTCATCCAGGCGTTCGCGGCAACCACTGAGATGCTGCCAAAGATCCCGGCGAGGACGATCGGTACACCGGTCCAGAAGTGCGCCCACGGCCTGAGGCGCCGCCATCCGAAGATGTAGATCGCGATGAAGATCGCCTCGGTGAAAAAGAACAAGCCCTCAAATCCGAACGGCACACCGAAGGCCGCGCCCCACCGTCCCATGAACCGCGGCCACAACAATCCAAATTCAAAGGTCAGCACCGTGCCGGTGACCGCACCCACCGCGAAGGTCACCGCCATGAACTTCGACCACCGCTGCGCCAGAACCAATGCGTCGCGGTCATTGTGCCGGATGCCGCGGTAGTTGGCGATCAAGGTCATGAACGCCCAGGAAACCCCGAGCGGCACCAAGATGATGTGGAACCCCAGGGTGAATGCCATTTGCGCGCGTGCCCACGGTACCGGGTTCACAAAGACGATTGCCGTAAGTGCGGTAACTGTCGCGATCATGACACCCCGAGCCTGGCCGAGGGACCGACCCGCGGCATCACCCGCGTGGGGTGATGTGTGCCTGACATCGAGGGTTGGACGATTTGTACGGCCGTGCCCGCACGGGCTGGCGAGGGGTCCAGAGGAGGCGATGGCCCATGGCTGACGCGACAGTGCTCATCCTTGGGGGCGGCTTCGCTGGCGTCACCTGCGCCCAGCACCTTGCCAAGAATGATGTCGACGTGGTCCTGCTGGACCGCAACAACTACCACCAGTTCCAGCCGATGCTGTACCAACTCGCCACGGCCCAGATAGCCGCATATGACATCGCCCGGCCGCTGCGAGGGATCTTCCGTCATCACAAGACCGTCGACGTGCACCGTGCGGCGGCGGTATCGATCGACCCGGAAGCCCGATCGGTCACCACAGCCTCCGGATCGGTGCTGTCCGCGGACTACCTGGTGGTGGCAGCGGGAGCCCAAGCGAATTTCTTCGGCACACCTGGAGCAGCCGAGCAGAGCCTCCCGCTCTACTCGGTCAATGATGCAGAAATGCTGCGTGCCCGCATTCTCAACGTTTTGGATGCGACACAGGAGCGCCCGGAGCTTATTGGGCAGGGTTCATTGAACTTCGTGATCGTCGGTGGCGGGCCGACTGGAGTCGAGACAGCGGGAGCGCTGGCCGAAGTCCTCAGAGACGTCATCCCTGAGCGATACCGATCACTCGCGGAGCCGGCCAAGGTCCATCTGGTTGATCATGGCGAGGTCCTGCTCGCACCGTTCTCTGACAAGGCGCATGCCTATGCCGCGAATCGCTTGGAACGCGACGGTGTCCAGCTGCATCTCGGTGTAGGGGTCAAGGAGGTACTCCAAGACAGAGTGCTGCTCAGCGACGGAACCACGATCATGACCCGGACCGTGGTCTGGGGGGGTGGGGAAAAGCCTGCCGATGTCGTTGCTGCGATGGATCTGCCAGCAGGGCACGGCGGCCGAATCAACGTACAACCTGACCTCACGGTGGCAGGACACCCGCAGGTCTATGTGCTCGGCGATGCGGCAAACATTCCTGACGCAGACGGCAAGACGCTGCCCCAGCTTGGATCAGTCGCTCAGCAATCCGGCGCCTGGGCCGCCCGAAACATTCTTGATGAGATGGCTGGCAAGGAACGCACGGATTTCCGCTACAAGGACAAGGGCATTATGGCGATGATCGGTCGCAACGCCGCTATCGCCGAAATGGGGGCGCACCGGCACGAGGTTGAGGGTCCGGTTGCATTCGCGGCCTGGCTTGGTGTACACGCCGCGTTGCTCAGCGGCACCCGAAACAAGATTGACGCCTTCATCGCCTGGGGATGGGACTACTTCAGCAGCGACCGCGCTATAGCGATCGTGGACCGCACCGACGACGCCCGAATCGACTGGGGCGACGACGACCAGGGAGAGCGACCAGAGTTCGACCCGCACCCAGCAGCCTCACCCCCGCCGGGTGAGGACAGGTCCGACCCTGCTTCCTAGCGTGGTCTAGGAGAGACAGCCGGGGGCTTGTCTCAGGTCCCGAGGTATTGGTTGCGGCGGCATGATCAGGAGGCCGGTTGATGGTAGGACGTGACGGTCCGGCAGGGTCTGGACAGCAGGAAGCCGATGTGTTCGTGATCTTCGGCATCACCGGCGACTTGGCCAAGGTCATGACATTCCGCTCGCTTTACCGACTCGAGAAGCGTGACCTGCTGCAATGCCCGATCGTCGGCGTGGCAGTCAGCGACTGGACCGTTGATCAACTTGTGGAACGGGCCCGTGAGTCGATCATCGCGACTGGGGAGCAGCTCGACGAAGACGTGTTCAAGCGGTTTGCTGCACGATTGTCTTACGTGTCAGGCGATTTTGCAGATCCGGCGACTTACCACCGTGTCGGCGAGGCGATCAGCGGCGCCAAATGTCCGGTGTTCTACCTGGAGATTCCGCCGTTCCTGTTCGCGACCACGGTCAAAGGACTCGCCGAGGCGGGGCTCACCAAAACCGGACGCGTCGTCGTCGAGAAACCCTTCGGCCATGATCTTGCCTCGGCTCGTGCCTTGGCCGATGAGCTTCACCAGTACATCGATGAGTCGCAGTTGTATCGGATTGATCACTATCTCGGGAAGATGGGGCTCGAGGAAATCCTGTACTTGCGCTTCGCCAACACCATGCTCGAACCGGTCTGGAACCGGAATTACGTCAAGTGTGTGCAGATCACCATGGCGGAGGCGTTCGGCGTCGAGGATCGCGGCCACTTCTACGATCCGGTCGGCGCCCTACGTGACGTGGTGGTGAACCACCTCATGCAGGTCCTAGCGGCCATGGCTATGGAGCCGCCCGCAGGCGGTGACCCCTCGACACTGAGCAACGCCAAAGTGGCGCTCTTCAAGGCCACGCTTGCAGCCGATCCGACAGCGTACGTCCGCGGGCAGTACGAGGGTTACCGCAGCATCGACGGGGTCGCACCCGATTCAACTACGGAGACCTACGCCGCGTTGCGGCTAGAGATCGACAACTGGCGCTGGTCCGGCGTCCCGTTCTTCATCCGCGCAGGCAAGCGCATGCCGGTAACGCAGACCGAGGTACGACTCATCTTCGAAGAACCTCCGCGGCTGGGCTTTGGTCGCTGGGGAGATCGTGCTGCGCAGCCGGATCATCTCGTGGTGAGGCTGGATCCTTCAACTGGTCTCCGCATCGTCCTCGAGGCTCGGCGCGCGGAAAGCATGCAACCGGAGTCCATCACCTTGGACATGACATTTGCCGAGGAGGGCGGCGAAGGGCCGACGCCGTACGAGGTGTTGCTCCGCGCTGCGATGCTGGGCCAAGCCACCCGGTTCACCCGGCAGGACGGGGTCGAGGAGACCTGGCGGATCATGCAGCCGCTGCTCGACACACCACCAGATGTGGACTCCTACAGCCCGGGCTCATGGGGACCAGCCGCCGTGGAGCGCCTGGCTGCGGAGTGTGGCGGCTGGCAGGAGCCATGGGTGCCGTCATGACAAACCCGGATATCGGATAACTTCCGCTAATCGCGCTCACTTACGGGCGTGTCACATGGCAGCAGTTGAGGAGCCAGAACCAGCCAATGGCCGCAACGAACCCGAGGTCGACGCTGATCGGGTAGCGCAAGCGACATCGGTCGCCGTAGTCGCCGCAGCCCTCGTTGTATGGTGGCCCGCATTCGACTTGGGCGCATACGGGGTGGTCTTTTTCCAGCAGCTCCTGGCGCTGTGGGCGGCATCTACTGCGATCTTTCTGGTAAGCCTTACGGCGGGGCGCCGTGCTCGGGTGTCGTGGCCGCGGCGGTTGGCGCTCCTGCTTCCTTCGCTGTGGCTGCTGCTCGCGATCGTGCTGCCGGAGGTTGGGGTTAGGACGTGGTCGCGGGCACTGTTCTATGTGGCAATCGTGCTAACGCTCGCGGGAATGCCTTTCCTCGCCGCGCTACTGCTGCGAGTGACCATTGCGGGATACGAGCAGATACCCAACCGCCGCCGGCTCCTCGCTGCAGCAATCGTTGGGATCGTGGCCATCACGTCATTTGGGCTAGGCAAGTTCAACAGCCGATTTCTCACCTGCAACGATTTCGTGATCAGTGGCAACGACACGCCCCCCAGCTGCAGCCAGGGCCGCGGTCACCTGGGAAACCGTTAGCGCTGCGTCAGAACATCAGCCCGTGCTCATGCGCGTACGCCGCCGCGGCCGTCCGAGAAGGCACATCCAACTTGGTGAAGATATTGCTCAGATGACGTTCCACAGTCTTTGGGCTTAGTACTAGGGCATGGGCAATGTCGGGGTTGCTGCGCCCTGCGGCAACCAGCCTCAGGACCTCAATCTCACGTTCGGTGAGGCCGCCGGGCCGCGCTCGGCCTAGCAGCTTGTCGACCTGCTGGACACCCGGCGCCGCACCCACGTCAGCAAAGCCGTGGCTGGCAACCGCTAGCTCAGCTGTCGCTGAATCCTCATCACCAAGCTCGCGCAGAGCACGCGCGACCAGCACCCGCGCCCGGCTCGCCTCGTACGGCGATCCGATATCGCTCCAGAGGCGGCACGATTCGCGACCATGGCCGAGGGCTTCCTCTATCTCCCCAGAGGCCAGCTCGATGACGGCGTACGCGTACGCCGTCATCGCCCGAAGCGCGGAGATGCCGAACGCCGACGCGATCTCAGAAAGCTCGTCCGAATGCCCGCGGGCCTCGTCAAGAAGTTGCGCCGCAACCAGGATCTCGACGGCAGCCGGAAGCAGCCGAGACCGCTGAACCGGCCCGCCCGCTTCGGCGAGCAGCCTGTGGATCGCCGTTACGGCTGCCGTCGTCCGACCGCGAGCAAGCCACGACAACGCCAATCCCGGCTGCGGCTCAAAGCCGAACTCAGCTGCTTGCTGGTATGCCTCTTCGGCCTCGTCGAGTTTGCCTCGGATGCGTAGCACATCACCCTGCTCGGTTAGGGCTAGCGCGGCCGGCGCGGCCGTACCCTCCAGCTGGTATCGCCGTTGGGCCAGGGCAAATTCGGCGAGCGCCTCGTCATATGCTCCGCGCAGCCGCATGATCTGGCCCCGGTGCAATGAGCACTGACCGGTGTACGGAACCAGGCCGGGCTGCGCATCGCACCATCTGGTCAAGGCACTGGTCCACGAAGCCGCGCGCGAGAAGTCTGACACCTCCTGGCATGCCTCGATCATCGAGCAGTAGACCATCCCCGCAATGATGGGCGACACCTCTCCAGCCGAGATTCCAACCATCGCCTCATCGAGCAGGGCAAGCCCTTCCGGCACCCGACCGGAGTAGATGGTCATCCGTCCCTGGCACATCAACCCTTGGGCGACGAGGTCGGGTTCGGAGAAGCGGCGACCGGTCTCGACGATGTGAACGGCTGTCTCACCGGCCCTGGCAAAATCTCCGCGGCCGAGGTGCTGGTAGAACTCGTGGGCAAGGAGGTATCCGCGCTCGACGATGTCTTCGGGCTCAGTGTCGAGCAGCCGCTGCGCCCGGGCGACCCAACCGCCACCAACCGCAACCTCTCCTCGGACGTTCAGCAGCAGACCGAGCCATGAGGCGAAGCGGACGGCTCCCAGCGAATCCCCATTCCGGATCCTGTCCTGATACCCGGCCTGAAGGGCGCGCACGGCCTCGTCGACGTTGCCCAGCAGATAGGCAGACGTGGCCAGGGCCATCGTGTCTTCCGGGCCGAGGTCGCCGCTCCCGCGCAGCCGGTCGAAGGCGAGTGCCCAGTCGCGACGATTGAATGCGTCGCGAGCCTGCAGTAGCTCGTCGATCGTCCTGTCCTCTTCGACGCCCATTGCAGCCTCCCGCTCAGAGGGTACGCGCCAAGCGACTCAGGCTGCGAGCGTGAGGGCTTTCCCGACTCGCGTGCAGATCTGCTTCGAAATGTAGGCGGCATCCCTGCCGACCCCGGGCAACACCGTCGAGGCGGCCGCATACTGGAACGCGAGCCCGCAGAAGAACAGGCCCGGAGCGGCCGACACCACGCCGCGCATCTCCCGCGGCCAGCCATCGGCCCCGAAGATGGGCAAGTCGATCCAGCCGAACACCTGGCGGAAACCGGTGCACCACACCACATTCGCCACGTCCAGCGGTCCGACGCCGTCGGCCACCGGTCGCCCGTCGTGAACGCCAGTCACCCGCCCCGGGATTCGGTCCACACCGCGTGCTTGCAGATCGGACCGCTTCACCCGCAACATCGGTAGGCCGTGGAACCGGACCTCGTCTATCGCATTGCGGCCGATGGGCGTGCGCCGGGTGAGCACGTGCTTGCCGAGAAACGCAATGACCGGCATGACCACGCGCACACTCCAATGGTCCAGCCGTACCGGCACCTGACCGGGGTCGCGACCGGCAAGGATTGTCGGATGGGTGGATGCAACCTCGAACGCGATGTCGGTGCCAGAGTGTGAAGCGCCGACCACGAGCACCGAACCAGGCTTGAGCTGCGCAGGGCTGCGGTACTCGCTGGAATGCAGCTGCCGAATCGACGGGTCAAGGTCCATCGCGAAGTCAGGAATGTACGGCGTGCGGCCGAACGTGCCGGTCGCCACCACAACGTTGTCGGCGATGATGCGGTCATCTCCGAGATGGAGCACATAGCTCCCGTCGGCGGCCTCCAAGCGGTCCACCTGGGTGGACATCCGCACGGGGAGCGCGAACCGTTCAACGTACGCCGCGAGGTAGTCGGCCACCTCGTCCTTGGTTGGATATGACCACTTCGAGGCTGGGAAGGGCAGGCTCGGAAGCCCGTCGTAGCGTGCCGGGGTGTAGAGCCGCAATGAGTCCCAATGCGCTCTCCAGTTGTCGCCGACTCTCCGGTTCCCGTCCAAGATCACGCAAGGCCGTCCGCGTCGCTGTAGGTGATAGGCCGTCGCGAGGCCGGCCTGTCCTGCGCCGATGATCGCTGTCTCGATGTGCTCGATAGTCATGAGAACCTCCGGTGAAAGGTTGGCTGCCGTCTTGGCGGGACGAGTGGCGCACATAGCGCAGGTGCCAGAACAGCATCAGTCCCGACGTGACGACATAGAACGTGTGCAGGGCCCAAATGGGGCCAGGCGGCAACTGAAAGACATAAAAGCTGTGTACCGCGTTGCCGGCGTTGGCGAGCACGAGATTTCCCCGGCTGTATGAGCTGAGTTCCTTGGTTCGCGCTGCCTTGATCAGCATCGGTAGCGTGCTCACCCCGAACAGGACGGTGGAGATAGATCCTGCGAGCATCGCTATGGCTGACATGGAAGTTGACGCTACGAAGCAAGTGCCTCGGCGCGCGTCGGGTCAGCTACCCATCTTGCAGAAACATCTGATGGGTGAATTCCCGCACGAGGGTTCGCAATAAGCGACGACCTACGGTCCTGATTCGACTGCTACGGCGGTCTGGGGGGTAAGGAAGGCTTGCCCTCTATGGAAAGGTGTTGGGATGAGCGAACCAGAACGAGTGCGGAAAGTCGTGACTACCGTGTTGCCGACGGCACACGGGACCTTCCAGCTCCACGGGTACGCCGTAGAACCTGGCCGGGAACACGTGGCGCTCGTCCTGGGAGACCTGGACGGCGACGGCCGGAACGGCCATGTCCCGCTGGTTCGGGTCCACTCCGAGTGCCTTACCGGCGACGCGCTCGGATCCTGGCGGTGCGACTGCGGCGAGCAACTGGACGCTGCGATGCAGGAGATCGCGCGCGAAGGCCTCGGCGCCGTCATCTACCTGCGCGGGCATGAGGGCCGCGGTATCGGCTTGCACGCCAAGCTGCACGCGTACGCGTTGCAGGACGCGGGACTGGACACCGTTGATGCGAATCTGCGGCTGGGTCTGCCAGTCGACGCACGCGACTACGACGTCGCCGCGGCGATACTTCGTGATCTTGGAGTGCGGCGGATTCGGCTGCTCTCGGCGAACCCGGAGAAAAGCGCTCGTCTCAAGGATCTGGGCATCGAGGTAACCGCGCGGCTCCCACTGCTGGTAACCGAGCACGCCGAGAACGCCTTCTATCTCGCCACTAAACAGAACCGGATGGGTCACGACAACACCCGCGAGCTGCCTGATGTCTGGAGTGAGCTGCTGCACGGCCGAGTACCTCACCGCGCTGCCGCCGGACGGGAATCGCAGCTGCTCGACCGGTACGGATCACTGGTAGCTGCCGGGCCGCTGATCACCATTGCTCAGTTGGCGCAGAGCGTCGACGGCTTCATTGCCTCCCGGACCGGTGATGCGAATTATGTCTCGGGGGAAGAGGACCGCGAGCATCTACACCGGCTGCGCGCACTGGTGGACGCTGTGATCGTCGGTGCCCAGACCGTCACGGCCGACAATCCTCAACTCACCACGCGCGCAGTGCCTGGACCATCGCCGGTTCGCGTGATCATCGATCCGGCCGCCCGAATTCCAAGGGATGCTCGAGTGCTGACCGACGGCAGCGCTAAGACGTTGTGGTGCGTGGCTGCCACCATTGATTCCCTTGCGGGTCTCGCGCCACATGTTGAAGTGATCTCTCTGGCTGCCCTAAATGGACGGTTTGAGCCGCAGGCAGTGCTGGACATGCTGCGTGCGCGCGAACTCGGCCGGGTGCTCGTCGAGGGCGGCGGCCGTACCGTGTCAGACTTCCTGGCCGCTGGCGTACTCGACCGGCTCTATTTGACAACTGCTCCGATCTTGGTCGGGGATGGCGTTCCCGGTGTACGGTTCGCCGGTGCCGACCTGATCGGGGAAGCATTGACCGCTTCGGTACGCCGGTTCAGCCTCGGCCGCGACATCTGCACCGTCTTTGATTTCGCGGCTGCAAAACCCGGGCTACAGTCGGCCCGGCAAGGCCAGGATGTCGCAGTGTCCCAGGTCGATCTGCAAGACTCCACGAGCGAGCTGGGCACGACGTAACTCGAGCCAGCTCGCGGCAGCCGGTGCAAGGGCGGGGTCTTGCGCAACGGCGGCATCGAGCCGCTCCTGGAGTAGTTGATCAATGAACGCTTGACCGCTGGCAGCAGTCAACCGCCACGGAGTCTCTTGGCAATGCACCGTGAAGCCGCCAGCTCGCAAAGTGGTGATGGCCAATGAGGCTGCCTCTGGTCCAGCCCGACCGCCTCGGCTTTGATGATCATTGAATGCATCCAGCAGCAGTTGATCAGCTGGATCGGATGGCACGACGCCGAGCGTTCCGGTGACGGTAAGGCTGAACACCGCAGGTGCCTGGTTATCGATCAACGCGCGGCACACCGTGTCGAGCTGTGCTGTGGTGAGTACATCCAGCAGGGCGGAACAGGTGACCAGCCGTCGATCGCCCCCGCGGCCGGCCAGCACTTGCCCGAGCGCGTCGACGCTGCCATCGACGATCATTGTTTCGTTGGGCAGCGGCTGTGATCGACTGATCACCGGGTCGTGATCAAGATGGATCCAGCGCTGTCGAAAGGGAAGCCTGGGCGCTAGCCAGCGCTGGTTGGCACCCGTCCCGGCGCCAAGGTCAATGATCTCGACACTGCGGTCATGATCACCAAGTTTGATCAAATAGTTGATCAACTCGGGCAGCAGAGTGCTCAGAGTGGCGGCGCGGGCGGCGGTGTCGGCGGCGACCCGGGCGGCAAGCCAGCCTGGATCGACGGCGGCTGTAGTGGCTCCAGATAGGCCAGCACCGCCTCTGCCGTCTGCTGCCATCCGGGCAGCGTATCTCGCTGAGCGAGCGCTGCTTGACGCCACGTGTGCCGCAGCGGCGCGTCGGTGAGCCACCTGCGCAGCAGGGCAGCAAGGCTCTGGGGATCGCCGGGTGAAACCGCCGTGCCCGGTGCCGCATCGCTGTGCGATGTCACCCCCTGATGGAGGGCTTCCGCGGCGCCGGTACCTGCCGGCACTACAGCTGGGATACCGCGAGTCAATGCCTCGCCGATGACCAGGCCGTACGTCTCGATACGCGACGGCACGATCAATAAGTCCGCGACATCCCATTCCCGGTCGAGTGCGTCGCCAACGAGCATTCCGGGCACCGCAATCCGCTCCGCTAGCCCGGCCGCCGCGATTTCACCGCGTACCTGAGCGGCATAGTTAGGAGCTGCTCGGTCTGAGCCGACGAGGGCTGCTGTCCATGCGAGCTCAGCCACTTGGGCTAGCGCCCGTACCACGGTGAGTTGATCTTTTGTCGGCGTCAGGGTGGCCAGAGTGAGGAAGCGGGGATTCCCGGTCTGCTGGCTGCCCCGCGCGACAGCCGCCGGCCTGACGCCGGGAACCGCCACACCAACATCGCGACGCCCAAACCGCCGACTGAGCTGTGCGGCAGACCACCGGCTGGTGCACAGCACTCCGGAGGCGGCTTGGATCGCTCGTGCCTCCAGTGCGGCGTACCGCTCCCGTCGGCTTGGCTCCAGCCCGAGCTCGTCGCTGATCGGGAGGTGCACCAGAATGATGATCACTCGGCCGGAATCAACCGCCGCGGCGATCACATCCGGCGCGCCGCAGGCCAGGATGCCGTCGACCAAGGAAGTGGAGGCCTGCTGCACGGCTCTGGCGAGCTGGGCATGGGTCGACGCGTTGCCCTCTGGCCATGGTCCGGGCAGTGTATGTAACCGCACCTCGACGTCCAGCGCCCGCAACTCGGCGACGAGATTGTGGTTGTAGACATTGCCACCCGTCGGGATGTCGCGATCCCAGGTCACAAAGCCGAGATGCTCACTCAAGAGTCTTGGTGTACCCCGCCCAGGCATCGGGATGCTCGCGTAGCGTGATGTCCAACTTGCTGAGTCCATGGCCCCCGAGTGAACTTGCGACCCGCTCGGTGATCAACTTCGCTACGGCCTCGGTGGTCGTCAGAGTGCCGACAAGATCGGGATGTTCATCGAGGTTGCGGTAGTTGAGATCGCTGAGCGCGCTTTGCAGAACCTCAGCGGCCTCGCCGATGTCGATCACGATCGACTCAGCAGTCAGCGTGTCGCGCCAGAGTGTCAGCTCGACGACGTACGTGGCACCGTGCAGGTTCTGCGCCGGGCCGAACGACGGATGCGGCAAGCTGTGCGCGATCATCACATGATCACGAACCGTCAAGTGGAACACTCTTAGGACTCCTCGTCGTTTGGGTAGTCGATCACTTGGCACAGTGTCTCAGTGTCGCCGTTGAAGATCGACTCCATAGTCTGCGGTAGCGCCCCAAACGGCGCGTGACCAGTGATGAAGACATCGAAGACCGGATCCTCAAGCAGCCGCATGGCCAGGGCCAATCGGTCGCCGGTGCTACGCCGGGCGCGGCGGGAGGCGGCGACGGCACCCACCTGGCTGGCTCGGATCGTCAGCCGCCGGGCATGGAATTCAGCGCCCAGCGGCACCCGCGGCTGCTTTAGCCCGTACCAGGAGAGCTCGATCAGCTCGGCCTCTTCTCCCAGCAACTGCAGGCTCCGGGCGAGGCCGGATTCGGTGGCGGAGCAGTGAAAAACAAGATCATTATCACCTGATGCGTCATTGGGGTGTACCAGCTTGAGATTGAGTGCATCAGCAAGCGCTGACCTGGCGGGGTTGACGTCGACGAGCTGCAGCCGGTCGAGCGGAAAGGCCCGTACGAGGGCGGCAATTACGCCGCCAACCATGCCGGCGCCGACGACCGCAACGCCGTCACCGATCCGAGGGGCCGCATCCCAGAGCGCGTTGATGCCGGTTTCGACTGTCCCGGCAAGCACGGCGCGATCGCTGGGCACTGCATCAGGCACTGGCGTCAGCGCGCTGATCGGGACCACATAACGATCTTGATGCGGATGCAGGCAGAACACCCTGCGGCTCTGGAGGTGCGCTGGGCCTTCTTCGACGACACCGACTGAGAGGTATCCGTACTTGACTGGGCCGGGCCAATTTCCCACCTGAAAAGGAGCACGCATGGACTTCGCAACCTCGGGCGGGACATGGCCGGCGTGTACAACCATCTCGGTGCCCCGGCTAATACCGGAACAGATGGTGCGTACCAACGCCTCCTCGGCGCGCGGACTACGAGCAGGCTCTGTCCGCAGTACGCCGTGCCGGGGTGCCATCGTCCAGTACGCGGTCCAGCGATCAGTTGCCACGTAGTGCATTCTCTCGTCCGGCGCCAGCCCCGGCGTCTGTGGCTACTACGTCACCGGAATGGTCGGAGCCCGTGTCGAGTGACCAGGTCAGGCACTTCGTGAAGTCGAAGGACAATCCGAAGCGCTCCGCGATCGGTGCGGTGATTGACGGATCGGGCCTCCCGCCGGCGGCCGCCGTCGCCTTGGCGAGCGCGATGAAGTACTTCTCGAATCCCGCCGGAGTAATGATCTCGATCATGCGGGCCGGCTCGTCGCCGGCGTTCCACATCGAGTGCAGCTCGCTGCGTGCTTGACAATGTAACCGCCTGGACCGAGGGAGACCGCAGAATGGCGAAGTG
>DATDKX010000458.1:0-5257 GCA_036519615.1 Propionibacteriaceae bacterium
TAGCCGGTATGCGGTGCGGTGGGCACCACTCCGAATGTCACCAGAAATTCCTCGGTGCTCTCGGCCACCTCGAAGCCTTCGACTACCGCCTGCTGGAAGGCGGCAATTGGATGCATGATGTGGTCGGCCGTCACGACCGCAATGACCGCCTCGGGGTCGCGGGCCGCGAGCACAGCCGCAGGCCAGGCCACTGCATTGAGCGAATCGCGACCTTCGGGCTCGCCAAGGATGTTCGCCGGCTTCAGCTCGGGTAACTCGGCCGCGACAGTGCCGGCGTAGTCAGCAGCTGTGCATACCAGCACCTGGTCAGGAGGAACGATGCCGACCAGCCGCTCGTACGCGATCCGTAGCAGGCTCTTGCCGCCGACCATCCGCAGCAGCTGCTTGGGCATATCTTGCCGAGACAAGGGCCAGAGGCGCTTTCCTGAGCCACCGGCCATGATCAGCACGTAACGCATGCGGAAAGGGTAGCGGCGCGTACTGGCTCCTACGCTGTCGCCATGACTGCACTTCTCGCCGAGCGACTGCGACGACGCGTTCGAGTTGACGGGTCCACGCCCCTGCTCACCTACTACGATCTCGACTCCGGCGCGCGCGTAGAACTCTCAGCGGTCAGTTTCGGCAATTGGGTGGACAAGACGTCCAACTTGCTAGTTGGCGAGCTGGCAGCCGGGCCGGGCCAGGTGATCAGCATGCCGCTTGCCATCGAGGCGCCCGGCCATTGGCTTACTGCGGTATGGCAGATTGCCTGCTGGCAGGTGGGTCTGGTCGTTGACCTGACCAACCCGTCCGCCACAGCGGCGGTGGTGACGGGTCGGCAGTGGCAGGGCTATGAGGCGCCCGAGGTTTACGCGTGTGCACTGCACCCTCTCGGCTTTGGCTTTACAGAGCCGCTCCCGGCGGGCGTCCACGATTATGCAATCGAAGTCCGCAATGAGCCTGACCGCTTTTCCGGACCGTCGCCGAGTCCAGCTGCCACGGCCTGGGTTGACGCCGAACGCATTTTGACCCAGGCAGACTTGCTCAAGATCGATGGTCCAACTGCGCGGCGCCTCGTTCCGGCGAGCGAACCATGGGCGACCTGCCGGGCCGGAATCGCGACCGCGCTCGTGACCGGTGGCTCAGCGGTCATCGTTGTTGGCGGAGATGCTGAACGCGTAGCCCAAATCGCCCAAAGCGAGCGCATCGCCACCCCAGGTCCGGCACGCTGATCTTGTCGAAAGGACGTTTGCGAGCATCTAGTGGGAAACGTACGCCTGGGACGCTCTGCAGCTGCCCCATCCCAACAATCTGGTGGGAAACGTGCGCCTCAGGCGTTTTGCGGGAAGCCCAGGTTCAAACCGCCGTGGCTCGGGTCGAGCCAGCGGGAGGTGATCACTTTGCCGCGCGTGAAGAAGTGCAACCCTTCGACGCCGTGCGCATGAGTATCGCCGAACAGTGAGTTCTTCCAGCCGCCGAACGAGTAGTACGCCATCGGTACCGGAACTGGCACGTTGATGCCGATCATCCCGACCTTGACCTCGTTCTGGAACTGCCGAGCGGCACCACCGTCGTTGGTGAAAATCGCCGTCCCATTACCGTACGGGTTGTCATTGATCAGCTTCACGCCTTCTTCGTAGCTGTCCACCCGAACGACCGACAGCACCGGCCCGAAGATCTCGTCGGTGTAGATGCTCATATCGGTCTTCACATGATCAAAAAGCGTCGGCCCGACAAAGAAGCCTTGCCCCTCAGCATCGACCTTCGGACTACGCCCATCAACGACGAGCGTTGCCCCGGCCTCCTCACCAGCGTCGATGTAGCCAGAGACCCGCTCCTGTGCCTGTGCCGTGACCAGCGGCCCCATGTCACAGCCTCTGGTGCCATCACCGGTTCGCAGCCCAACGGTGCGTTCTTTGATCTTGGCCACGAGTTCATCGCCGATATCGCCGACCGCCAGCACTGCCGAGATCGCCATGCAGCGCTCCCCTGCCGAACCGTAGCCGGCATTCACAGCCTGATCTGCAGCAAGATCAAGATCGGCATCGGGCAACACCAGCATGTGGTTCTTGGCACCGCCCAAAGCCTGCACCCGCTTGCCATGGGTGGTTCCAGTCTCGTAGACATAACGGGCGATTGGTGTGGATCCGACGAAAGAGATCGATTGCACATCCGGATGGGTCAGCAGCCCGTCGACGGCCACCTTGTCGCCGTTCAACACATTGAAGACACCATCGGGTAGCCCGGCCTCCTTCCAGAGCTCGGCCACCCACAGCGCCGCTGTCGGCACCTTCTCGCTCGGCTTCAGCACCACCGTGTTCCCACAGGCAATCGCGATCGGGTAAAACCACATTGGCACCATTGCCGGGAAATTGAACGGCGAAATAATGCCCACAACCCCCAGCGGCTGCCGTGTGGAGTGCACGTCGACCTTGGTCGAGGCGTTTTCAGTAAAGGCGCCCTTCATCAGATGAGGAATCCCGCAGGCGAACTCGACAACCTCCTGGCCGCGACTGACCTCCCCGAACGCGTCGGATAGCACCTTGCCATGCTCGGAAGTAACGATCGCCGCCAGCTCCTTCTTCTCCGCGTTCAGCAGCTCGCGGAAACGGAACAAGACCTGGGTGCGCTTAGTCAGAGACGTGTCCCGCCACTTCGGGAACGCGGCCTCAGCCGCGGCGACGACTTCATTGACGTCGTCTTCAGAAGCGAGAGCGAGCTGCGCGGTCACCTCCCCGGTGGCGGGGTTAGTGACGTCGGAGAAGCGTCCGCTGTTGCCCTCGAAGATCTCGCCCGATTTCCAGTGGTAGAGCGTCGTTGCCATTTCTCTGTTTCCTATCTAAAGATGCTGCTGAGGTAATGCTTCATGATCATGATCAGTTCGTGATCTTGCTCGACCGCACATTCGGCACCGTGTCAGCGCCAAAGTGCTTGTCGATCAGTGCAAGTGCCTTGTCCCGTTGGCGTTCGGATACGCCGCGCGCGTCTTCCTCCCAGCCAAAGACGCAGCTGCTGATCACCCCGTCGAACCCGACTGAGGCCAGCGCAGCGAAAACCGCGTCGTAGTCGACTTCCCCCATACCCATCTCCATGTGCTGGTGCACTCGGGCTGGATTACCAGGCGGGTTGGTGATGTAGCGCAGACCATTCGAGGACAGGTGATTCCAGGCGTCAGCCAGATGGACGTAGCGGACCTTGTCACCGGCTGCCTCGATGATCGTCGCCGGGTCATGGCCTTGATGGAAGGCGTGTGGCGTGCAGTACAGGAAGCCGATCCAGCCCTTGTTCAAGCCGCGGATCATGTTCACCGCTTCCAGGCCGTCCTCAATGAAGTCGTCCGGGTGCGGTTCGATGATCAGCTGCACACCCTCGCTCTCGAAGATCGGTAACAGCTCATCCATCGACCTAAGAAAGTAGGCCTCGGCGGTCTCCGGCGCCTCTGGCCGACCGTTGAATTCAGAGTTGATGATGTCAACGCCAAGATCGACTGTGATCTGGATGACCCGCTTCCACGCCCGTACGGCCGCCTGTCGCTGATCTTCGTCCGGACCAGACCAGCGCAGCACCGGAAGTACCGAAGCGATGCCAACGCCCGCATCACTGGCGATCTTCTTCAGTCTTCTGACTCCCGCGTCGTCAACCCTTGGATACTTGAAGAACGGAGCGAAGTCCGCTTTCGGCGAGAGCTCCATCCAGTCATAGCCAAGGCTCGCCACGATGTCGGGTAACTCGTAGACCGAGCTACTTGAATAAAACATCTGCGGGTCGAGGGCAAGTTTCACGGCCATGCCCCTTCCAGATCTGGCGCCTGTATCCCAGCGTGCGGTTCTTCGGTCTCGATGTCTGCCACGGACTTGCCGCCGGCGAGGTGGACATGCACCTTGACGCCACTGCGCAGCGCTAGCACACCGGCCTCACAGACCGCGACGGCCGCATATCCGTCCCAGGCACTCGGGCCGTCGATGGTGCCGGCCTTCGCCGCATCGACCCACCGTTGCAGCTCCATGTCGTACGCCTGTCCGAAGCGCTCCACGAAGCTCGGCGCGAGCTTCCCGCCCCAACGGCCGTCCGTCGACTTCAGCTGGAGGTTCTGATCAAGGCCGATCAAGGCGCTGCCGTTCTCACCGACCACCTCTGTCCGGACCTCGTACGCCACGCCGGTCCTGACGAAAATCTCGTCAGTAGCAATCCGGCCGGATTCGGTCTCGAAGATCAGCAACATCGGATCGTGCGTGCCGTGGGGTGCACTGCTGCTCGCAACTCCCTTGATCACTTCAACGCTAGTGATCTCCTCGTCCAGCAGGAATCGCACGACGTCGACCTCATGCACGACAGAATCTCTGATCATGAATTCGGAATTGAAATGATCACCCACTGCAGGATTGCGATGAACGCAATGAACCATAAGCGGGTTACCGAGTCCGCCGTCGCTGATCAGGTTTCGTAGGGCGGCGTACTCGGGGTCGAAGCGCCGCATGAAGCCGACTTGAATGAGTTGTTTGCCGAGCGCCTTTTCTTTCTGCACAACCGCATACGCCGAACCCACGTCGGTCGTCAGCGGTTTCTCACATAGCACCGGGATCCCCCGGTCCAGGCAAGCATTGAGCTGCTCGGCATGAGCGTCGCCAGGGCTGGCGATGAGTACCGCATCCACGTCTGGATCATTGATCGCCGCGATCGGATTCGTCTCGACGCGCGCCCCGATCTTCCCAGCCACCTGGGCCGCTTTGTCCTCGAGAAAGTCGTTGATCACCGTGACTCGAGCTCCCCGGATCCGCTTGCTCAGCGCGTCAACGTGAAACGCGCCCATCATGCCTACGCCGAGAACGGCGATCCGCAGCTCATCGCTCACTTCTGCCTCCGGAACTCGATGCTTGCGCTGCTGCAGGAACTGAGATACGCCTTTGTCCGCTTGGCGATCGGCAGCGGCAGATCCGGCGAGCACGGGTACAGGTCGTGTTCGATGATTCCCTCGACGTCACGGCCCAAGGCCGACACCGACTCGAGCAACGGAGGCATCTCGGGAACACCCAACGGTGGCTCGATCATGGCGCCCATCCGGACGGCCTCAGGAAACGACAGGTCCTTGTCCAGCACCTGCGCAACGATCTGTGGGTTGACTTGCTTGAGATGTAGGTACCCGATTCGATCTGGATACTTCTCGATCAACTCCAAGCAGTCGCCGCCGTAGTAGGCGATGTGCCCCGTGTCGAAGCAGAGGTTGACCCACTCGGGATTGGTCGACTCGAGGAGTCGCTCAATATCTGGCTGGTAGCCG
>DATDKX010000459.1:0-10372 GCA_036519615.1 Propionibacteriaceae bacterium
CCAAGCGCCGGCGCCGTCCAGTGGTCCGGCCAAACCATCGGAGTAAATGGCGCGTACGCCGCGGCCGCGATCAACAATGACGCAGTAACCACTCCGAGGGAAGGCAGGTGGGCCAACTTGCGACTGATGATGATGGGCCCGATCGCATAACCCAGCACGACGAGCAGCAGCTGCCCGATCGCGACGAAGTCATCGGTTTGCACGTCAAGACCCACCAGGAGCCCGACGCCGACGAACCCGATCACAAGTCCGGAGATGCGACGGGTGTCCAGGCGATCGAGACCCATGACGGTGAGGATGATTGCCGCAGCAATCGGAACTACGGCGATGATCAAGCCGGTGGTTGAGCTGTTCAGGCGCGTCTCTGCGTGGCCAAGCAGAATCCAGGGTCCAATGATCTCGACTGTGGTGTAGAGCAACAAGATCTTCCAGTGCGGCCGCAGCTGCTGGAGCGCCCGCGCCCGTAGCGCTAGCGGAAGCAGCAGCAGACCGCCAATGGCAGTCCGCCCGAACGCGACGATTAGTGGATCAAGATCAACAACGGCGATCCGGATGAACAGGTAGGGAATCCCCCAGCACAGGCTGAGTGCAATGAAGAGTAGCCACCCGCGACGCGTCACAGCCCACCAGCCTATGCGGGCGTCCTTCGGCGTTTGCCTGGCTGCAACACTGGAAATCTAGGAATCACGGCGTTAGGAGGTGTGAAGCTGTGCGAGCATCCATCTCGCTAGGCCGCATCGCTGGTATCAAGGTTGGAATCAACGCCAGCGTTTTTCTCATCATTGCCATTTTGGTGGCTGGGCTTGCCACCGGGCAGTTGCCCGCCGCATTTCCAGGCCGCAGCGTTGTGGCCTACGTAATCGCGGCCATCATTGCCGCGGTGCTGTTCTTGGCCTCACTGCTGGCGCACGAGCTGGCACACTCGCTCGTCGCGCGGCGCAACGGCATCGAGGTAGAGAGCATTGTGCTCTGGCTGCTAGGCGGCGTCGCCCAGCTGCGCGGTGAGGCGAAGACTCCCGGGGCCGACTTTCGTATCGCCATCGTCGGCCCGCTGACGAGCCTCGCGTTGGCGGTCATCTTCGGACTCGGCGCGGCGGGCGTTGCATCCTTGGGAACCGGTGGGCTTCCCTTCGGGGTCTTGGCCTACCTGGCCGCAACCAATGCAATGCTTGCGATCTTCAACCTCATCCCCGCCGCGCCGCTGGACGGCGGCCGAGTGTTACGCGCGGCGTTGTGGCGGTGGCGAGGCGACCGCATGACAGCCGCGGTGAACGCGGCTCGTGCCGGCCGGATTCTGGGCTTCGTCATGATCGCCCTCGGCGTGCTGCAGGTAGTTCTCGGTCGCGGGCTGGGCGGGATATGGCTCGCATTGATCGGCTGGTTTGTGGTCAGCGCCGCCAGCGCCGAGGAGCAGCAAGCCCGGCTAGTCGGGCGGCTGGCCGGCGTCAGGGTCGGACAGGTCATGGCTGCGCGTCCCGTCGTTCTCGACGGCAACCTGACCGTGAACGATTTCATCGCTCAGGTAGCCCTGACTCATCAGTTCTCCACATACCCGCTTGTCGATCCTTACGGCCGGCTCACCGGGCTGGTCACCCTCAATCGGGTACGCGGCGTACCGCCAGAGCTTCGCGCCACCACGCGGCTACACGACATCGCCTGCGCACCGGCCGAGGTGCCTATTGCGCATCCAGAGGATGCTCTCGTGGAGCTCTTGGAGCGGATGCAGGGTTGCGCCGATGGCCGGGCGGTTGTCGTCGATGACGCCGGTCGAGTAGTCGGCGTCGTGTCGGCAAGCGACGTAGCCCGTACTCTACAACTGACCGATCTACGTTCCTTCGATCCCTATCCGGCACCCTCCGGAGCTGATATGACGTCGTTGTCATCGCAGTGGGGTCCGCCACCCAGTCGCTAAGACGAGGAGCACCTTGAAGCAAACGCCGGCAGCAATCTGGATCAGAGTCGGCCTCTTTGCGCTACCGGCGTACGGGCTGCTGGTCGCGTACTCGACATGGAAACCTCAGCCTGATCAGGTAAGTGATCCGGAGGGCTGGGCACTCTTCGTTAGCAGCAACTCCTACCTCGTAAGTCACGTGATCGCGAACGTGCTGGGCACTGCTTTGGTGATCTTCGGGACTTTTGCCCTTGGCGCATTCCTGGCGAGTCGGGTACCGCGCCTTGGATTGTGGGGAATGGTGCTGTCGATCACTGGCTATGTGCTGTTCACTGTTCCAGGGGTCATTTCAACGTTCGCTACCCCTGCAATTGGCGCTGCCTACCTGGCCGGAAACCGCGAAGTAATGGCGCTGGAGTTCTCCCCGGTCCTTACCGTGATCACCATGTTGGGCCTCCTGCTAACGGTGATCGGCAACGGTCTGCTCAGTGTGGCTATCTGGCGTAGCGGCAGTCTTCCCAGATGGGCCGGACTGATGTGGGGTGCAGCGACGCTGATCTTCTACATTCTCGGCGCCGCCCTTGGGATGGCCACAACGGGCGCCAGCCTTCCGACTCAACCGATTGGCGGCGCGCTGATGGCCGTCAGCGGCGCATGGATCGCTTGGGCTGCTCTCCGGAAACCAGCGATCGAGTCGGTGAGCTTGACGGCCTAGCCCTCCGGCAAGGAAGAGTGAATGAACTCAGCTGAATCCTCGACACCAGAGGCTAGGTCGACACCCAGCTATTCCGATCCCACTCCCAATCCGTTCATCACCATCTCGGACCGCGCGTCCCGACTGATGCTGATCGTTTTGGTCAGCTGCGCGCTGACTGTGGCCCTGGTCCGTTTGTTCTTGGTACTCACCGGCTACCCGCAGATCGGTAACACGACGTTCCACCTGGCTCACGCACTGTGGGGTGGATTGGCGTTGCTCCTGGCTGGCGTGATGGCGCTGGTTGTCCAAAACCGCGGGGCGGCCATGATCATTGCCTTGCTCACCGGAATTGGATTCGGACTCTTTGTCGATGAGGTTGGGAAGTTCATCACCCAGAAGAACGATTACTTCTTCCCACTCGCTGCACCAATCGTTTACGCGTCTCTGCTGTTGATCTTGCTGCTCACCGAACTCGCGCGGCGCCACCAGCTGCGCAGTCCGCGGGCCCACCTGCTGGCAGCGATTTCGCTGAGCCAGACCATCGCAGACGGCACTGCCACTCGCACAGAAATCACTGCGATGGAAAATCACATCCGCCAAGCCCGTACCGGCTCACTAGATGATGCCTCCGCGGCGTTGCTGAACGGCATCGAGACTTCCATGGCATTGACCGACCGAGTCGAGGAGCCATTCGCCTTTGTCGGCCGTGCCGTTCGCCGAATCCGCAGGGCGATCGCGTCGTGGCTGCCAACGAAGCGTGCCCGTCGATTGGCCCGCTTGACGATGGCCCTCTTCTGCATCCTCGGATTGCTCCAACTCGTGCTGCTCATCGGTGTCGCATTCACACCGGAAGCGCTACGCGGGGGGCTGACGCTCAGCGTGCGCGATCAGCCCGTCGGAGAGTTCGGCAAGATCGTCTTCGTTTTCACGTGGGGCCTGAATGCCGTGGTCGCAGTACTTGCGGGGATTACCTGGTGGGCACTCCGGCCAGGGCGGATCCGTCGACATCTGGCGCTCAGATGTGGCTATGGTGCGATGTTGCTGATGCTCCTTCTGGGCAACCTGCTCTCCAGCTACGTCTACCAGTTCGCTGTCATGCTCGAGGCGACATTTCAGGTCATCACCCTCGCGCTGTTGGCGCGCTGGGACCAGGCGACGCGACCCTCGATCGTCGCATAGCGCCGTTTGCACTAACACCAACAACTCCGCTCGCGTACCGTGGCCCGCGAGTTCAGCGGAAGGCAGCTCGACGTCAGCAGTTGATCACACGGAAGGCTCACGACATGGCAAGCGAACGAGAAGCAAAGTGTTGACGCCATCGTCTTTCTGCCGTTTCCCACCGCACTGATCGCCGCCGGCCTCGACGGCGGCTTTGCCACCTTCTACATTCGTCTCGCTCTTCTGGCCCACTGCCGGCATCTCGTGCCTGCCACTGCTCTTCCCAGCACAAGTGATCGCTGGGCGGATGTCCCGTAGGGCCGCCCCGGCACGCCTAGAGTGAGTAAATGGCGACCAGGATGGCCCTCGCCGATCGGTCGGGAGCAGTGTGGACGTCACCGGCACTAGTCGATGGTCTGCTTGCTTACGCGGTAGCGATGGCGGTCGGAGTAGCGGTTTTTGCCAGCTCAGTCGGCAGTCAGCCCGGGCCTTGGCCGGCGTACCTTTTCGCTGTCGGCTTTGGTTTGATCTTGCTCATTCGCCGACGGCATCCCGTGCTAGTGCTGATCATCACGTCGCTTGGCATCTGCGTCTATTACACGTTGCAATATCCGCCCATCGGGCTGGCCTTGCCGATCGCAGCTGCGCTGTTCTCAGCCGCCGAAGCCGGCCATCTCCGGGTCAGCATTGCTGTCTCGGTGGTCTTGGTCGGATTGGCGGTCTACTTCCAGATCGCTGCAGGCCGCGACATGGCCCAGCTGCTCGGTTACGAACTGCCACCGGTCCTCGCCTTGATGGGCGCATCGCTTGCCTTGGGCGATGGAGTACGGACCCGGCGGTTGCTCAAAGAGTCGCAGCGGGAGCGGGAACGTCAGGCCCGCCTGGAGCTTGAACGACGTGCCGCTGAGCAGCGAGACGAGGAGCGGCTCCGCCTCGCTAGAGACCTACACGATGCGCTTGGCCACAATGTCGCGATGATCTCGCTGCAATCAGCGGTGGCCGCCGAGGCACTGCCGGAGCGCGTGCCGGAGGCACAGCAGGCGGTGGGCGAAATTAGGAACATCAGCCTTGCAGCCATGGCCGATCTGCGAAGCACGGTACGCCGGCTTCGCAGCCTGGATTCGGCCGTGGACCTGCCCGCCGGCCTGAACGAGCTCCCTGCACTCGCCGAGCAGGCGCACAGCAATGGCCTCGACGTGCAGATCGTCGAGACCGGTGACGGCCGGGAGGTGCCGATCGCGCTGGGCCAGGCGGCCTACCGAATTGTTCAAGAAGCGTTGACCAACGTCATCCGGCACGCGAACGCGACGACGGCAGTGGTCACTCTCGATCGGAGTCCGGACGCTCTGACCGTGACTGTGCGGGACAACGGGCAGGCTGCGGGTGAACTTATAGCCGGAAACGGCATACGTGGCATGAGAGAGCGTGCCGCCGAATGGGGCGGCGAGCTAACGGTGAGCAGCTCCGGCCGCGGGCCTGGGACCGTTGTCACGGCCGTACTGCCCCTTCCCCAATCGACGGAGCCCCGATCCGCAGAGCCGCAGTCCCCTGAGGTGCGGGCCGACCAGTGATCCGCGTCGTGCTAGCCGATGATCAGTCGTTGGTACGAAGTGGGCTCCGCGCGCTGCTCGCGAACAGCGATGACATTCAGGTCGTCGGCGAGGCCGGCGACGGGCGTGAGGCGGTCGCCGTCGTGACCCGCACTCAGCCGGATGTCGTGCTCATGGATGTTCGGATGCCTGGCGTCGACGGAATAGCGGCAACGCAGCGAATTACCGCAGATCAGCGGCTATCCGAGGTGGCGATCATCATGCTGACCACCTTCGATGAGGAGGAGCAGATCTTTGCAGCGATCCGGGCAGGCGCCTCGGGCTACCTACTGAAGGATGCCGAGCCTGATGACCTCCGCGAGGCGATTCGGGTCGTGGCAGCTGGCGACGCTTTGTTGTCGGCCTCGGTAACCCGCAAGGTGATGGAGGGTATCGTCTCCGGTCCAGCAGGCGTTGCCGACCGCGGTCGGTTGAACGAGCTGACCGAGCGGGAACGCGAGGTGCTGGCGGGAGTGGGCCGAGGCCTCTCGAATGACGAGATCGCCGCCGAAATCCACATCAGCCCCGCCACCGCTCGGACGTACGCGAGCCGGATCCTGACGAAGTTGGGTGCTCGGGACCGGGCGCAATTGGTTGTGATCGCGTATGAGACAGGCCTGGTGAAACCCGGCCGGCATCAGGAGGCACCCGACCGACCCTGAGTCAGCGTACGTCGAAAAGCGATCCCATCTGTCGCCCGCAGCCAGTAGTGAGCGGGCGCCCCGATTCCTACCGTGGTGCGCGTCCATGATCAAAACCAACCACGGAAGGACACCTGATGTCTGCCCGCATCAGCCGCCGCACCCTGCTGGCTGGTCTGGCTGCCATGCCCGCTCTCACGCTGGTGGGCTGTGAATTCGATCGCACCACTGCGGCGCCAATCAGCACTGTCGACACCCTCGACTTCAGCAACCGACTCCGGATCCCGGCACTGGCCGAGTCCACTGTGGACCACGACGGTGTCCGCGTCTTCCACCTCAATGTTGCGGAAGGGTCGGCGGAATTCCTTCCCGGCATATCGACGCCGACCTGGAGCTACACCGACGGTCGATACAACGCCGGATTTCTGGGCCCCACGCTGCGGGCGACATGCGGAGAGCCGGTTCAGGTGATCGTAGAGAACCGTCTATCGGAGATCACCACCGTGCACTGGCACGGCATGCACCTTCCCGCACGTTACGACGGCGGCCCCCATCAGCCCATCGCTAGTGGTGAGTTGTGGCAGCCGGAGTGGATGATCGATCAGCCGGCCGCGACTTTGTGGTATCACCCGCATCCCCACGGTGAGACCGAGGGTCAGGTGACACGCGGGCTGGCAGGACTGTTCTATCTCGATGACGGCAGCAACACGGATCTGCCGCATCGATATGGAATCGACGACATACCGATCATCTTGCAGGACCGCACGTTCGACTCCCGCGGCCGGTTCGCGCCAAACGGTCGAGCAGTGAACGGGCTGCTCGGCGACAAGATCTTGGTAAACGGGACGTACAACCCACATTTGCCGGTCATCACCGGGCAGCTGAGGCTTCGGATCCTCAACGCCTCGACCGCCAGGATTTACCACCTAGCATTCGCCGACGATCGGGAGTTCGCGCAAATTGCGACCGATTCCGGGTTTCTGCCTTCGCCCAGGCGTATCCGCAGGCTGCTACTCTCTCCCGCCGAACGGGCGGAGATCGTGGTGGACCTGCGACGTGGTGATCAGCCAGTGCTCCGCTCGATTCCATGGGATTTGAACACGATGGCGGTGCTGACTGATGGTGCCGGTGGCAATGATCATCTTGATCTCTTACAGCTCCGCGCTGGAGCCTCCGTCGTTGCCGGCAGCCGTATTCCAGAACGGCTGGAGACCAGTTCCGCGTTGACGCTTGATCAGTTGGCGGCCCGCCGCACGATCCAGCTTGACGGCCGGGAAATCAACGGTCAGCAGATGGAGATGGCGCGCATCGACACCGTCGTTGGAGCCGGCACAACGGAGCTGTGGACGGTACGCAACACACACAATCAGCCGCACAACTTTCACGTCCATCGGGTGGCATTTCAGATCGTTCCGACAGGGGCGAGCAGGCCCGATCCGCAATTGGGCTGGAAAGACACCGTGCTGCTGGCTGCGGGCGAGACAGTTCAGTTAGCGATCCGGTTTCCGCCATACACCGATCCGCTGACCCCGTACATGTGCCACTGCCACCTGATGTGGCACGAAGACGTAGGAATGATGGCGCAGTTCACAGTGGTCGATCCTGATCAAGTCGACTCAGCGCCTCGGACCTTGGAGGTCGATCATGATCACATGGCCGCTGGTCATGATCACGGCTGATCATGGCCAATTCAGCCCAATCCAATTAGCAAAGGAGATGAACCATCCATGTCAACCAACAACGCACCATCGAACTCGCAAGCCACCAGCAAGCGGCGGCTGGCAATGATCATCGCTATGATCCCCTTAGGAGCGCTGCTGGGATTCATCGGAGGTCTGCTCATTGTGATCATCGTCGGGCTCATCGCCAGGTCTGTGTTCAGCGCGGAACATCCGGGAACCAACGTCTGGCAGCTGCTCGGCCTACTGCCCGGGCTCGGCGCATTGATTGGAGCAATCGTGGCGCCGATCTTGTATGGCCGCGACGGTCGGAGCTCAGCTGGCTGAGGAGAGGTGTCACCGATCCCGCCAACGTGGCCAGCGGCGGGAATCACTGCCCGCCTTGAAGAGCACCGACGGCAGTCGCGGACGATCCCGCCGTACGCGTTTGGTCCTGTCGAGATCCACCGATCAACAATCTCAGACCCGCCAAGCACGCATCGTCAATCTTGGGAAAGACTCTGATGCAGAGCCATCTCAGGAGGAAGGATCTAACAGTGACGCAACCACTCGGGCCGCTAGTTGTTTCCGATGCGAACCCGCGTTACTTCGCGGCTGCGGGCGCTCCGGAAAAGGCGATCTACCTCACGGGTTCACATGTCAACAACAATCTTCACGACGGGCTGGGTTTTGGGCGTGAGTGCCCAGAAGACCCCGAGCGGTTCGACTTCGACGCGTACCTGAGGCTGCTCACTGAGCGAGGTCACAACTTCATTCGTTTCTGGCGTTGGGAGCAGTTTCGCGGGCACCTTGAGCCAGCCAATGTGCACTTCTGTATGACGCCGCAGCCCTGGCCGCGTACCGGGCCCGGCCAGGCCAAGGACGGCAAGCCCAAATTTGATCTTTCGACCTTTGATCAGGCCTACTTCGACCGACTGCGGGAGCGCGTGCTGGCGGCTGGACGTGCCGACATCTATGCATCCGTCATGTTCTTCGAAGGCTTCAGCCTTCATCTGACTGCTACGCCGGACAACATCGAGGGCCATCCGTTTCACGCCGCCAACAACATCAACGATATTGGGATTGACTCGATCGTCGACTACCAGGTTCTGCCCCTGGATCCTCGCATCGAGGCTCTCCAGCTGGCCTACATTCGCAAGGTGATCGACACCGTTCATGATCTTCCGAACGTCTTGTACGAAGTCGCGAACGAGTCGTCCGGGCAGGCTGCAGATTCGGTGGACTTTCCCGATGGATCCTCGATCAACACACCGATCGGTGATACCACGCAGTGGCAGTACTGGGTGATCGACACCGTCAAGGGCTATGAGCTGGAGAACGGCTATGACTCACATCCCATTGGCATGACTTACCTATTTCCAGTGGAGGACCTAAGCAAGTCGAATGACCCCCTCTGGCACAGCCCCGCGGATTGGATTTCACCGGGCTTCGACGACACCTTAGGTGAGGGTCGCTGGTTGACTGACCCACCACCCAATGATGGAAGCAAGGTTGTTCTGCTGGACACCGATCACTTCTCGCCGTTCTCCAGCAGCCCTGTGTGGGTGTGGAAGGCGTTTCTTCGGGGGCACAACCCGATCTTGTATGACTTGGGCATTCTCGGTGGTGGCGTGCCACCAAACCCGTCCGAGGGAAGCCCCTCCTTCGACTCATTAGAGCCGGCGCGGCATGCCATGGGCACCACCCGCCGTTATGCAGAGCAGGTCAATCTGATCGCCATGCAGCCACAGAATGGTCTGAGTTCCACGGGCTTCGCACTCGCGGATGCTGGCAATGAGTATCTGATCTTGCAGCCCAGTGAAGCGCCTGATCCATTCACGATCGCACCCGCGCCCGGCGCGTACGCAGTCGAGTGGCACAGCCTCGCCAGCGGCGAGACTGTGTCAGGCCCAGGGCTCACGGTTTCGTACACCAAGATCACAATCAGCACTCCACCCGAAATCGCCGGGCCGGCCGTGCTGCATCTTCGCCGTTCCTAACTGACCCGCGAAGATACCGCAGCCGTACGCTCCCCTAGGCTGAGCCATATGGACGACTCCGACATCCTCGCGCGCATTCGCGAGATGGTCGACGCTGAACATGAGCTGCGCCGCACGATGCAGGAGAACCCGGACGAGGTGGGCGACTCCGCGGCACGCCTCCATAATCTTGAAGAGTCGCTCGACCAGTGCTGGGATCTCCTTCGTCAGCGCCGTGCCCATCGGGAGTTCGCCCAAGATCCGGATGAGTCGCAGACGCGACCTCGGGAGCAGGTCGAGCGATACCTCCAGTGATCGCGTGCCCCTCACACAGCTGACTGAGCCCGCATCGGTCGAAAAACGGCCACGGTCCAGGCCAGATGTCCTGATCTGACCAGGCGCGATTCCACGAGCTCCAGCCGGGCTGCCATCGCTCGCAACAACCGCCGCGAGGACCAGGTTCTGGCGTAGATCGAGACGATCAATACTCCGCCCGGCGCCAGCCGATTCGCGTGGTGCTGTACGGCGGCCATTGGGTCGGGCAGGTAGTAGATGACCTCGTTCATCACCACAGCGTTCGGTAGCGCGTCGGCGACGAAGCTCGATCCGTCAGCGCAGACGAACTGGGTCCGCGAATCGCTTTTGGGTTGTGCAAGCGCAATGGATTGTTCGAAGTTGTCGACGCCGAGATACCGGCGGTACCGCAAACCTTCCTGGAGAATGCCTTGGGAGCAGCCGACGTCGAGCACAAAGCCGTTC
>DATDKX010000460.1:0-7003 GCA_036519615.1 Propionibacteriaceae bacterium
GGGTCGACATGGCGTTCAACAACGCCGGCATCCAGGTTCCACCCAGCGATGCCGCGGACGAGCCGGCCGAGATCTTCGACCGGGTCAGCGCGATCAACCTGCGCGGAGTATGGGCGTGCATGAAGCATGAGCTGGGCCAGATGCGCGGCCAGGGCGGCGGCGCCATCGTCAATTGCTCCTCCCTCGGCGGTCTCGTCGGACTTCCGGGCCGGGCTGCTTATCACGCGTCCAAGCACGGGGTGATCGGGCTGACCACCAGCGCCGCCCTGGAGTACGCGCCCCGCGGGATCCGCATCAACGCTATCTGCCCCGGCACCATCGAGACCCCGATGGTCGCCGACATGATCGCCAAAGGCGAGCTAGACCCGGCCGAGGCTGCCGCCGCGACACCGATCGGCCGCCTCGGCCAGGGTGAGGAGATCGCCGCATCCGTCCTCTGGCTGTGCAGCTCCGGCGCCAGCTTCGTCGTCGGCGTCGCCCTCCCCGTCGACGGCGGCTACACCGCCCAATGATCGAAGCTGACACCGCAGACAGCGCGCCGTCTCTGGCTCAGTAGCCTCACCGTTGACGGTGGCTCGGCGCGCGTGCAGGTGACACAAGGAGGTCCCATGACTGACAAGCGAGTTTGGTTCATCACTGGCGCCGGGCGTGGAATGGGGGTCGAGTTCGGGAAGGCCGCGCTCGCCGCCGGGAACGCGGTCGTCGCGACCGGCCGCAATCCCGACGCTGTGCGTGCGTCCGTCGGCGAGGCCGAGGACCTGCTGGTCGTACGGCTGGACGTCACCAGCCCGGAGGACGCCGAGGCCTCCGTCAAGGCGGCTGTTGACCGATTCGGACGCATCGACGTGCTCGTCAACAACGCCGCCAATTTTTATGGCGGCTACTTCGAGGAACTGACGCCCGCGCAGATTGACGACCAATTGGCGACGGGGCTCATCGGCCCGATGAATGTCACCCGCGCCGTCCTGCCGGTGATGCGCAAGCAGCGCTCAGGCCACATCATGTCGATCTCGTCGGGTGCGGGCCTTTCCGGCTTCGAGTTCAATTCCGCCTACGCCGCCGCCAAGTTCGGCCTGGAGGGCTGGATGGAGTCGCTCCAGCCCGAGGTCGCACCCTTCGGCATCACCACCACCATCGTCAACCCCGGGTTCTTCCGCACCGATCTGTTGACCCAGGAGTCGACGAGGTACGCTACGCCGTCCATTGCGGACTACGCCGACCGTCATGCGGAGCGGGTGCAGTGGTACGAGAGCATGAACGGCCAGCAGGCCGGCGACCCCGGCAAGCTGGCGCGTGCCCTCATCACCATCGCCGAGCAGGAGCAGCCGCCGCCCCGCTTCATCGGCGGCGCCGATGCCATCGATGTCGCCGAGCAGAAGGCGAAGGACCTGCAGGAGCAGGCGAACGCCCTCCGCGACCTGTCGACCTCACTCGCATGGGAGGATGCATAGCCATGCGTGTTCACGGGGGCGCAGCGAGGACACGCGGAGCGGCGACGCCTTGATATTAGCCGCGGCTCGCGCTTGAACCGGCCTGCCGCGGTTAGGAGGGGCAGTGGACGTGAAAGAGCTGACCGCTGTCGTGCGTGACCCGCAGGCCCGATCTCCGCACCTGCTTCGCATATATCGAGCCGAAGACGTAGGTGTTGAGGTTGGGGGGAACGCCAGGGCCGGCCGCCTTCTCCTGGTTTGACCAGATCCATAGCCCGGATCGGTTGGCGCAATACTGCAGGATCTGACCGACACGGTCGCTCCGGTCGCGCGGGTTAACGCCCATGGCTGCCCACACGTTGCGGCTGGTTCCCACGTCGCCAGGCAGGAGGCGATACCAGAACTGGTGCCGGGTCCCGTTGTCGTAGGTGAAGATGATCGAGTTGTCCGGCACCATCGTCAGTGCGGCGTCGACATCCTGCTGCGGATCAACGGAACTGCGGTCAGCCTCGGCATAGCCACTGGCTAGTGCGACGACCGGCAGGGTGATCGCCATCAACACGGGCGCCCACCGCGCCCGACTCGACAGACCACCAACGCAGCGATCGATCCCGACGACACCCCATACGCCGAGCAGGAACCATAGGGGCAGCAGCATCGTCTCCCAATCCCCGATGGCGTAACCCAGGACGAAGACGGCGGTACACATCGCCCAGAGCCCGGTGACTGCCGCGACCACCGGACGCTGCATGATCAGCATGAGCAAGCCAATGGCACATACAAGGAGGGCAACGCCGAATTGCCGGATTGCGTCGCTCCACAGCTGCGGCAGACGCTCGGAGATGATCTGGTGGAGTGGCACCCCGAACATCTGGCCTGAATACCGGGCGCCGCTGATCACCTCCCAGAAGGAGGTGAGGCCCGTAACGCGCGTGTCCAGCAAGGGTGCGCCGGCGGCGGTACGCCAGACGAGGTAGGCGTAGGGCAGCAGAGCCAAAGCCGCGCCGAGAGGGAGGAGCCGGGCCAGCTCCCGGGGGCGAAACAGCCAGGCCGGACGACGTGCCGCGAGATAAAGCAGTATCCCTGGAATCAGCAAGACCTGCGAGGTGGCATGGGCAAACGAGAGAGCGAAGATGAGCAGTCCAGCACGCAGCCACACCGGTCGCGACGTACTGTCGTACCCGAGCACGCAGGCCAGTACAAGCGCCACAAAGAGGATGCCGAGGGTGTAAACCTCGGCGATGAGGGCGAAATGCCACAGCTGCGGAATCAGGCCCAGTGCAGTTGCTCCACCAGCTGCGACCACGGGATGGACGCCAAGCTTGGTGAAGATCGTCACCGCGACGAGGCAGGCCAAGATGGCGAAGACCGCCGACAGCAGGTTCGCCCGGAACGCCGCCGACCCCCACGGCACGATGCGAACGAAGGCGGCATTGAGCACGGTGTACAGCGGGTAGCCCGGCGGATGGGCGGTGCCAAGCACGAGGCCCACGTAGTCGAACTTCGTTGTGTCTACCGAGAAGTCGTTGCCGGTGCTGCGCTGCACGGTACGCCCATACACCACCGAAAGCACCAGTAGAGGGACGACGTACGGCCAGGCGATGAGGAGCCGGGCCAACCGGAATCGGCGCGGCGCCTTTGGCAGCGCCACCACCCGCTCGGCACGATCGGTAACCGGGCGATCGCTGGGGAGGAGCAGGCCGGTCATGAAGAGGCAATCCCCATGGGCAGTCGGATCTAGCTCGGCGGCGTTGCTGTGATCTTCGGTGTCCAGGAATCTAACACTCGGCGCAAGCGAAACGGAATCCAAGATGTGTCGCGGCTTACTGCTGCGCCCTCGCGCCGGTGAGGATCACCGTGACGGTGTCAGAGCTCATAGTCATCATCACGGCTGCAGCAAGGCCCTCATCAGCTTCCCACACGCACGCCGGGAGCCAATCCAGTGAACTCTTCAGTCACCGCCGGGAACGATCAAGCTGGCCATGTCTGTCAAGGTAGCCGGCACCAGCCGGTAGTAGGCCCACTTGCCGCGCTGCTCGCGGCTGAGGATCCCTGCGTCGACCAAGATTTTTAAATGGTGCGAGACGGTCGGCTGGGAGAGCCCGACAGGATCAGTGAGTTCACATACGCATGCCTCGGCCTTTTTATGTGCGGCGACCAAGGAGATAAGCCGCAGCCGTGTAGGGTCGGCCAGCGCTTTGAATCGGGCCGCCAATGTCTCGGCCTCCGAGGCTGGGATGATCTGCCCGACGACTGGTGAACAGCATTCACCGAGGAGCGGCAGCTCAGGCGGCTCCCGTACCTGCACTGCGGTCGTCGACATGCAGCAATCATCCCATACATTGACAAGCTTCAATGGAATAGCGCTACAATCTCATATCGACAGATATCAATGCGACAGTTGGGGAGGCAAGAGGTGCCATGGTAGAAAGCACAGCTTCAGAGAAGCTTCGAGAGCAGGTGCGCGAACGCTACGCGGCCGCAGCACTGACGGTCACATCCGATCAGGGGCATGCCACCTGCTGTGGTGACGGAGAAACATGCTGCACTGGCACTGCCGAAACAGAGACTGGCCCTCGGGCGAGCTGCTGCGGGCCGACGGTGCTGGAGGCCGACGACAACTTCGGTTCGGCGCTTTACCTTGCGGCTGATCGAGCCAGCCTTCCGGTTGCCGCAGTGGCGGCCAGTCTGGGCTGCGGGAACCCACTCGCGGTTGCTGACCTGCGGGAGGGTGAGACCGTTCTGGATCTTGGTTCTGGTGGCGGTATCGACGTACTGCTCTCGGCGAAGCGAGTCGGGCCGTCCGGGTTCGCCTACGGGATTGACATGACCGACGAAATGCTCGAATTAGCCCGGTTGAACGCGGCCAAGGCCGCCGCGAGGAATGTCGAGTTCCTGAAGGGAACCATCGAGGACGTTCCAATGCCCGACAGTTCGGTCGACGTGGTGATCAGCAACTGCGTGATCAATCTGTCGGTCGACAAGCCGAAAGTGTTGGCCGAAATCTTCCGTGTCCTTAGGCCGGGCGGCCGGATCGGGATTAGCGACGTTGTCGCCGAGGACGACCTCATCCCAGCCGAGCGAGCTGACCGCGGCTCCTACGTCGGCTGCATTGCAGGGGCCCTTTCACGAGCTGAATATCTCGAAGGCTTGGCAGCAGCCGGGTTTGTCGACGTCAGCGTTCGGTTCACTCATCAGGCCGCCGACGGCATGCACAGCGCGATCGTCCAAGCCACTAAGCCGGCGCTCGCATCTGCCGCTGTCGCGACAATCTCCCTGCCGGCGGCCGCTGGCAATGACTGAACCATCGAGTGGCCGACCGGGTCTGCGACACCGCGCCATCGCGGAGCTGGTTGGCACGGCTTTTCTCGTCATGGCTGTGGTCGGTTCGGGGATCGCTGCGCAACGGTTGTCACCGGACGATATCGGGCTGCAGCTACTGGAGAATGCGCTGGCGACTGGCGCCGCCCTGGCTGCGCTGATCATCGCCTTGCAACCTGCGTCGGCGGCGTTCAACCCCGTCGTCACGGCCCTCGAACGTCTGACCGGAGCGCTTAACGCCCGCCATGCGGTGACCTTGGTGGCAGCGCAAATTCTTGGCGGGCTGGTCGGTGTCGTCGTGGCAAATCTCATGTTCAGCGAGCCCGCGGTGAGCCTGTCCACCACTGAGCGTGGCGGTCCGGGCCGTTGGCTGGGCGAAGTGATTGCCACGGCCGGCCTGGTACTGCTGATCACCGCGCTGAGCCGCACTGGACGGCCCCAGCTGATCGGCTGGGCAGTCGGCGCCTACATCACCGCCGGCTACTGGTTCACCAGCTCCACAAGCTTCGCCAACCCGGCAGTCACCATCGCTCGAATATTCTCCGACACCTTCGCTGGCATCGCCCCCGCTTCAGTGCCGATGTTCCTGCTCGCCCAGATTGCCGGCGGCACCGTCGGCTACGGCCTCGCCCGGACCATCTACCACCGGCCAACCCTGACTACCGTCACCCAGGAGAATCGACATGAACTCGACACCGCCGGAGACCGCGGCCCCCGCCGCTGAGCCCGCTAGTCAGCCAGCGCGAGGTCGACTCACCGACTACGACAGGGTGGTTGACGACCTCGCCTACACCTATGAAGGCATCGTCTCCCGAGAGTCGATTGCCCAAGCTGTTGCCAACGCCCGCGAGGGCTTGGAGCCAGCGGCGACAATCCCAGACTTCTTACCGCTACTGGTCTCCCGGTTCGCCAGGGAGCAGCTCACCGCCGCCGCCCAGGCTGACGGGCGCCTGATCAAACCCGTTCCCGAACTGCTGTTTGTCTGCGTTCAAAACGCCGGCCGTTCCCAGATGGCGGCCGCTCTCGCGCGGCACCTGTCTGCAGGGAAAGTGCATGTGCGCTCCGCCGGTTCCAAGCCCGCCGACAAGATCAATCCGATGGCTGTGCAAGTCCTCGCTGAGCGGGGCATCACACTGACCGAGGCGTATCCGAAGCCGCTCACAAACGACGTTGTGCACGCCGCCGATGTCATTGTGACCATGGGCTGCGGCGATGCCTGTCCGATCTATCCTGGCAAGCGCTACCTCGACTGGGATGTCGCCGACCCCAACGACCAGCCCATCGACAGCGTCCGCGACATCCGCGACGATCTGCAAGCTCGCATCACCGCACTGCTCCGTGACCTCAACATCTGACAACAAGGAGCCGCTCATGGTGGACAAACCGTCCGTTCTGTTCGTCTGTGTCCATAACGCTGGCCGCTCACAGATGGCCGCCGGCTACCTGCGCCACCTCGCCGGCGACACGATCGAAGTCCGCTCCGCTGGCTCGGAACCCGCCGAGTGGATAAACCCGGTCGCCGTACAGGCCATGGCGGAAGAAGGCATCGACATCACCGCCGAGCAACCGAAAATCCTGACCACCGAGGCCGTCAAAGCCTCCGACGTCGTCATCACGATGGGGTGCGGCGACACGTGTCCCTTCTATCCAGGCAAACGCTATGAGGATTGGGTGCTGGATGACCCGGCCGGTCAAGGTATCGACGTTGTCCGACCGATCCGTAACGAGATCAGGCATCGAGTCGAGCACCTCATCGAGGAACTGCAACCTACGGCCGGGCACACCTGATTCTGGGAAACTTCACGGGTTGAGCCGCTCCGCGTAATCCCGAGAATCAAGGGCTCCGCTAGGTCATGGCATGTACCGCACAGGTCCAGGTGCCTCGGGCAGAACTGCAGAACCGCTTCGTTGGCGGTTCTGCAGTAAACTCAGGAAGCTGGCTGTCGCAGCCGGCCTGGGGGCCGAAGCCGCCGTTCATGTATGCCGCGGCTCGACGAGCATCATGCTCCCGCCCAGGACACACCGGGACTATCCGCTCGACTGGTTATCTCACCATGACCTCCGTGCTCAGACTTTCCGCCAGTTTGGACCGCCCCGGTTCTGGCTCAGCAGTCACGTCACAGCCGACTGCCGCACCACCGTCGCCCATCCGTGACAGGGCGGGCCGTGACAGAGCGGGCAGTTCTTTTACCGCGCTAACCCGCAGCATCCATGAGATGGGACTGATGCGCCGCCGCTACGGCTACTACTGG
>DATDKX010000461.1:0-6792 GCA_036519615.1 Propionibacteriaceae bacterium
GTCGCCATATTGGTTGAAAATTCGCTCACATGCGTTAGAATCTGTGGCACCTGTGTGGGGGTCACATGGATTTTTTTTGCTCGGGGGAAGGAGACTCCATGGCCGAACAAACGCATCTCCAGCCGTCAGAGGTGCGGGAGGTGCTTGCCCGGCACGTATTAACCGACGGAATGAAGCTCGTGCTGGATCTACGGCGCAGCCGAGGTAGCCAGCTGCTCGATGCCCGAACAGGGCTGCGTTACCTCGACATGTACACCTTCTTCGCCTCTGCGCCGCTTGGGCTCAATCCGCCCGGCATCGCAGACGATCCGACGTTCATGGCCGAGCTCGCCGAGATCGCGGTCAACAAACCCGCGAATCCGGACATGTACAGCACCGATTACGCCGAGTTCGTCGAGACATTCGTACGCGTGCTCGGCGATCCCGCGCTGCCTCACCTGTTCTTTATCGAAGGTGGCGCGCTAGCGGTCGAGAATGCCCTCAAAGTCGCCTTTGACTGGAAGAGCCGGAAGAACGAAGCCGCCGGGCTCGATCCCAATCTTGGTACCCAGATCATGCATCTGACCCGCGCCTTTCATGGCCGCAGTGGCTACACCCTGTCGCTGACCAACACTGAACCCAACAAGACGGACCGATTCCCGAAGTTCAACTGGCCGAGGATCGACGTGCCGGCGATCACCCACCCGCTCAGTGATCATCTGGATGAGGTGATCGCCGCCGAGGAACACGCTCTGCGCCAGGCGGAGCGAGCGTTCGCGGAGAATCCTCACGACATTGCGGCCTTCATTGCTGAGCCGATTCAGGGCGAGGGCGGCGATAACCACATGCGACCCGAGTTCCTGCAGGCCATGCTCCGGCTCGTGCATTCCCACGATGCGCTGTTCATCTTGGACGAGGTGCAGACCGGAGTCGGCACGACGGGAACGGCGTGGGCGTACCAGCAGCTGGGCATTCAGCCGGACGTCGTCGCATTCTCAAAGAAGGCGCAGGTCGGCGGCATCATGGCTGGCGGCCGGGTCGACGAGGTGCCGGACAATGTGTTCACGGTCTCTGGACGGATCAACTCGACCTGGGGTGGCGGGCTAGTCGACATGGTTCGGTCACGCCGGATGTTGGAGATCATCGAGTCCGAGGGTCTCATCGAGCAGGCGGGGCCGAAGGGTGAGCAGCTCGTGGCCGGGCTGGAAGAGCTTCGTGACGACACCGGGCTGATCAGCAACGTTCGCGGTCGGGGTCTCTTTGTTGCTTTCGACCTCAAGACCCGCGACGAGCGCGATGCTGTGGTCGCCGATCTGCGGGCGGCCGAGCTGGTGATCGTGCTGCCATGCGGCGAACGCTCGATCCGCTTCCGTCCCGCGCTCTCAGTGAGTCAGGATGAACTTGACGAGGCGCTCGGAGCTACCCGCCGCTCCGTAGTGCGCGTCGCCAGCAAGGAGTTGGAGCTCGTGTGAATGGATCCATTGCTGGGGAAGCGAACCCCCGGAAACTTCCCGCGCGTCGCGGGTTGGTGACTTCGGTGATCGACGGCGCGCCGGTGACCGGTGGTCACACGTTGCCGAGTACGAATCCGGCGCGTCTTGATGATGTGGTTGGGGAGGTGTCGTTCGGCGACGCCTCCACCTTCATCGGGGCCGCCGAATCAGCCAAGAAGGCCCAGGAATCGTGGGCGGCCATACCGCCACCGATCCGGGGACGCGCGATCGCCCACATCGGCCGACTGATCGAGGATAACGCCGAGGCACTCGCACGGCTGGTCACGGCCGAGATCGGCAAGCCGTACGGAGAGGCGTTGGGCGAAGTACGCGAGATCATCGATACCTGTGACTTCTTCCTCGGCGAAGGCCGGCGACTTTATGGGCAAACCGTGCCAAGCGAGATGCCGGACAAGCAGCTGTTCACCTTCCGCAGGCCGGTCGGCACAGTCGCGGTGATTACCGCGGGAAACTTCCCAGTGGCCGTACCCTCCTGGTACATCGTGCCCGCGCTGCTTGCCGGCAACACCGTCGTATGGAAGCCCGCTGAGTACTCCGCAGTCAGCAGCGCGGCATTTCACGAGCTCTTCGTCCGAGGCGGCGGCCTGCCAGACGGGGTCTTCAATGTCGTTCATGCTGACGGCCCAGCGACCTTCTCGGGCCTCGAGCAGGCGCTGGAAGCTGGGCTGATCGACAAGGTCGGCTTCACTGGCTCGTCTGCTGTTGGCCGGGAGATCGGCGCCTTGACTGGACGTTGTCTGCAGACCGCGTGCTTGGAGCTGGGTGGCAAGAACCCGCTGCTCGTTACGCCGAGTGCCGATCTTGATCTTGCGGTGGAAGGTGCGCTCTTCTCAGGTTTCGGTACTGCCGGACAGCGCTGCACCTCGCTTGGCACAGTCATTGTGCACGAGTCGGTCCATGATCAGTTCCTGGCCCGGTTCAACGCCGCCGTAGCTGCCGCCAGAGTGGGCGATCCGACCCAGGATGTCTTGATGGGGCCGTTGATGGATGCAAAGTTCGCGGAGCGATTTGAGGAGTTCCTGACCTGGGTTCAGCCCCATCATGTTGTCGAAGCGGCGTGCGGCAAGATCACCAAAGAGAAGCCGCGAGATGGCTTCATCGGTGACCCGAGCATCGGCTTGTACTACCACCCGGTGGTGGTTGACGGAGTACGCCCCGGTGATCGGATTTTCATGGAGGAGACCTTTGGTCCGATCGTCGGAGTAGCCAGCTATCAGTCACTGACCGAGGCGATCGAGATGGCCAATGCTCCCGGGTACGGTCTTTCGTCCTCGATCTACACCACCGATCCCAAGGATGCGTTCACGTTCCGTGACAAGATCAGCGCCGGCATGGTGTCGATCAACAACTCGACGTCTGGTGCCGAGGCCCATTTACCGTTCGGGGGCAACGGCAAGTCGGGTAACGGATCACGGCAGTCCGGCGTCTGGGTGCTGGATCAGTTCACTCGCTGGCAAGCGATGAACTGGGACTACTCCGGCCGGTTGCAGAAGGCTCAGATGGACATCGTCGAGCTGGCCCCGGATACCACTTTCCGCCTCTAGAACGCTAGATGGACCCGCTGGACCGCCACTTCCGGGACTCTCTCTCCGACTTGTCAGAATCCAGTTCCGCTATAGCTCAACTGGATTCTGACAAGTCGGAGTGGTGGTGGAGCCTCTTCAGGGCCCAAGCGACCAGCCGGCACCTGGATTTCGTGGCGCGGGAACTGCAGCAGGAAGGTCTTGGCTTCTACACGATCGGTTCCGCTGGGCATGAGAGCAATGCCATGATCGCGATGGCGCTGCGTACCAACGATCCCGCGCTGCTGCACTACCGCTCGGGAGGCTTCTATGTCGCCAGAGCCCAACAAGTGCCGGGATCAACGCCGGTCCGTGACGTCTTGCAGGGGCTCATGGGGCTGGCAGACGAGCCGATTGCCGGTGGCCGACATAAGGTATTCGGCCATCCCGACCTGGCAGTCATTCCCCAGACCTCAACAATCGCCTCTCATCTGCCGAGGGCCGTGGGTCTGGCAATCGCGTTGCATCGGGCGCACCGGATCAAGGTCGAGTCCGAGTGGCCTGAGGATGCCGTCGTGGTGTGCTCGTTCGGAGACGCATCGGCCAACCATTCCACAGCGGCCGGCGCAATCAATACCGCGCTTGCTACGGCCTTTCGAGGTCTCCCCGTGCCGATCCTGTTCGTCTGTGAAGACAACGGCTGCGGCATCTCCGTGCCTACTCCGGATGGCTGGATCGAGGCGGCGTACGGATCTCGGCCGGGCCTGACGTACCTGGATGCCGATGGCTCTTATCCCGCGGCTGCCTGGCCGGTGATCATGAAGTCGGTCGACGTGGTACGCGAGCAGCGACGACCGGTCTTCCTTCATCTGCAGACCGTACGCTTCGGAGGCCACGCCGGCAGCGATGCGGAGATCAGCTACCGCAAACCGCGCGACATCGAAGCCGACTATGCACGTGATCCACTGCTGGCAACGGCATCGGGTCTGCGTGCCCTGGGCGCGAGCGCCGCCGAGATCCTTGCGTGCTACGACGGCATCCGCCACGAAATTGCCTACGAGGCTGGACGGCTCAAACACAAGCCACGACTCCGCTCGGCCGCAGAGGTGATGGCGCCGATCGCGCCCCGCCACCCGGCCCGAGTCGCGGAGGCTGTTCAGGCCCTCAGAGCCACTCAATCCGCGGATAAGGCCAAGCCGCGTACCCTCGCCGAGTCGATCAATGCCACACTCAACGAGCTGCTGGCCGCCGATCGTCGCGTGATCGTTTTCGGTGAGGATGTCGGCGTTAAAGGAGGCGTCTACGGCGTCACGACACGCCTGGCTCGCTCATATGGCGCAGCCCGAGTCTTCGACACACTGCTCGACGAGCAGGCCATTCTGGGTCTCGGCCTTGGAGCCGGCCTTGCCGGACTGATACCGATTCCTGAAGTGCAGTATTTGGCCTACCTGCACAATGCCGAAGATCAATTACGCGGAGAAGGCGCCACGCTGCCGTTCTTTTCCCGCGGCCGTTTTACCAACCCAATGGTGGTCCGAATCGCTGGTCTCGGCTACCAAAAAGGCTTCGGTGGTCATTTCCACAATGACAATGCCGTGGCCGTGCTGCGGGACATTCCGGGGATCGTGGTGGCCTGCCCAGCGCGCGCCGACGATGCGGCCGCGATGTTGCGAACCTGTGTCGCTGCGGCCACCACCGACTCGACACTGTCAGTCTTCCTCGAGCCGATCGCGCTGTACCACCGCCGTGACCTCTACGAGGCCGGCGATCAAGCATGGCTGGCAGTTGATCATGATGAGCATGTGCCGATCGGTCGAGCGCGCAGCTATGGGAGCGAGTCGGCCGTGCTGACCATGATCAGCTTTGGCAATGGAGTCCCGATGAGCCTACGGGTGGCTCGCCGCCTGGCGACCGCCGGCGTCGCTGCCCAGGTGCTCGACCTGCGCTGGCTTGCGCCGCTTCCGGTGGAGGACATACTCACCGCGGCCCGATCGACCGGCAGAGTTCTCGTAGTCGACGAAACCCGGCACAGTGGAGGTGTGGGTGAGGGAGTCGTCACTGGCCTGGTCGAGGGCGGCTTTACCGGCCCCATTCAGCGGGTGGCCAGTCAGGACAGCTTCGTGCCGTTGGGCAGTGCGGCCGAGCACGTGTTGCTGAGTGAGGACGAGATCGAAAAGGGCGCGCTAGCGCTCGCTGAGATGGGAGAACGATGAACCGAACCGGACCGCTCGAGCTGCTTGCCATTGATCATCTTCTGACCGAGGAAGAGCGCGATATCCAAGCGACAGTTCGGGAATTCGTGGCACAGCGGGTGAAGCCGAACATTGCCGACTGGTACGAGCGCGGCGATCTTGATGTTGGCCTGATGCGGGAGGCGGGTGAGCTCGGACTGCTTGGCATGCACCTGGAGGGCTATGGCTGCGCCGGAGCAAATGCGGTGTCCTACGGGCTGGCGTGCCTGGAGCTTGAGGCCGGCGACTCCGGCGTACGCAGCATGGTGTCGGTGCAGGGCTCCCTTGCGATGTTCGCGATCTGGAAGTTCGGCAGCGAGGAACAAAAAACCACCTGGCTGCCTCGGATGGCAACGGGTGAGGCGATCGGCTGCTTCGGGTTGACAGAGCCCGACTTCGGATCCAATCCGGCGGGCATGCGGACCCGGGCCAAGCGCGACGGCGACGACTGGGTGATCAACGGAACCAAGATGTGGATCACCAACGGCTCCGTCGCAGAGGTGGCAATCGTGTGGGCCCAGACCGACGACGGAATCAGGGGCTTCATAGTTCCCACCGATACTCCGGGGTTCTCGGCGCCCAAGATCACCAAGAAGCTGTCGCTGCGCGCCTCGATCACCTCAGAGCTGATACTCGAGAACGTCCACCTGCCACCTGACTCGATGCTTCCGGAGGCGGCTGGTCTGCGCGGCCCGCTCTCCTGCCTCAACGAGGCGCGATTCGGCATTGTCTTCGGTGCCCTCGGGGCAGCGCGGGACTGCTTGGAGACCACGATCGACTATGCAATCTCGCGGGAGGTGTTTGGCCGCCCGCTTGCCTCTCTTCAGCTAACCCAGGCGAAGCTCGCCGACATGACACTGGAGCTGCAGAAGGGTTTCCTGCTGGCGCTGCACCTCGGGCGACTCAAAGATGAGCATCGACTGGAGCCGCAGCAGGTCAGTCTGGGCAAGCTCAACAACGTACGGGAGGCACTCGGCATTGCCCGGGAATGCCGGACCATTCTCGGTGCTAGCGGCATCACCTTGGAGTATCCGGTGCTGCGCCACGCCAACAACTTGGAGTCGGTGCTGACGTACGAAGGAACCTCCGAAGTTCACCAACTCGTCATCGGGCAGGCATTGACCGGGGAAAACGCGTTCAGCTGAGTCTCACCTCAGTGGTGAGACAGCTCGGCTCGGATCTTGCGACGGGATTCGGCGAACAGGACTGACTCAATCAGTACGGCGCCGGTCGCTATGAATGCCACGACAGCCAACTGACCCAATGCCGCTATTGCGATGATCAACGGCATCGCTAGCAGCAGCGCGCCAGCACCTGCCAGCCGAACCACTGAAACGGTGTGCACAGTGAGCCATTTGAAGATCACATGGCCCAGCAGGTAGATGACCGTGCCGCCGACGAGTGCCGCCAGCGCCACGGTGGATAACGGATCGGAGAGGCTGTGGTGACTGCTGTCGCTGACATACAGCAGCACCTCCTTCAACCCGAGGGCCACGGCAACGATGCCGAGCAGCAGCGGCAGGTGTCCGTAGGAGTACGCGTTGCGAGCGAGCCGCGCCCGGGTCT
>DATDKX010000462.1:0-7504 GCA_036519615.1 Propionibacteriaceae bacterium
CCAACAACCGGTCGTGCAGCGAGTCGCAGCACGTTCCAGAGAACGCGCTCTCCGGCCGCGAACCAGAAGCCGACAACGAACGCCGCAGCCAGATGCGCGAGCAGCATGATCAGATGCCCGTGACTCATCAGCGACATCACAGAGCCGTGCGGCGCGGCTGAGATCGGCTGCATCATCATGTGGCAGCTGGTCGGCGACAACACAGCCCCCGGATCGGTAGCTGTGCCGCTCATAGCAGACATGGCCCCCGACCCAGCAAGCAACTGCAGGGCTACGTGCAGCAGTCCCTCGCCGACGATCAACAACGCGACGATCCGTGCTGGGCTGATCAGAGCCCCGACCATGGGGACCAGCACGGCCACAGTGATGACGAACAAGAAGACCAACACCGGCGCCGCCGGCGTAACCCCACCGGCGGCCGTGTGGCCTGCCAGCGCACTGATGAACAGCACTGACGGGAGCGTCAGTGCACGCGCCCAGCGCGGCACCGTGTCACTCGTCATGGTCTGCCCCACCCCCGAACGCCAGCCAATCTACCGACTGGCGGGAGGACGAACGCGCTTTGTGCGGACGTTGAGACCCCACAAGCCTGACGGGATGCTTGCATGTTGCTGCCCGGACTGAAAACCTGCACAGGACTCTTGCCAAGATGCCTCTATGCCGCGCGACGGTTTGACCGTACTGATCTCAGGTGCCGGGATTGCCGGGGCCACCCTTGCGGCGCTGCTCGGGCGGGGTGGATATCGAGTCACCGTTGTGGAACGTGATCAAGGCACACGCTCGAGCGGCAATCCAGTGGACGTTCGCAAGGGTGCGTATCAGGTGGCAGAGCAACTGGGCGTCATGTCGCGGCTGCAGGACGCCGCAACCAAGGTTCGCGAGTTGATCTTTGTCGACGATGCCGGCCGGCGCGTGGCGAGCCTGCGGACCCGGCAGTCAGATCGCGAGGTCGAGGTGCCGCGGGCCGATCTCAGCGCAATCTTGGTAGCAGCCGGCCGCGGAGACGCTGAGTTCCTGTTTGATGAGGTGATCACCGAGCTACATCCCGATGCTGGTGGTGTCGATGTGATCTTCGACAACTCGGCTCCCCGCCGGTTCGATCTGGTGGTCGGCGCGGATGGCCTTCACTCTGGAGTTCGCCGCCTGGCCTTCGGGCCGGAGGCAGACTTCGCCGAGCATCTCGGCATCTATATTGCCACAGCGAAGCTTGGGATTCCCATGGAGCGCGACGACACAGTGATCATGTACAACGAGCCGGGAAAGGCGGTCGCCCTGCATCCGGGAACGGGGTCGGTGGGGTCCGCGGGGGCCGCATTCATATTCCGGTCTCGAGCACGTATTGATCATCGTGGCCCCGAGGCGGCTCGACTGCTGCTGAAGCAGACATATCGCAATGTTGGCTGGCGTACGCAGGAACTGTTGTCTGCCTATCTATCGGCTGATGACGTCTACTTCGACAGCGTGAGCCGGATACGAATGTCTTCCTGGTCACGCGGGAGGGTGACATTGCTGGGTGACGCCGCATCCTGCGTCTCCGTGTTCGGGGACGGCTCCAGCTCCGCCATGGAGGGGGCGGCCACCCTCGCCACATCCCTGAGCGCTTCACCTCAAGACCTTACGACGGCCCTGGCGCGATATGAGTCGGCTCATCGCAGAGTCATTCGCCCTCGGCAACGTGGCGTGGTGATCGCTTCACATCTTTTGATTCCAAGATCACGACTGGGCATAACGCTGCGAGACCGTAGCCTCGAACTCGTCGGCCGGCGATGGGCCGAGCGTCGACGGACTAATTGATCATGGCCGCGTACCGCCAGAATGCGCGCATGAACTCCGGTGGCGTGGGGCCGTCGGTCGCTACTTGGGTGAGCAAGATCGCAACCGTTCCAGTGGATGCTGTGACGTGTGCCGATGTCCCGGTCCCGCCGACCCAGCCGTAGCGTCCCGGCACGTTCCACGGATCGATCGTCTCGATGTCGACCGAGCCGCCGAAGCCCCAGCCCTGACCCTCGAGAAAGAGTTCGCCGATCTTGCGCTGGGTGGGCGTGGTGTGGTCGGTCATCATGAGCTGCACGGCATCCGCCGATAGCAGCCGACGGCCACTCCCGGTAGTGCCTCCAGCCAGCAACATGCGAGCGAAGGCAAGCCAGTCATCCGCGGTTCCCGCTAAACCACCGTTGCCCAACGGAAATGGCGGCGGCGTGCTCCACTGCCCGTCGGGTCCGTCGGCGAGCTCCAGGCTGCCGGTAGCAGCGGTTCGGTAGTAGCTCGTGAGCCGCTCCAACTCGTGGGCCGGCACGGTGAATCCGGTGTCCACCATCCCAAGCGGTTGGAATATCCGATCGGCTAGGAAATCTGGCAATGGCTGGCCCGAAACCCTGCTGACCAGCACTCCCTGCAACACCGAGCAGGTGTCGTACAGCCAGGCATCTCCCGGCTGGTAGAGCATCGGAATCTTGGAGAGCGCCGCCAGCCACGCGTCTTGTGGCAGAAAGCTCTGCGGCTCTCGCCCGTCTTTCTGCACCTCGAACAACCGCTGCACCGCGGGCAGTGTGAAGTCGGACGGGAAACCATATCCCGCCCGGGAAGTAAGCAGATCGAATACGGTGATCGGCCGGGTCGCCGGGACAAGATCATCGTCTGAGCTGGCCGGGGTACGGACGACGCTTGGCTCCGCTAATTCCGGCAGCCACAGGTCCACTGTGTCATCCAAGGAGATCCGACCATCATCGATCAAGATCATGACGGCTGCGGCGGTAATCGGTTTGGTTATCGAAGCGAGGCGAAAGATCGAATCCCTCGCCATCGGCCCGCCGCCCACTGATGCCGAACCCACTGCCGCTACTTCGATCTGTTCACGATTAGCCACCAGGGCCACGGCGCCCGGTACGAATCCGTCATTGACGTACCGCTCCAGAATGTGGTGCAGGTCACTCATTCGATCCATCCGTCTTCCGTGCGCAGCCCAGGCGAGCTGTTTCACAGTCATTCAATTCAAGACAATGCTGCGATGGGTGAACTGGTCATTATCGCGGGACCGCCTGGAGCCGGCAAATCATCAGTGTCGGAGCACGTCGTCAATAAGTTCACACCGAGCGCGCTGGTCGCCGGCGACAGCTTCTTCGCCATGATCAACAATGGCTACCTGCTGCCGTGGTTGCCTGAGGCGCGCCGACAAAACACGGTCATCATTGAGGCAGCTGCAGCTGCTGCCGGCCGGCTGACTGACATCTGTTCCGTGATCTATGACGGTGTCCTCGGGCCATGGTTCTTGCCGACGTTTGTACGAGCGACCGGTTTGCCCCACATCAACTATGTGATCTTGTTGCCTCCGCTCGAGGTATGCCTGGAGCGCGTCCGGGGTCGCGTTGGTCATGGTTTCAGTGATCTGTCAGCCACTCGAGATCTGTACGAGCAGTTTGCCAAAGCCACTGTCGATACGCGGCACCTAGTCACAGAGCCCGGCGATCATCCGGCTCAGCTTGTCGAGTTGATCATTCGGAGGCTGCACCGCGGTGGGTTCCGGTACTCACCTTCTTGATCACATTCCTGATCAAAGACCCCATATGCCGGGGATTCGGCGCGGCGAGCGGATGTGCCCTGTGCTTGTCGAAGGGCACTTATCTCTTCGACTCCCTACTCCCGGTTTGGAGATTGTGGCGCCGTCCTCGCTGGGGTCAAGGCCAAGCCCGGCGGGTGGCCTTGCGGCCAGCCTTGACCCCAGCTCCGGGCGGCGCGCTTCAAAGCATTGCCGGGAGCAGGGAGGCGGAATGGGGTGATGGAGGGGTTGGGCGGGGGTTGAGTTGGGCGGTTCAGTGGAGCTTTGATCTCTAGATTTTGCATATTTATTAGGAAAACTGTTTGTGCATCGGCGTATCGACCCGAAACGCGGCCAGCACCAGCGCCACCCCAAGCAATGCGACCATCATGACAGCGGAAGTGCTCGCCCGCCTGCTCGGCAGTCGATCGCGAACGGCCATGGCAAGAACGACAATCAGCAGGCCCGTGACGACAAAGGTCGCGACTTGCGCCCAACCGTACGGCCCGCGTGCCAGCGAGCGCGGCCCCTGTCAGCAGGCCGTCGGTGAGGCTACCTATCCGGTGTCGACGGTTCGTTACGGTATCCGGATTATCGAGGCCACGGCTCCGACCGTGGCAACCCCGAGTCCAGCGCCAGCGATGATTACCACGCTCAGAGCGGTCCGTACGATTGCGAAATTCGGACCGGTGTAGTCGCCTCCGACGGCCAGCGCCAGCGCCAGAGTCAGCATCGTGGCTACTGAAAGCACTACCAAGGCGAGGAACAGGAGCCGGAGGTTGCCCGGCAGGTGCGTGAGTCGTCGCTCCCTCACCCGACTACCGAGGGTCCGGCGCATCCGAGCGAGGTAGCCCCCGGGTAGGGCCGAATCGAGGTCACCCCGTCGCGTGGTCATCCCAAAGGGCATAGCGCCAGCCACTCCACCCGGTCAAGGGCCCGCTACGCGGCGCCGCCTGTCGGAGACGTTCTGAGTGACCCGGATGTGGCTCTACGCGAAGTACGGCTGGCCCGCCGACACCCGTCACGCTCAAGTCGATGCTTGGCTGGAAAGGTCTGGGATGACCCGATCACCGTATTGTTGGGGCCTTGGCAACGTCTCGTCCTTGACCAACCGCAAAGATCTCTATCTATGGCTGCGAGCCCGGGCGCATAGCGCAGACAAAACCGCTGGCCGGTCTGGCTCACCAGGCCCCAGGTCCGGGCAAACGTGTGAACTCCGGGCGGAGTGGTTCGGCTCAGGAGCCAGTGCTTGCGTTAGCGTCGAGGAGGCCGTGACCGAAGAACGATGTATGGGATGCGTTGCCGTAGCACCGCGTGCGCTCGTCATCGGGCGAGAGGGGCTGCCAGTCGGGCGGACATGCCAGCGGAGTCGCTGTGCGGTACAACGCAGCGGCGACTGCGCCCGGAGTCCACTTGGGATGCTGCTCGCGAATGAGAGCCGCTACTCCGGCTACGTGCGGCGATGCCATGGATGTGCCGTTGAGGAAGGCGTACGTGGCCCCGTGGTCCTCAGTGGTAATGCCGCGAAACTCATCGTCATCGTTCAGCGGGTCGAATGCTTCAAAGAGGACAGAGTCACGCGGGACTGCCCCAATCACAGCATCTTGCACAGTGTTGGTTGCACTGAAGTAGTCCCCACCCGGCGCGGCGATGTCGCCGCCCACCGAGGAGTACTCGGCGATGTTGGTCGTGTAGCCGGGGTAGCCGACCGGTCCTGTAGCGGACACGGTGATGACCCCTGGGAGTTCGGCCGGCACAACTCGGCAGTTGTTGTGGACCTCGCGGGTGATCGCTGCGCCGGGTGGCCAGTCAGGACTGATCGTGTCCAGCACGGGGTGGCGCAGGTCAATGGCTTCGTTGCCGGCGGCTGCCACGAGAATCACACCCCGCTGCTGTGCGTAGCGGGCAGCATCCTTCATTTGCCGCAGCATCGCGCGCTGTTCTGCGTCGTTGCCGCAGTAGAAAAGGAACGGGTCGGCAAACAAACTCATATTCACTACGTCGAGCCGTTGATCTCCGGCATAGCGCAAGGCGGCTGTGACCGAGTCGACAAAACAGTAGCCGCCGACCGTGCAGGCCTTAAGTCCAACGATGGTTGCCTCCGGCGCCACGCCCGCAACACCGATCCCGTTGATCGGAGCCGCGATGATGGAGGCGACGTGGGTGCCATGACCGTACAGGTCTTGCACCGCCGCTTTGTTGGAGCAGTCACCGTTGCCCACCTCGCTCGGATCGGCCGTCGGGTCGTCGGCGAAGATGAACGAGCAGGAGCGCGCCAGATCGAGGTTGGGCTGAATGTCGGGGTGCGTCAGGTCGAGGCCGGAATCCAAGACGCCCACCGTCACACCATGGCCGGTCGCGGCTGCTCGCGCCGACGCGTTGGCATGAATGAGCGACATGTTCCACTGGCAGGCAGCAAGCGGCTCGTCACTGGGTGCGGGATAGACGCCCGCGAAGAGGTCCTCACAAATCGCCACCTCGTCCGCGGCCGGGATGGCCGTTACCGCGTTGGGGCTCGCATTCGCGGCCGGGGCCAGTCCGATGAGCAGCCCAACAGCGGCGAGCAGGATCCGAACTCGAGGGATGCGCATTAGCCACCATCCAGAGTTGTTGTGATGAGCGAGGCGTACAGGTCGCCGAGTCTGTCGGGCAACAGCAGCGGCCTCGGTCCGACCGTGCGTGACTGCCCCGGCCGCAACACCAAGAACGCTCATGAATTGTGTCCCCCGAGTGAACGCACTGCGCAACGAGTAGCGGAACTTAGTTGGTCGAACGCTATACCGCCGCGCCGCGTGTTGTGCCGCCTAAGGCGAATTTCGTCACTCGCGATGATCCGGACCGGCCGCGATGAGCTGCCGGCAGGGCAATGTCGATGGCTTCTCCTCCACCACCCACTGCTCGGGATGGGCCAGTAGCGTCTCAGCGTCCGTCAGGATCGACTGCACCCGCGTCGGTCAGCCCGACTTCACGACGCTCGCATCATGAATCCGTACCTATCGATATCTCCGAATGACCAGCCCGGAGAGTGTCGACCGATGCTCTCAACCGCGGCGCCCGTGCCGCGGTGGCGGGCTCGCAGCCGGTTCAAGTTGTCCAGCAAGGTGATCACCCGCTGGGAACCACGGGATCCCAACCACCACCAAGCCGGTTGTCGACGTTAAGCACTTGCACCACGCCGGCATTGACCTAGCGGCGGCTCCTCGCCATCCGTACGCGCTGGTTCTCGCGACACTCCTTGCAGACGCAGCCGGCAACGTACGCGGCATTAGTGCCGTGCTGGAGATCCTTCCGGCGGGTCGCCGTCAGCGCAGCATCGAGGGCTGCCAACCATTCATTGTCGGTCTTGGTCAATCCCCAGATTTGGTTTGGGCTCAAGCCAAGATCACGAAGCACTCTCCTGAAGGATTGGCCAGCGTAAATCGCGTCTAATAGCTGCTGCCGCACCTCAATGGGGAGCCGCTCTTTGCGCCTTGCGTCGACCGAGTGCCCTGGCGGCATCGCTTTGCATTTGGCGGCACCGAGCGCAGCTGCAGCCCGAATTCCACCGCGCCATGGTGCCGTGGGCGGCGCTGGAGCCAGGGCGATGGCGCTGCGGATCGGTGAGATCGCGGACGCTTCGCAGTTGCTTGACTGTCCATGGCGGCGCAGAAAGCAGCCCCAGCGAAAGCCACCTCCGCACTACCGGCGGCGACACATTGCAGGCCGCTGCCGCTTGCCGTACGGAGAACAGGGAGCCGTTCTCAATCTGCATGCGCCGACTCACCACACGTACGATAGCGGCCTTCACCGCCCCCCGAGACATCGATCATTTTGGAACGCCCTTGATCAACAGCTCAGTTCACCGCCGCGCCGCATGGTGACGCCCGCACGACGAAGTTGATGGCTAACGGTGGAGCAATGAACGCCCAGCTCGACACCGATCTGGCGCAATGTCCAGCCCCTGGGCGTACAGGTCGGCCGCACGCTTAG
>DATDKX010000463.1:0-4346 GCA_036519615.1 Propionibacteriaceae bacterium
CTCGGTGGCTTCGATCTGTTTCTGCAAGGTAAGGACCGGGACCTCATGGTGCCCGACGCAACCAGGCACAAGGAGCTCTGGCCGATTCTCGGTCGACCGGGTGCAGTACTCCATGGCACTGAGATCGTTGGCACCTGGCGGCCGAAAGCATCTGGCAGGCAATTCACACTACGGCTCTCACTCTGGACCGGTCTGTCCAAGCGAAGCCGCAGCCAGTTAGACATCGAAGCTGAACGGCTGGCGGCACATCGGGGCGCGGAGCTGGCCGGGATCGTCGAGGAGTGATGATCATGCCAGACCGGTCGCGTAGCGTCGGCGCATGATGGCAGCGCCACGCGTTCCACCTGATGTTCCGGGCTGGACGACGGGACTTGCTCGAGCGACGTCGGTCGAGCTGGATAAGGCCGTCGGCCTTCGGGCCGGGCGATGGCTGCTCATCGCGCCGCTCGGTCTCTGGATCATCACCGGCGCTGTTGTGAGTCTCCATGGCTTGCAGCCTTGGTTGACTCCCTTTTCCGCCGCGGGGGTTTTGCTTTCCGGCTACATGGATGCGCAGCGCTGGGCTCAAGTCGGCGTTGTGGTGCTTGTGTGGGTCGTGGCACTCAACGTCGCCGGCATGCTCCGGCTCCATCGATTGACAAGGGCATCGGCAATGTCGGCTCATGTCGGATAGAACCGGGCCAGACGCGGCCCGGGTAATCGCATTCCGCGACGCCGCCGAATTTGAGACCTGGCTTGCCGAGCACGTAGATCACAACGCTGGTGTCTGGCTCAAGATCGCGAAGAAGGGATCCGGAATAGCGTCGTTGACCGAGGACGAGGCGGTCGATGTCGGCTTGTGCTACGGCTGGATTTCTGGCCAGCGCAGGGGATTCGACGAGACCTACTACTTGCAGAAGTACGTCCCCCGCAAACCGCGGAGTCGTTGGTCGCAGGTGAACGTGCGCAAGGTCGAGGAGCTTGTGGCGGCCGGCCGGATGCGGCCGCCCGGCCTTGCCGAGGTGGCAGCCGCCAAGGCCGACGGACGGTGGGACGCCGCGTACGCCTCCCAGAAGGAGGCCACCGTGCCGCCCGATCTTGCCGATGCCTTGGCTGCCAGCCCGCAAGCGGCCTCGGCTTTTGAATCGCTCAATAAGACCGAACGCTATGCCGTGATCTTGGACATCGTGACAGCCCGCAATCCGGGCACGCGGATTGCGGACCTTCGGAAGGCAATAGCTGCCCTGGAAGAACGAGGCGGTTAGCAGAGCGGTTCGTCAAGCCTCAGGCCCTGGTGGGACGCTCCCACACCACCTCGTTGGGTGATTTGTCTGGTCGCAGTCCGCGCCAGACCGGGTGACGCAGCCGACCGGGTTCGGTGAGTTCGCCGTAGGTCACCTCGCCAACCAGCGACGGCGTAACCCAATGAGCACCGCGGGCGTCCTCCCGCGGTACGTCGACGAACGGCGATGTCTTGCGGGCAAGTTTGTCCAGTCTGGCCTGGATGTCGTCGAGTTGTCGATCGTTGAATCCGGAGCCCACGCGGCCGACGTAGTGCAGACCGGCCTCGGTCGGGATTCCCATCAACAGCGACCCAACGCCGCCGCTACGGCGGCCCTGGCCAGGTCGCCAGCCGCCGATCACCACCTCCTGCGCGCTATGCAATTTGATCTTGAGCCAGGTATGGGTACGGCGTCCCGGCTGATAGATCGAATTGCGGCGTTTCGCAACGACGCCTTCGAGCTGAAGCTGATCAGCGGTCGCGAGCGCCGCTCGTAGATCACCATCGAAAGTGGGTGGTACCTGGATAAGCGAGCCGGGCCGCGCGGGCAGCAGGTCTTCCAAGATGGCCCGACGCTCGTCATAGCTCTTTTTGAGCAACGATTGGCCGTTCAACTCGAGGATGTCGAAGAGCATGAGCTGCGCGGGGTAGGCCTTGGCGGCGCGATCGATGTCGGCAGGCTTAGTGAGGTTGATTCGATGCTGCAGCAGCCCAAAGTTGGGGCGTCCGGCCGAGTCGGTTACCACCACCTCACCGTCCAAGATCGCCGTCTCGACATTAATCTTGGTGAGCTCGTCGGCGACCTCGAAATAGGCCCTGGTATCGTCACGACCCTTTCGGCTGAGGAGCTTTACGCGCCCATCGGCCAGGTAAGCAACAGTACGTACGCCGTCCCATTTCATCTCGAACGCCCACCCCGACTCATCGCCGAAGCGGGCGGAGTCGACCAGCGTCGCGAGCATGGGCTCTACCTGTTCGGGGAATTCCTTTTCCTTGGCAGGATTGCGCCCTTCGACCGGCTCAGGGGGCATGGCCCTGTCTTCTGGATCGGTCTCCATGAGATGCATCAGCCAGTTCTTCTCGGGCTGAGAATCTCCGCTGCCGGTGTGGATCAGGGCAAACTTACGGACCCCGCCCAGCCCGCCGTCCGGCTGGCCAAAGAGGGTGACAATGACCTCTTTGCCCTCACGCCACTTGTGTAGGCGATAGGTGCCCGTGTCCCAAATCCGCATAGCGCCAGCACCGTACTGACCCTTGGGAATGCTGCCGTGGAATGTGAGGTACTCCATCGGATGATCTTCGGTGCGAACCGCGAGGTGATTGGTCCTGGGGTCGGTGGGCGGTGCCTTGGGCACCGCCCAGCTGGCCAGCACCCCGTCGTGCTCCAGCCGCACGTCGTAGTGCAGGCGGCGGGCATGGTGCTCCTGAATGACGAACCTGAAGCCATCGGCTTGCTGATCGGGCGGCCCGGCCGGTACGGGCTCAGGCGTCTTGGTCGCGTCCCGCATGCTTCGATAGGTGGTAAGGCGATCCCCGAGACCGGGTGCCAGTGGTGCGAGCGGGTCACCAAGATCAGCAATTCGCGTGAGGACCTCCTCATACTCCAGCTGCCGAAGTTTCGGATCCTCCAACTCCTCCCAGGTTCGCGGCGCAGCAACCCAAGGGCGCTCTCGGCCACGCAGTGAGTATGGCGAGACGGTGGTCTTGGCTCCGTTGTTTTGGCTCCAGTCGATGAACACCTTGCCGTCCCGCTCCGAGCGCTTCATCGAGCTGATCACGACGTCTGGATGATCAGATTCCAGCGCCCGGGCGAGCTCCCGGGCTACCTCGGTGGCCTGCTCCGGAGTCTGCGAGCCATCGAGCGGCGCGTAGAGGTGAATGCCCTTGCTGCCACTGGTCACGGGGACCGGCTCGTGGCCGATGTCACGCAAGATGTCACGGACCAGCTGTGCAATCCAAGCACACGTCGCAAGGTCTACGCGTGGGCCTGGATCAAGATCAAGGACGAGGCGGTCCGGGTTCTGCGGCTGCCCGTCGGGTCCGAACCGCCATTGCGGCACATGGATTTCAAGAGCGGCTAGCTGGGCCAGCCAGGTAAGTGTTGCAAGATCATTGATCACTGGATAGTCATTGTCATGATCTTTATGAGAGATAGTGCGGCGCGGCACCCAATCCGGTGTACCTGCGCCCAAATCCTTGTTGAAGAAGACGGTAGGTCGCCCACCCCTGATCTCTGCCACACCATCAGGCCAGCGTTTGCGCGTCGCCGGACGATCACGGAGGTGCGGCAGCATGGTCGGGCCGACTTGCGCGTAATAGGACAAAACATCGGCTTTAGTGGTTCGGGTCTTGGGATAGAGCACCTTATCCAGGTTGCTGAGCTTGATCGAGCGGCCCTCTACAGTGACCACCTGGTCATGCGATCCCTTGGCCATAGAGCCAGTATCGACGCCTCGATCTGGACACCGAAATACACCTGTGCGGATTCCGACAGCACGAATGGGGTAGTAGACGAATCATGAGGGCTATCTGGAAGGGAGCCATCACCTTTGGTCTGGTGAATGTGCCGATCAAGCTTTATCCGGCAACCGAAGACCACGACATCAGCCTGCACCAGGTTCACGATGCCGACGGCGGACGGATCCGCTATGAGCGCCGCTGCGAGGTGTGCGGCAAGGTAGTCGAGTATGCCCACATCGACAAGGCGTACGCCGAAGGCAAAACCACCGTAGTGCTCACCGATGAGGACCTCAAGTCATTGCCGGAGGAGCGCAGTCACGAGATTGAGGTTGTCGAATTCGTACCGTCGGAGCAGATCGACGAGATCATGCTTGACCGCAGTTATTTCTTAGAACCGGACAAGGCTGCGGCCAAGCCGTACGCTTTGCTGCGGCGAGCCCTCGAAGAGACCGATCGGACCGCTATCGCCCAGTTCTCGCTGCGTCAGAAGACTCGGCTCGGGGCATTGCGATCCCGCGGAAAGGTTCTGATGCTCCAATCACTCCTGTGGGATGACGAGGTGCGGGAGGCGGACTTCCCAAGCCTCAAGGAGGACGTGCGGGTATCACCGCAAGAACTGAAGATG
>DATDKX010000464.1:0-2912 GCA_036519615.1 Propionibacteriaceae bacterium
GTGACCTCTGTCGAGGCGGCCGGTCCATGTCCGCTAAACAGCCGAAAAGCCGACATCGAAGATTACAAGCAGCATGTCCGCTAATGGGATGGTCCGGCCGTGCTCCTGCCCCGCCAGCGATTGAAGCTGGCAAGGGGCGCCAAAGACGAGGAGCACGTCATGTCTCAGCAGATCAACGTCCGGGTTGCCGTTGTCGGCATCGATATCGGTAAGAACTCGTTCCACATTGTCGGTCAGGACGGCCGCGGAGAGATTGTTCTGCGGCAAAAGTGGTCGCGCAGCCAGGTTGAGGCCCGGTTCGCCAATATGTCACCCTGTCTGATTGGTATGGAGGCCTGTGTCGGGGCACATCATCTCAGTCGTCGGCTCAGGGCGCTTGGTCACGACGCTCGTCTGATGCCGGCGAAGTACGTGCGACCCTATTCCAAGGGCCAAAAGAATGACTTCCGGGATGCGGAGGCAATCGCCGAAGCGGTGCAGCGGCCGACGATGAAGTTCGTCGCCATGAAGACCGCTGATCAACTCGATCTCCAGGCGCTCCACCGGGTACGGGAACGGCTAGTCAGCCAACGCACCGGGACCATCAATCAAATCCGTGCCTTCTTGTTAGAGCGCGGCGTCGCGGTTCGGCAAGGACATTGCTCCCTCCGGGCAGAGTTGCCGCGCATCCTCGCCACCCCCTCCGACACGCTCTCACCCCGCATCCTGCGGATCATCGAGGCGTTGGCTGTGGACTTGCGCCGGCTGGACGAGCGGATCGAGGGGCTATCCAGCGAGATCGAGGAGCTTGCAAAACGGGACGCCGGGTGCGAACGGCTGACGAGCATTCCCAGCATTGGACCAATCATCTCCAGCGCCATAGTTGCGGCGATCGGAACCGGCGATGCCTTCGCCAAGGGGCGTGACTTCGCGGCGTGGCTTGGTCTGGTGCCAAGACAAATCTCGACCGGCGATCGCACGATCCTCGGCAAGATATCCAAGCGCGGCAATCGATACCTGCGCGTCCTCTTCGTGCAGGCGGCATGGGTCGTGTTAGTCAAGGTCAAGCCAGCCAGGTGGGCGGGCCACGGACTCAAACCTTGGATCGAGGCTGCCAGGAAGCGGCTGCATCACAACGTGCTGGCAATCGCGCTCGCCAACAAGCTTGCGCGCATCGCCTGGAGTGTTCTTGCCCGTGGTCGAGCCTTCGAGACGAGCAAGCCTCAAGTCGTGTAAGACTTACCTGCCGAGGTCTGCGAGAGAATGAGACGAGATGGAGGTTCGGTCTTCCCGGCGTCTGTGAAAACTGGTGACCCAAATGGCCCGTCAAGGCCTATCCGCTAATGAGGTCACAGGCGCGCTGATATCCATGATGGCCCGGAGCATCGCCTCCAACCAAAGGCCGGATACATTGATGCAAGACCGCTTACCGCCAGCTCGTTGAAATCTTCTTGCAACGCACGGCCTCTGCTCGGCTGACGTCCGATCCTGCTGCAAGCCGACATCGTGTGATTGACCGCGTCGGCTCCGCTCCCAGCGAGCTGGAGGTAGCCGATCTAGGATCCCCCTCCCCACAATCTGACAAAAATCGCGGACCGTCGACATGTCTCAGAATGGGATGGACCGGCCGTGCTCCCGCCCCTAACGGCTCTCAGAGTCCGCCGGGGGCTTAGAAGCACGAGGAGCACATCGCTATGTCCCATAAGACAGCCGCTACAGTCGCACACACCATTGGCATCGATACGGGCAAGAACATCCTGCATTTGATCGGCCTCGACGACATGGGGGCAATCGTTTTGCGGGAGAAGATTGCCCGCGGCCGGATCACAGCCCGGCTCGCCAATGTGCCGCGGTGCCTGATCGGAATCGAAGCTGGCATGGCGACGCACTATGTGGCTCGCGAACTAAGTGCGCTCGGCCATGACGTAAAGCAGGTACCGCCCGCTTATGCCAAGCCGTTCCGGCAAGGCCACAAGAACGACTTCAGAGACGCCCACGCGGTCGCGGAGGCTGTCCAGCGGCCGTCCACCCGCTGCGTTCCAATGAAGACCGACGATCAACTCGATCTACAAGCGCTGCACCGGGTGCGATCTCGTCTGATCGGCCAGCGAACGGCTGTAATCAATCAGATCCGCGCCTTTCTCTTGGAGCACGGCATTGCGGTACGTGAGGGACTTCGCTTCCTCCGCCAACAGCTTCCGGACATCCTGGCAAGACGCAGCGACGTGTTGTCACCTCGCATGATCAGGATCACGGAAGACCTCAGCGGCGATTGGCGGCGTCTTGATGAGCGTATCCAACACGTCACCGAAGAGATCGAGGTTCTGGCGCATGGCAGCGAGAGTTGCCGCCAATTGATGACCGTTCCGGGCATCGGCCCGCTCATCGCCAGCGCCATGGTAGCGGCCATTGGCAACGGTGCCGCCTTTGCCAAAGGGCGTGACTTCGCTGCATGGCTCGGCCTGGTGCCGAAGCAGATGTCCACGGGTGATCGCACCATCCTTGGCCGCATCACCAAACGTGGCAATCGCTATCTGCGCACGCTCTTCATGCAAGGTGCCCGTGTTGTTTTGCTCAGGCCAGCAAACTGGGCAAAGCACAGTTTTGGCCCGTGGCTGACAGCCGCGGCAAACCGCCTGCATCACAACGTGTTGGCCACTGCCCTTGCTAACAAGTTGGCGCGGATCGCCTGGACCGTGTTGATGCAGGCACGCAGCTACGAAGCACGCGTCGAGCCGAGAACAGCATAAACGCTCGGGTTCAACCCAAGGGCTGATCCCTGGCACCAAGATACCTGCCGAGGTCTGCGAGTTGGATTGAGGAGATGGAGAAACGGTCTCGCCGTCGCATCCGTGATCTGGTGGCACTAGCGGCCTTTCAGGGCCTTTCTCAGAATGAGATCGGATGTGCGCGGATATCCATGATGGCCAGGA
>DATDKX010000465.1:0-2146 GCA_036519615.1 Propionibacteriaceae bacterium
CTCGACGGCGCCCAGCTCCAGGGGGCGTACCTCACCAGTGCTCAGCTTCAGGAGGCGCACCTCGGCGGGGCCCAGCTTAACAATGCCTATACCGACCCAAATACTACCAACTAGTATAGTGTCTCGTAAATAAGTGGGGATTGGTAGTAGGGTGTGTTCGTGCGCGCTCCGAGCCCCGCTCTGGTCATGTCTGATGCTCAGCGGGAGATCCTGGAGAGCTTGGCGAAGTCCCAGACGGCAGCTCATCGGGAGGTGACCCGGGCCAAGGCGCTGTTGCTGGCAGCCGATGGTCTTGCCAGCACGGCTGTCGCCTATGAGGTCGGGGTCTCGCCGTCGAGTGTGGTGGCCTGGCGGAGTCGCTTCGCGGAGGAGGGGCTGGCCAAGCTGGGTCGGGTTCGTCCCGGCCGGGGGCGTAAGCCGCAGATCCCGGCGGAGAAGATCGACGAGATCGTCCGGTTGACCCAGGAGTCCAAGCCGGAAGGCGAGACGCACTGGAGCTGCCGGTCGATGGCCAAGGCGGCCGGGGTGAGCCCAGCGACGGTGCAGCGTGTGTGGTCTGCTCGTGGGCTCAAGCCGCATCTGGTGCGCACCTTCAAGCTCTCCAATGACCGCCGTTTCGATGAGAAGCTGATCGATGTGGTCGGCGTCTATCTGAACCCGCCCGACAAGGCGGTGGTGCTGTGCGTGGACGAGAAGAGCCAGATCCAGGCGCTCGACCGGACGCAGCCGTCGCTGCCTTTGAAGAAAGGCCGGGCCGGAACCATGACCCACGACTACAAGCGCAACGGGACAACGACCCTGTTCGCCGCGCTGAACGTGCTGACCGGAGTGGTGATCGGCCAATGTCTTCCCAGGCACCGCAACGGCGAGTTCTTGAAGTTCTTGCGCACCATTGACCGTCAGGTCCCCAAGGGACTCCAGATCCACATGATCCTCGACAACTACGGCACCCACACCCACGACAACGTCGTGGCCTGGCTGGACAAGCATCCCCGGTTCCACCTGCATTTCATCCCGACGTCGAGCTCATGGCTGAACATGGTCGAACGCTGGTTCCGCGAGCTCACCGAGAAAGCCATCCGCCGCGGTGTCTTCAAGTCGGTGCCCGACCTGATCGCTGCGATCGAGGCATACCTCCAAGCCAACAACAACGATCCCAAGCCGTTCGTATGGACCGCCACGGCAGAGGAGATCCTCGAGAAAGTCAGCCGAGGCCGGGTCGCACTCGCATCAATCCCGGCTAATAACGAGACACCACACTAGATGCCGGAGGGTTCCGCGCGGCCGACCCGGCACTCGACCTGGTTTCAGTCTGGCATCTCCTGGACGCGACCCAGCGCAACGTCGTGCGCGCAAGATTGAACCCCGGAGAGGTGCAGTGGCGGCGCGGCATGGCATGGGCATTTGAACAGGCCATGGGCCTCGTTTGGTACTACGAGGTCAGTAATCCGCTGGTGAGTCTGTGGGGGCGCCGCACGCTGGATCGCCTACTTCATGAGGGCGGGGAGGTGTAAGCACGGCCGGAGGCACGAAGGCGACTTCGGGAATGCGAAGCACCGTCGATTCGCACCCGCACGACGACACGGTGTGAGGCTCACCCGTCCGACGAACTCGTTGTCCCTCCAGGTGATCAGGTAGTCCACCTCACCCGCCTGCTCCATCGCGAACCGTTCCAGATGGTGACGGCCATCCAGCAGCCGGGTCACTGCCTCTGGCGGGTTAGAAAACCCCTATCGCCGCAGGCCCCTGACGAATAGGCTCGCGCTCATGACCGACGGCGACTGGAGGGATGGCGGGTTCAGGCAGCGTCGGCCCTCCGCGGAGACTCTCGCCTGGGTTGCGGCGTCGATGGGTCGGGGCAGTCGCATCGTTGGCTATCGCCGATTGACCGGTGGCGTCTGCTCCGCCGTGCATCGGCTGACTGTCGAGCGACGTGGAACACGAACGTTCGTCGTACTGCGGCAGTACCCGGGCGGGCTTGGCCTGCAGGGGAGCTTGGCGAAGGAAATCGCGAACCTTGGCGTGGTGGCGGGAAGCGGGCTCCCGGTTCCGAGCATCCTGGCTACCGATGTTGCTGGTGCTTCAACGGCGGGCGCGCCATCGCTGCTGATGACACGGTTGCAGGGGCATGTTCACCTCAATCCGG
>DATDKX010000466.1:0-12782 GCA_036519615.1 Propionibacteriaceae bacterium
ATCGGTCAGAACAGCGGTCGGGCTCAGTCGCCGGACCGCATCGAGCAGCTCCCGCGCATCACCGACGCAGGCAACGACCTCAACCTGTCCTGAGTCTTCCAGCAGCCGGCGTACGCCTTCGCGGACGAGGTAGTTGTCCTCAGCAATGACGACCCTGAGCATCTCAGACATTGGGGACTGCCGGTACGGCGTTGGCGAGCAGCGGGAGTTCGGCACGGACGCTCGTTCCGGCACCCAACCGACTCTCGATCGTGAGCTGGCCGTGCAGCGCCTCGACCCGATCGCGAATGTTAGCCAAGCCGCCGGAAGAGGCGCCGTTCGGCTCGAAGCCCCGGCCGTCGTCCTCGACCACCAGGCAGAGCCGGCTGCCCGGATGCGATAGCCGGATGCGCGCGCCATCGGTGCCAGCGTGCTTGGCCACATTGGTCAGAGACTCGCAGGCCACGAAGTACGCCGTGCCCTCCACATCCTCGGAGAAGCGCTCGGCACGTAGCCCGTCATCGGCAAGGATTTGCACCGAGATGGGGAACCTTGTGACCCGAGACTCCAGCGCTGCGACGAGCCCGTTGTCGCTGAGGACGGGCGGGTGGATGCCGTGGGCGAGTTCCCTGAGGTCGCGAAGCATCTCGCGCGCCTGATCTTGCAAATCGGTGAGTTCGGCGGTGGTGAGTTGGTCACGGCTAAGCCGATTACGAGCGAGCCGCAACCCCGCGATAAGGGCCACGACCTCCTGCTGGATCCCGTCATGCAGGTCGCGCTCGATGCGGCGACGCTCGGCATCTTGTGCGGCAATAAGACGGACCCGAGAAGTGGACAGCTCCTCGAGCCCCTCCTTGAGCTGAGACGCGAGCCGAACGTTGGCAACTGCTGTGGTGGCCTGCGCGGCCACGGTGGCCAGGAGTTCGAGATCAGCGGGGGCATAGCCACCGGGCTTGGAACCGAGATCAACTCGTCCGACCTGCTCGCCGGCGTGAACCAGATCAACGCCGGCGGCGCTGCCCCCGGTCACCTCGCCAGCGACGCCTTCCGGCTCGTCGAGCCAGCTGCCATCCCCGTCGCGCAGCCGAACCCGCACCCAGCTCGCACCGATTCCGTCCCGGACGGCGCTTGCGAGTCGAGGCAGCAGCTCGTCGAGCTCGGCCGTTTGCTCCATCGTCGTGCCGAGGTTCTTGAGGAGCTGGTACTGCCGTACGCGGTCCCCGAAAAGTCTTCTGCTGACGGCGGACTCGAGGCGGCGGCGGAGGGGCTGGAAGGCGAGAGCAGCAGCAATCGTGATAATAACGGCCATGGCCACCGGTACCCGACTGCCTAACATCAGACCTGGCGTGGCCGCAACGACTGCGTAGACCGCCGCGATGAGCAACGATGCTGAGCCGTACGCGACGGACTTCCGGACGACAAGATCCAGGTCAAAGAGCCGGTGGCGCAGGATCCCATAGATGATCGCTACCGGAATGAGAATCGATGTCAGCCCCCCGAGAGTTTGCATGGTGACGACCAGTGCAGAGTCGTCGGGTACGCCGAGTGCGGCCGCCGCGACAGCTAGGGCATAGAGTCCGCACCCGACGACCACAACAACTAATAAGAATCGCATCCGAGCGCGACCCGTCGCATCCGCCGCCACAAAGCGTGCGCACATGACCAGCACGCCGACGAGAGCGACCCACCAACTGTTCACTGCTAGCCAGAGGGCCGGCCCCGCCAGCCAGCCGAGCCATGTGACCGCGTATGGATTGGGAACAAGGGCTTCTGTGACAAAGGGGGACACCGGCGCGACGGGTGAAGCCAGCAGACCCAGCGGCGGACCGACAAGCCCAATCCACGAAAAGCCGAGAGCCAGCCGCTGCCAGCTGCGTTCCACGAAGCCGTCTGGATAGCTGCCTATGAGGAGCGCCAACGCGAGCGCCGCCACCGCTTGGGCCTCGAGGCTCAGCATGCTGAGCACCGGGAACCACGGTCTGTAGATCAACTGTGGCTGGCTGGCAATGAACGTCCCGAACGCCTCAGTGGCTCCAAATGCGGTCCCGGCGAGGAGTAACCGAACCGGCTGCAGGTGCGCAGGCAGCCGCCAGGTTAACCACGCACCAACGGCGTACATGGGGATGACGAAGAAGGTCCACACAAGGTTGGAGAATGACAGGCCATCTGGGGACATTGCCTGGGTGAGCAGCACGCACAAAAAGGAGAGGCCGCCCACTGTCGTCAGCGCGTACAGCCGAAGCCGGGCCATGGTCACACGTCTATGATCCGCCGAATGTTGCTGCGCTGGTACGAGGTTGGCCCACCGCGCGCACCCCGAGGTTAGCCTCCACCGATTCTGCGGACTGCCTCATTCCGCACCGACGGCGTACGAGGAGACCGTTGAGACAGGCGTCGCTCGGCGCGTGGTGAGGAGGCAAGATCATGAGAACCGCGTACAAGGTGCTCGCATACCTGGTCGCCGCGGAGGTGGCGGTCCAAGCGATGGTCATCGTCTGGTTTATCGCCGGGCTCGGCAAGTGGGTCGAGGGCGGCGGGGTGCTCGACAAGGCCGCCATGGAAAGCGAGGGGACACCGTTCCCTCAGGTGGCCGGCATGATGGCGCATGTCATCAACGGGTTCTTCGTCATTCCGGGGCTCGCGCTGCTGCTGTTGATCATCTCGTTCTTCACCAAGGTGCGCGGGGCGACCAAGTGGGCCGTTATTGTGTTCGTGCTGGTGATCGTGCAGAGCCAACTCGGCGGCCTAGGCCATGACTTCCCGCTGGCTGGTGCGTTGCACGGCCTCAATGCCTTGGCGCTGTTCGGCGTGGCTCTCTACGCCGGCCGCCGGCTCCGGGCTGCGACGGCGGCGGCCGTTGAGCAGCCGGAGGCGCGTACCGCCGCCCCGGTGTGATGACTCGCCGTTCCCGTCGCCGACCACCCGGCACTCCCCGGGCGCTGCGGATCGCGCTGCCGATCCTGGCCACCGTGGCGGTCGTTGCACCTTTGGCTTGGTTGTGGCAGGCCAGCCGGGTGCCGGCGGTGTACTCGGTCAAGGACATGGGCTACCCCGATTACGGCGTGGGCGCCATGTCTGATCCAGGCGTCAGTGGGCCTGGCGGCCATATGCAGGGCCAGATGCCCGGCCACGTCATCGCTGCCGCACCGCGGCTGGTCACAGACATGATCGCCGACCCGGCACGACCAGCCGACGTACGGGTGGATCTGGTGACCCAGCAGCAGATGTTGACCGTGGGTGGCCGCTCCATCCCGGGGTTCACGGTAAACGGCACATCACCGGGTCCACAGATCCGTGCCCGGCAGGGTCAACTGATCGAGGTGCACCTGCGCAACGAGTCGGTTACCGACGGGGTCACGCTGCACTGGCACGGCGTCGATGTGCCCAACGCCATGGACGGGGTGGCCGGGGTGACTCAAGACGCGGTTCCGGTCGGTGGTGAGTTCACGTACCGGTTCGTCGCGGACCAGGCCGGTACGTATTGGTATCACTCCCACCAGGTGTCCAACCCCCAGGTCGCCGGCGGGCTGCTCGGATCACTTGTCGTGTTGCCGCAGTCTGGGATTGCCCAGCCGGTTGATGTTGCCGCGGTGGCGCACACCTACGGGGGAATGCGGACCATCAACGGCAAGGCCGAGGATCTGCGTGTGCCGGCCCGGGCCGGGCAGCGGGTACGCGTACGGGTCACCAACACCGACAACGGGCCGATGAAGATCTGGACCGGTGGCTCGTACCGTTTGCTCGCCACAGATGGCACCGACGTACACAACCCCACAGAGGTGACTGGCCGTTCGGTGGCCATCACCGCCGGCGGCCGGGCTGATGTGGAGGTGAAGGTTCCTAATGACGGCACCGCGGTCAGGGTGCAACTGTCCAAGGCGACTGCGGTGATCATTGGCTCGTCGGGTGCCGATGCGCCGGTGGCTGTGCAGCCCGCCGCCGAGTTGGACCTGCTGGCGTACGGCACACCGGCCCCGCTCGACTTTGACCCTGCCCACCCCACCCGCCAGTTCGAGTATCGGATCGGTCGCCGGCCCGGGTTCGTGAAAGGCCGGCCCGGCCTGTGGTGGTCGATCAACGGCCGTCTCTTTCCGCACGTCCCGATGTATGTGGTGCGCGAGGGCGACGTCGTGGTGGTGCATATCAAGAATCGCACCGGCGAGGTGCATCCGATGCACCTGCATGGCCATCACGAGGTGGTGCTGGCTCGCAACGGCGTGGCGGCCACCGGAAGCCCCTGGTGGGTCGACTCGCTCAACGTGCTGCCCGGCGAGACGTACGACATCGCGTTCGTGGCAGACAACCCCGGCATCTGGATGGACCACTGTCACAACCTGAAACACGCCGCCCAAGGCATGATCGCCCACCTCATGTACGAGGGCTTCGACACCCCGTACCGGATCGCCGGACCATCCGACAATCAGCCAGAGTGACCGTCTTTCCCCGCCTCTTCCTCCGACTTGTCAGCGTCTGAAAGTGCTATAACCCCGCTGAGACGCTGACAAGTCTGAAGAATGTCTACGTGTCCGACACGGCCCGGTTCGCCTTAGTCATTGCGCTGACCAGTGCAGTGGTGCTTGCCGGGGTCTTGGTCAGTCGGCTGTCGACCCGACTTCACATTCCGGCTCCGGTGTGGATGCTCGCCGCTGCCGCAATCGGCGTGCTGGTTGTGCCCGGCGTCCCAACACCGCAGGACGACACGGTCCAGCAGATCGTCTCGGTGGCACTCGTTTTGATCTTGTTCAATGGCGGCCGGCACATCGGCTGGGTGCGACTCCGACCTGCTCTCGGATTGATCATCATTGTTGGCGTCCTCGGTACCTTTCTGACCGCGGCTGCCGGTGGGGTGCTACTACACCTGGCGTTCGGACTGGCCTGGTACGTCGCTCTGCTGGTCGCGACTGCGGTGTCCCCGACCGATCCCGCAGTGGTGTTCTCGGTGCTTGGGCAGCAGGAGATCGCCGGCCGCAGCGGCACGATCTTGGAAGGCGAGTCCGGGGCCAACGATCCTGTCGGAATTGCCCTGATGGGTGGGCTGCTGGCTGTTGGCGGAGTCAACGTAGTCGCCTTTGGCCGGGTGGCGGCAGATTTCCTACTTCAAATGACGATTGGATTGGCGGCTGGTGTCGCCGGCGGCCTCGCCTTGCTCTGGTTCATGCGCCGAGTTTCGTTGCCGAGCGAGGCCTTGTATCCGCTGCGCACGCTCGCCAGTGTGCTGCTGCTGTACGGAGTGACGACGCTGCTGCACGGATCAGGCTTCTTGGCCGTTTTTGTGGCCGGGATCGTGATCGGCAACCGTCGCGCCCCATATCAACACGAGATCGAACGGTTTCACGCGGCATTGGCCGGGCTTGCCGAGATCGTGGCATTCGTGGTCTTGGGACTCACCATCGACTTAAGAGTCTTGGCGCGGATGGATGTCTGGCTGCCCGGACTCATTCTGGGCCTAGCGCTAGCTGTAGTGATCCGGCCACTCGCGGTTGGTCTCTGCCTGCTGCCCGCTGAGCTTGATCGTGGCGAGCGGGTGTTTGTGCTGTTCGCCGGGCTCAAGGGTGCAGTGCCGATCTTGCTAGGCGAGCTGATCCTCGCCGCGGAGCTGCCGGATGCTCAACGACTGTACGGAATTGTCGTTGTGGTGGTGATCTTCTCTGTTGTCGTCCAGGGGAGCCTGGCCCCGCTGGTTGCGCAGCGGTTACGGATACCGATGCAGCCCGTAAGACCTGAGCCCTGGGCGGTCGGCGTACGCCTGCAGGCCGAACCGGACACCGCCCATCAGGTCAGCGTCGAGGCGGGATCTTCGGTCGATGGTCGGACCGTGGCGGAAGTCGCCGAGATGGGCAGCGAGATCTGGATCAGCATCGTCGTTCGGGACGGGGTACTGCTGTCCGTAAACGGGGACACCAAGTTACAAGCCGGTGATCTGGTGACGCTGCTTATTGATGGTGGCCTTCCCGATGATGTCACCGAGATGTTCAGCAATCACTGAGTTGTCAGAATCTCGGCACCATATTTGGTGCTCAGATTCTGACAAGTCGGCGTTAGAGAGAGTCAGGAGTCGCCGAATCGGGCGATGGGGTCGGTGGCTTCGGCCCACAGTTCGGCATCAGTTTCAGCTCGCCGGGACCTGCGGCGTACGAACCACAAAGCGCCTCCGGCGATTGCTCCGACGGCGACTACCACCTTCCACTTCACGCGTCCACCATAGCGGCAGAGTCGAGGCCGCTTGGCGGTCCGAGTCTCGGACAGCACGAAAACTTCGACCGGCGGGCGGCCGGTACCGTGTCGGTCCATGAGGCGACTCTCGGGGGCACTCATTGGCCTACTGCTTGCCCTAGCCGCATGCGGCGGAGAGCCGGCCACCCAACCCGAGTCCAGCGTTTCTGCTAGCAGCAGCGCTGAACCAACGCCGGTCGAATCGATCGCCAGCCCGAGTCCCAGTGCAACAGCCGCGACGGAGGTGCCAAAGGGGCAACAGTTCAAGCTCGACGATGCCGCGGAGTTCGACGACGGACTGGTGATCGAGATCGCGGGCACGGTCGCAGACAAGGCGGCCAAGACCGATCGCGGCGCCGAAGCCACCAACGGTCAGATCGTGATCGCGTCGGTCCGCATCGAGAACAACACCGAGAAGCCGTACGACGCCAAGGGCGTTTTGATCGGCGCTAAGTACGGCGACGACAACGATGCCCAGATCATCATCGACAAGACTGACCAGCTGCAGAGCGGCTTCAAGGGCAAGATCAAACCGAAGGATGAAGACGTTGCGACCGTCGGCTTCGCCGTCCCGTGGAAGGAGCTAAACAAAGTGACCTTCATCGTGGATCCGAACGACGACGTGCATGAAGCAATCAGCTTCAGCGGCCGAGTGCATCGGGCCTGAGATCCAGTTGAGTTATAGGTCAACTGGATTCTGACAAGTCGGTGAGCCCAATGCGATGAGCGACCGCAGCGGCCTCGCCGCGTCCGCTGACGCCCAGCTTGGCCAAGATGTTCGAGACATGCACGCTGGCGGTCTTCGTGCTGATGAACAACGCCGCACCGATCTCACCATTGGAGCGTCCCTCTGCCACCAGTCGCAGCACCTCGATCTCACGTGGCGTCAGGCCAGCGACGGGACTTTTCTCCGGAGGCGGGGTTACCGCGAAACCAGCGCGCTGGGACAACGCAGCAATCCGGTCGGCGAGCAGAGTCGAGCCAAGGGAGACCGCCTCGGCTGAGGCTGTCGCCAATACCTGTTTAGCCTCATTCCGCTCCCGGCCGGCAACCAGATGCTGACCAAGTCGTAGGCCGGCGTACGGACGCAGATGGGCCGGTGCCTGTTGCGTCCCCAGCTCATCCAAGGCCGACCGCCATGCCACTGCAGTGTCTTCCAGGTCGGCGCGGATCACCGGCTCCCAGAACGCACGAATCCGTACCGGCACCGCCCGTTCATCAAGGAAGCTCTTGATCAACTCCGATCGCTCATCGGAACCCTCACTCTGATCAAGCACTCGCGCCGCCGCGGCACCAGCCGCTAGCACTGGATAGACCATTGCCCGCTGATAGCGCTGCCAATGATCAAGGAAGACTTTGACGTCAGACCACGCGCGCCGGTGATCACCGACGGCGAGCGAATACTCTGCATCGGTCCGGATCGCCTGGCTGTTGTACTGCGGCGAAAACTGCTCGTTTCTGATCATGGGCCGGAACTCGGCCAACACCGCCTCAGCCTCGTCCAGCTGCCCGCGCCAGACGAACAGCCACGTCTGCAGCAGCCGTAGGTGGGCATGATGATGTGGCGGTGGATCCAGTTCCAGCGCTCTCTCGATCATGGCTGAGGCGCGCCCCCACTGTCCGAGTGCCAGCAGCGGTTCGGCCGCATTCCCGGCCAGCATCGCCCCCATAGAGCGCTGCAAACCAAGATCACGAGCCATGTCGACGCCACTCAGGGCCTCGCGCGCAGCGTCCTCGTATCGGCCAACGTGGTTGAGCGCGTCAGAGTAATTGATGAAGAAGCGCAGCAGAGTCCGTGTGTTGGTGCGGGCCAGCTCCCGGACCCGCTCCATTACTGCGATGCCCTCTGTCTCTTGCCCAGCGGCGGCCAGGCTGGTGCCGAGCGTGATCCAGGCGTTGGCGGTCGCCGAGTCGGACTTGGCCGTTGCTGCCACGTCGACGGCCTGCTGTGAGTACTCAATGCCCTGCTCGATGTCGCCCTGCAGCATGGTCCGCCGGCCCAGCATTTCCAGTACTCGAGCCCGCAGCTTGGGATCGGCATCTTCGGGGAGCAGTTGAAGGGCCTCTCGAAGCGGCTCGACGCCACCGACACTTACCAAACTGGCCTTAGTCCGCGACTTGACAAGCAGCGCCTCGATCCGCTCCTCACGGTCGCGTTCCGGATCCAGCTCATCGAGAGCGGCGTTCACCAGCGCCAGCGACCTCTCGTCCTCGCCGGCGTCTTCGGCGACGTACGCGGCGCGCATCAACAGGCCGGCATGGGACCCCGCGACCGACTCCGGATCATCCACTTGATCCCACAGCTCCAGGGCACGCTCGTAGAGCTTCAGTGCCTCATGGAAAGCAGCACCACCTGAGCCCGCCGCCGTCAATGCCCATCGGAAGGCCCTGTTCGCTTGATGCGCCGCGTTCCAGTGGTGCGCGATCTCCATGGGGGCGGCGTCTGCGCTCATTAGCTCCGGGTGCTCTTCCAAGATGGTCGCGAAGCGGGCATGCAGCCGGGCATGCTGGCCCGGCAACAAGTCATCGTGAATAACTTCCCTCAGCAGCGCATGCCGGAAGGCGTAACCAGTTTCGTCCGCGGTCAGTACCGCAGCATCAATCGCCTCCCGCAGTTCAGCCTCCAGCTCTCCATCCGAGGCGTCGGCCGCAGCCGCGAGCAAGCCATGATCAACTCGAGTGCCGGCCACTGCGGCGAGCTGCAAGGTCTGCTGGGTCCGATCCGAAAGGCTCAAGATGCGTACGTTCAACGCATCCCGCAGCGTGTCTGGCATGTCGATACAGCCACGGGCGGCTGACCTGGTGAGTTCTTCGACGAAGTACGGAATGCCCTCACTGCGCCTGTAGACCAAATCGATCACAACGTTGCTAGGCGGGCGCTCCAGCAATTGCGTCAGCAGCTCGGCAACCTCGGAACGATCAAGACCCGGTAGGTCGATGCGTACGGTGCCTGGGAAGCGGCCGACTTCGGCGAGGAAGGGCCGTAACGGATGCCGGCGGGTGAGCTCATCGCTGCGATAAGTCGTAATGATCATTACTGCCGCATCGGTCAAGGCCCGCGCGAGGAAGCGCAGCACATGGCGGGTGGACTCATCGGCCCAATGGATGTCCTCCATGATCACCACTAGAGGACCGTTTTCACTGGCCCGCTCGAAGAGCATGGTGACCGTCTCGAAGAGCTGCAGCCGAATGGTGTCGTCAGGTTCAGATGGCACTGTGCCCGTAGATGATTCAGGGCCGAAGTCGGGCAGCAGCGCACCAAGGGCCCGTCGGCCGGCACCAGCCCACTCCAGGATCTGCTCACGCCCGTGTTGGTTGATCAGGTCGCGGAGGGCACCAACAATGGGCGCGTACGGTAGACCCTCACTGCCCATGGGTACGCATTGCCCGCGGATCAGCTGCGCCTTGCGGTCGGCTAGCGAACCGAACAGGTCGGCAACAAACGCCTCGACGACTGTGGTCTTGCCGGCGCCGGCGTCGCCACCAATGATCACGAACCGGCTGCCGTCGTCGATGACGTCGTCCAGTGTGCGGCCCAGCTGGGCGCGCTGCTCAGCCCGCCCAACGATGTGGTCGGTACGCGCGGTCGTAGCCGATCTCGCCGCTCGAACCATAAGCACTATCGTGCCACCTGGTTCTGACGCCTGACCGGGCCGCGCTTAGTGCGCGACCCGGTGCTGGGGCGTCGCCATTCCACGATGTGCGGGACGCTCGGTCGCGGTATGGATGCGCTGCTGGCGCCGCGCCATCACCCTGCGCCACCAGCTCACTCGACCGCTCAGCGCCAGCCGGACCTGCCGGTTGTGCTCGGCCAGACGGGCGAACTCGCGTTCCCGCTGGTCGGTCATTGCCTGGTAGGTGTAGTCGTTGATCAAGCTCATTTCAGCCTCCTCGTCGCTTCTTGATAACCATCTTGGTTCTAAGGCGGGGAGGCGCACATTGTGCAGATTGCGGATCTTTTTGGGGGCCTGGCGTCTGAGGTACCTAAGGTGCCTTAGGCCCTTCATCGGCGAGGGCAACGATCCTTGTCAGGACCTTATTGGCCGATGGCATGGCGGCAATGTCGGCCTGCAACACCCGAGCCCCGGCGGCGTAGGACGGATTGTCAAGGACTTCGGTGATTGCAGCGCGGATGGTTTGCGGCGTACGTGCATCCGGCGACACGACAACGCCGGCACCCGTGCGGGCGATTCGGTCCGCGTTAGAAAACTGATCAGCTGCCATCGGCAGGCAGACCTGCGGCAGTCCCTCCGCCAGTGCGCCCAGCATGGTACCCGAACCGGTGTGGGAAACGACGGCGACGCAGTGGTTCATGATCAGCACCTGCGGTACGAACGGAGCAATCGCAATATGCGCTGGCAGCGGTTCGAAGCTTGCAGAATCGACGCCTGGACCAGTTGTCACAATCACGTTCTGCCGCAGATCGCGTACCGCGTCGATCGCCTGTGCCAGCAGTTGCGGCACGTTGAATGCGGTGCCAAGAGTGAGATAGATCGTCTTCTCGTACGGCAGATTGCGCATGGCCTCGGGCAATTCCTCACCCGGATAAACGACGCCCATTTTGGGGCGCAGCGGTAACACATTGCCGAATGGGGTACCGCCCGGCGGCTGCAGCAGCGGCGGACAGGGATCAACGTAGGGCACATCGGTAAGTTCGAGGCTCCGGTCCTCGCGGCCCAGCTCGGACCTCACCTCACTCAGAACGATCTGCATGGCATCGATGAGGTACGGGATGTGGGTGCCAAAGCCATGCATCACGTCCAGGGCACCGCTTACCGCTGCAGCTTGCCAGCCCGCCGCCTCGGTGAGCTCGTGCACCACGACGTCCGGCTGCCATTCGGCGGCCAGCGGGATCAGATCTTGGGCGCGTGCGATGCCGGGACGGCCGAAGAGTCTCATGCCCGCCTCGACCATCTGCTCAAACGGATCCGTGGGGCGATCCTGGTCGGCGATACCAGACTGAATGCGCATCTGCTGCGCAGGCGGTCCGACCGACCAGACCCTAAAGCCGTGGCGCTGCACCTCGGGGGCGAAATCGGCGCCGGTGGCAACGACGACCTCATGCTCGGCCTGCTGAGCCGCGTTCATGAGCGGCAGCATCGGATAGAGGTGTCCGTAGAGCGGGTTGGTGGTGAATAGCATGCGCATGGTGCGTGCATTCTCTCTCGCTTCCGACTTGTCAGCGTCTCAAGGGGCTATGGCACTGAGACGCTGACAAGTCGGTGAATTGGGTACAACGGAAGGGTGCCGAGGCTGAGAAGGGTCTCACCGCGAGATCCAGGATGGACACGGCGGCGCGCCGGGAAGGGATTCGTCTATCTCGACGAGTCCGGGAAGCGCCTGGAGGCCGAACAGATCCAGCGCTGCAAGGTCCTCGTCATCCCGCCCGCTTGGGAACAAGTGTGGATTTGCCCCGTACCCAACGGACACCTGCAGGCGGTCGGCACCGACGACGCTGGCCGCCGGCAGTACCTCTATCACGAACAGTGGCGGCTGAAACGTGATCGGCTCAAGCACGACAGAGTGCTCGAGGTGGCTGCTCGGCTGCCGGAAGCGCGGCGCACAGTGGCAGGCGATCTGCAGTTAGAGGGCATGCCGTACGAACGCGCCCTGGGCACGGCGTTCCGACTCCTTGATCTTGGTTTCTTCCGGATCGGCGGTGAGGCCTATGCGGAGGCCAACAACAGCTACGGTCTGGCAACCATCCAGAAGGAGCACGTCTCCATCGAAAACGGCTCGGTGATCTTCAGCTATGTGGCCAAGTCTGGCCAGGAGCGTTACGTGGCACTCGCTGATGATCTTGTGTTGCGAGCGGCACGCGACCTGCTGGCACGCCGCGGTGGTGGGCCGGAACTCCTTGCGTACAAGGATGGGCGGCAGTGGCGCGACGTCAGTTCCGCGGACATCAACAGCTACATCAAAACCCACGTCGGTGAGGAGATGTCGGCCAAAGACTTCCGCACTTGGCATGGCACAGTGATCGCAGCAGTGGTATTGGCGGAGGCCAACGAAAGCGCCAAAACGATCAGAGCTCGCAAGCGTGCCGTCTCATCGGCAATGAAGGAGGTAGCCGGCTACCTCGGCAACACGCCAGCCGTCGCCCGCGCATCCTATGTCGACCCCCGCCTGATCGATCTTTTCAACGATGGCGTGACGATCTCACCTCAGTTGGCCGCAACCGATACTGATCTTTCTGACGGAACGACGCACGGCAAGATCGAGAGGGCGGTCCTCAACCTGCTCGCGTCCGAGCCGGGAGAAACTTGATCAACAAGTCGAATTTCCGATTTAGGTGACGGTGGCGTCTGATCTAGACCTGTCGATTCGACGGCGTTGGCCCGATGCCAGCGAGGACGGCATCGACAACTGCCTCGGCATGCTCGTGACTGAGGGGTGCCGCCCGCAACAGGTACCGGTAGTAGAACGCGCCGTAAAGCAGGTCGACGGCAAGATCCAAATCAATGGCCGCTGCCAGTTGACCGTCCTCTTGCGCCGCTATCAGGCGCTCTTTGGCAGCCTCTACTCGCGGCCAGAAAATGCGTTTCAGCAGCTGAGTCGCCAACGTCTGGTCATGCTGACTCTCGGCGACC
>DATDKX010000467.1:0-2176 GCA_036519615.1 Propionibacteriaceae bacterium
AGCCACATGCCGAGCTGATAGCGCGCCCCGTTGCGGGCGGCGTAGTACACGGCAAATTCGGGCTGATACTGCTGAAGTGCCTTGCGGATGCCGATCGCAGAACGGCGGCTGACCATCACCGCACGGATGGCGTACGCCGCCATGATTACGGTCACCATCGTGCTGAGGGCGACGATCAACAAGTAGCTCCAACCAGGCGCCGCGAGAGCGGCCAGCACGCCGCCCAATACCGACGCAGCGAACGGCGCAAGCGCTACAACGCGCGACTTGAAAGGTGGCCTCGGGACTTCCGGAAAACCAGGTAGCTGCACCGCGACTGGGGTCGCCTTATTGAGCAGGAGGCGAAGGGTTGGCTCACACAGGATGGCAAGGATGGCCAGGCCCGTGGCGCTCCAAATCCATGCCGGGTCGTCTGCCCGGCGTGCGAGGTAGCCCGCAGCAACCGCCACCAAGACGGCGATGCGTGGCGCCTGATAGGCCGCGAGCAGCGGGCGGCCCCGGCCAAGATCACGGCGCAGCAGCCAGCCGAGCATGATCATCGATGCCACCGCCAAAGCGGCACCCAGCCAGGTGATCGGCGAGCCGGCGCCGGCGAACATAAGGACCGCGCCGATCACCACGCAGAAATTGAAGAGGTTGCTGACGATCAGGTCGACGACTCTGGACTGGGTGGCACCAGCAAAGGCGGACCAAGCGCCGATGCTCATCGTTCGAGCAGGCTGTGGTGACTCCATGGCAGCACAAAGGGTATATCTCTTCGACCGAAGTTGCGGGCGTACTCCCAACTGCCCATGATCTGAGGTCTCGACGGATACGATGTGGCAGTGGCACAAGGTGATGGCCTGCTGAACCACGACCTGGATCCGCACGATCGCGGACCCCAAGATGCATGTGGCGTCTTCGGTGTTTGGGCGCCTCATGAGCAGGTCGCCAAGCTCACTTACTTCGGCCTCTACGCACTGCAACACCGCGGGCAGGAGTCGGCAGGAATTGCGGTCAGCAAGGGCTCACAGATTGTGGTCTTCAAAGACATGGGCCTGGTGTCCCAAGTCTTCAACGAGGCGACCCTCGAGTCGCTTGGCGATGCTCATCTCGCCATTGGCCATTGCCGCTACTCCACGACTGGTGCGAGTGTCTGGAAGAACGCGCAGCCCACGTTCCGCTCGACCGCGATCGGAAGCCTTGCGCTCGCGCACAACGGCAATCTGACCAACTCGTTGGAGCTGCAGAGCTGGCTGAAGGAACGTGATCAGCATTCCGGCACCCTGGTTCCCGGAGCGATGTCTGACGCCACCAGCGACACCTCTCTGATCACCGCCCTCATGGCCACGTTCAACGGCCTGAACACCGAGGAGGCGGCGCTCCAAGTGCTGCCTCGGCTGCGTGGCGCGTTCAGCCTGGTTTTTATGGACGAAGAGACCCTGTACGCCGCGCGGGATCCGCAGGGCGTCCGGCCGCTGGTGCTTGGCAGGCTGGAACGCGGCTGGGTCGTCGCGAGTGAGACCGCCGCGCTGGACATTGTCGGGGCCACATTCATCCGGGAGGTCACGCCGGGCGAGCTGATCGCCGTAGACGCCACTGGCCTGCGCAGTCGTACCTTCGCCCGGGCCGATCCCAAGGGCTGCCTGTTTGAGTACGTGTATTTGGCCCGGCCGGACACCATGATCTCCGGTCGCCGGCTGCACTCCGTTCGGGTTGAGGTGGGGCGGACGCTCGCGCGCGAGTGCCCGACCGATGCCGATCTGGTGATTCCGGTGCCTGAGTCGGGTACGCCGGCGGCAATTGGATATGCCGAGGCTTCCGGCATCCCGTACGGGCAGGGGCTGGTCAAGAACTCCTACGTCGGCCGAACCTTCATCCAGCCGAGCCAGACGATCCGCCAGCTGGGCATCCGGTTGAAGCTGAATCCGCTGCGAGACGTGATCGCCGGCAAGCGGCTCGTCGTCGTCGATGACACCATCGTGCGCGGCAACACCCAGCGCGCCTTGGTCCGCATGCTGCGCGAGGCGGGAGCGGCCGAGGTGCACGTACGCATCTCTGCTCCGCCGGTGAAGTGGCCTTGCTTCTACGGCATCGATTTCGCTTCGCGGGCAGAGCTGATCGCCAATGGTCTGGACACTGAGGAAATCTGCCGCTCCATCGGGGCCGATTCGCTCGGTTATGTCTCCCTTGACGG
>DATDKX010000468.1:0-5290 GCA_036519615.1 Propionibacteriaceae bacterium
GATGTTGAGGTAGCGCTCGAGGATCTGATCCTTGGTGAACTTCTTCTCCATCGCGATCGCATACCGCAGCTCGCGAATCTTGCGTTCCATGGTTGGCGCCTGCGCCTCACGTACGCACTCGCTGTCGGCCTTGGCCTGGCACGCCTCGATCTGCACCATCTTGACGTACTGCTGGGTAATTGAGGATCCACCCTGAGTGATGCCACCATCGGTGGAGTTGCGCACCAATGCGCGCATCGTGCCCTTGAAGTCCAAGGCGCCATGCTCGTAGAACCGGTGATCCTCGATGGCGATCTGCGCCTGCCGCATGATCGGCGCAATGTCCTTCAACTTCACCGGGATCCGGTTCTCGTCGTAGAAGTACGCCAAGGTCTTGCCGTTACCCATCAGCACCTTGCTGCGAGTCGCTGGCGCAGGGGTGGAAAGCTCAGCAGGCAGGCTCTCGAGCTCGGCGGCTGCCGCACTGCTGGTCACACCCGCCATACCGGCGAATGGGATAAACAGCCCTGCGACCAAAACACCGGCGAGGACACTGACGACGAGGAACATGACAAGTGAGTACGCGAGGCTCCCCATGCGCTTCGGCGTAAACGGCACGGACACAAGCCTAAGGGAGCGACCCACCCCTTCTGAGTCACGTACTGATACCAAATCTTGACCTGAGGGCAGATTTGGTTGAATTGTCAAGCAACCAAAGGTCACAAAACGGCAAACATCGCGATACGAGTCTGGTCATCTCGAAGATGCCGTGCGTAGCGTGTCATACCGCCGTGCCAGATGGGCCGGGGAAATGCCCGGTACGGCGAAGTTCACGAGGGGGAGATGCAGCGTGCCTGCAATGCAACGTGAAGACTGGACCATGCGCGCCAAGTGCCGGGGGATGGAAGATGCCCTCTTTCCGGAGGCGTCCGATCAAAAGCGTGCCCGACTGGTGTGCTCGGGGTGCCCAGTGCGCTACGAGTGCCTGGCCGAGGCTCTGGACAACCGCATCGAATGGGGTGTATGGGGCGGCATGACCGAACGCGAGCGGCGTTTGCTGCTCCGCCAACGGAGTGATGTCACCTCTTGGAGGTCTGTGCTCCTTGGCAAGTCCAACCAACAGACCGCAGACCAAGCGAAGTCCTCGGGCTCTCAGTCCTTGTCTGCCAGAAGGTAGCCGACTCGGCGGAGTGCCGCCAGGTCGGTCACATCGGTCGGCAAGGACAGAACCTGGGTCTGCGCCACAGTTGGGCGCGCCGAGGCAAAGCGCTCAATCTGGCGACTTTCGGTTGCGATCAGTCGCATCAGATTGGCGTGGCGTCGCAGCGCCTCCACCTCCAATGCCGCTGAGGTGTCGGCAAGATCCTCAGCGACGGCGAGTGCCCGTTCCGGCGAGAGCGCCAGTGCGCTGGTGTGGACCCGGTTGATCACCATGCCCGAGATGGGCATGGCTTCCTCGGTGAGCCGGTCCACGAAGTACGCGGCCTCGCGGAGCGCGTCATGCTGCGGAGTGGCGACGACCAAGAAGGTGCTGTGCCGTGACGACAGCAACTGAAACGTCGCTGTAGCCCGTTGCCGGAATCCGCCGAAGAGCGCCTCGAAGGCGCGCACGAATGTCTTGACGTCGTCGATGATCTGGGCGCCGAGGATCTTGGTGATCACTGCAGACATCATGCTGAAGCCGGCGCTCATCAGCCGCAGCGGTCCCCGGGCCGGGGGCATCAACAAGCGCAGAAACCGCCCATCGAGCAGTGAACTGAGATGTTCGGGGGCGTCCAAGAAGTCCAATGCTGATCGTGCCGGGGGAGTGTCCACCACAATGAGATCCCAGGTTCCGTGGGTTTCAGCCTCGCTGTGCAGCTGACCGAGCTTCTCCATGGCCATGTATTCCTGAGTTCCGGAGAACTCCGAGGACAACGCCACATAGAACTGGTTCTGCAAGATCGCTTCCGCCTTCTCCGGCGTGGAATGCGCGATCACTACGTCGTCGAAGGTGCCTTTCATGTCGAGCATCATCGCGTCCAAGCTGCCGCCAGCCGCGCTATCGATCATGGGCACGGGTCGAGGAGTGTTGTCCAGCTCGCCTACGCCCAGGGATTGGGCCAGCCGTCGTGCCGGGTCGATGGTCAGGACAACCACCTTGCGGCCTGCTTCCGCGGCGCGCAGCGCAATGGCGGCGGAGGTCGTAGTTTTTCCCACTCCGCCCGAACCGCAGCAAATGATGATCTTGGTATCCCTATCGCCGATGATCTTGTCGATGTCGAGGAATGGCACTGCCAAGCGGGCCTGTGGCAGCTCCGGCAGCGCTTTTCGCTGGCCTAGGTCGGTCACGCTGCCTCCAGGTTCATCTGATCGGTCAGCTGCTCGGCAAGTGCGAAAATGGCACCTTCATCGATGCCTCCATGATCGAGAGAGATCTGCACAAGGGGAAGGCCCAGGGCCGTCAGCCGATCATGGCGTTGCTGCTCTTGGAGCGTACGCGCAGCCTCGATCCCGAACTCTTCTGCCAACGCTTGGTTCTGCTTCATCGTCAGCCGGGGCACCTTCAAGATCACCGAACCAGCCGCTGCGGCCTGCAATTGATCCGGGGTGAGGGGGGTTGGCGTCACCATGTTTTCGATTACCGTGCCGATTCGGATTTGCGTGGGCCGCAGCGCGGCGACGGCTTCCTCGGTTTCGGTGACCGGCATGTCCTCGAGCAGCGTCACCACATGCACCGTCGTAGTCGCCGACCGCAACAGTCGCATGATCGAGTCGGCCTGGTTACGGATGGGTCCCACCTTGGCCAGCCCAGCGACGGCTGCGTGCACGTTGAGAAACCGCGCGATCCGGCCTGTCGGTGGCGCGTCGAGGATCACGGCGTCGTACGCGTTGGGGCGGTTTTTGATCTTGCGCCGGACTGCCTCGTACACCTTGCCGGTGAGCAGTACGTCGCGCAGCCCAGGTGCGATTGAGGTGGCGAAGTCAACGGCTCCGAAGCGATCGAGAGCCTTGCCGGCGATGCCGAGGTGGTAGAAGGTGTCGAGGTATTCCATCAAGGCGTCCTCGGCATCAATCGCCAAGCCGTAGACCGCGCCGCCTGCGGGCGTACGGCTGATACGGCGTTCTTCAGCACCAGTCAGCGGCGGTACGTCGAACAGCTGGGAAATGCCCTGCCGCCCCTCCACCTCACAGACCAGTACTCGCCGGCCGCTGGTAGCAAGAGCGCAGGCGAGAGCTCCGGCGATAGTGGTTTTGCCGGTGCCGCCTTTGCCGCTGACGATGTGCAGGGTGTGCCGCGGACTCACGACACGCCTGTGATGGTGATGCCGGCGTGTGTCTTGTAGCGCCGGTTGATGGCAATGAGATTCGCGGTGAGGGCTTCGACCTGGCCGGCATTGCGGAGCCGTCCCGCATAGATGCCACGTGCACCGGGGATCGCTGAGGCAAGCTCGCACACCACCCCGACCGACTCGCGGTCTTCACCTAGAACCAGCACATCATCGTCGAAGTGATCAATGGTCGGGTCATCGAGCAGCGCGGCGCTGACGTGGTGGAAAGCTGCGATCACCGTGGACTGCGGGAGCAGCTGCTGTGCTTCTTCAGCTGCGGAGCCGGCTGGTATCCGCAGCGGGAACGGTCCTTGCTTGTCAAAGCTCAGGGGGTTGACGCAGTCGACCACGATCTTTCCGGCCAACTCGGTGGTTAGCGAGGACAGCAGAGCCGCATGCCCCTCGTAGGGCACCGTAACGATCACCAGCTCCGCACTTGCTGCTTCGGAGTTTGCACCGCCAATAATTGAGCCTGATCCCTCGACTTGGTTGTAGTCGGCAGCGATCAGTTGCGCTCGCTCGGCGGTCCGGCTGCCAAGCAGGACGTCATGCCCAGCTGCAGCAAATCGTCGAGCCAGACCTCGGCCCTGGGGTCCCGTGCCGCCGAGAATGCCCACCTTCACGCGGCCAATGTACTGGCGCTGCCCGAATGAACGCTCTCGAAGAATATGACGAGCCGCCCGTCATAGTGTCAGTGGCAAAAGCAAGGATGTGGTCATGACCTCTACAGCTGACACGAATGCCGAGCCCGGCTCGGCAGCCACACGCCCCAACATCAGCGTCGGCGAGGTAGTGCTGGACACCGACGATCCGCCGCGCCTTGCTGAGTTTTATACCGCCTTGCTTGGCTGGCGGATCGAGGAGACCGAGGAGGACTGGATCACCATTGGAGGCGACTCCGGCACCAAGATCGCTTTCCAGTTGGCTATGAATCACAAGCCGCCGACATGGCCCGACAATGCGGTGCCGCAACAGTTCCATCTCGATCTCCACGTGGACGATTTGGATGAAGCCACTGCGTACGCGGAGTCCATCGGTGCCCGCCGAGCTGCCAATGGCGACCATGCCCCCAACTTCATCGTCTTCCTCGATCCGAGCGGCCACCCGTTCTGTCTCTGCGCGTGACAGTCGTGTCGTCGGAGTGCGATCAACCCGGGTGAGCACCTCTAGAGTGAGGGCTTATGACGAAGTGGGAGTACGTGACGGTACCGCTGTTGGTGCACGCAACCAAGCAGATCCTGGATAACTGGGGGCAGGACGGGTGGGAACTGGTCCAAGTGGTGCCGGGACCGACTCCCGAAAACCTGGTCGCCTATCTCAAGCGACCGACCCCCGCTCCTGGAGCTGGTGCGTGACCCTGCCGTCGCGACGGCTGGCTGAGCTTGGACTCAGCTTGCCGTCGGTGACGCCACCCTTGGCGGCGTACGTCCCGGCTGTGCGGTTCGAGGATCTGGTCTATACCGCTGGCCAGCTGCCACTGGTGAATGGGGAGCTCCTGGCTGTGGGCAAGGCGGGTGCCGAGGTCTCAATGGAGGACGCGACCCACTGCGCTCAGATTGCAGCGCTCAATGGGCTGGCAGCGGTGGTTGACCTGACCGGCGAGCTTGATGCGATCACGCGGATTATCAAGGTGACGGTGTATGTGGCGAGTGCGCCGGGGTTCACCGATCAGCCGCTGATCGCCAACGGTGCGAGTCGGCTGTTAGGTGACATCTTTGGCCAGGCGGGTCACCATGCGCGCAGCGCCGTCGGTGTCGCGGTGCTTCCGCTTGACGCGCCGGTCGAGGTGGACCTTGTGGTTGCGGTCGGCTGGACGCCGACCTTTGAGCCGCTGTAGAACCAGGCTCATGCCGTCGCACTCCTACGACGTGTTGGGTCGGCTGAGGTCACAGGTGCCGGCTGGCATGGTGGAGCGGGCGGCACGGTGGACACCAGATTCGAGACCGAGTGTGGCCACACCCGCGGCCAGTGTGATCTTGCTGCGCGACACTCAGGACGGG
>DATDKX010000469.1:0-6340 GCA_036519615.1 Propionibacteriaceae bacterium
AGCTCACCCAGGAAGTCCAGCGCGCCCTGGCGGACAATCCAGATGAGGTGAATCGAGGAGGCCGCGGGTGAGCTTGCCCCCTCAGGCCCGAAACGACGAGCGACTCCTGACCCCTCGGCTGGAGCTGGTACCGGTCGTCGCCGCCTGCGAAGCGGTGAAGCGGCCGGTGACGCGACAGATCGACGAATCTGGGTCACCCTTCCGGATGCCGCGACGGCACACCTGTCTCACTCACCGTGGCGGAGGTGGGGCCAGTTCGGGCCGTCACCCGGGGCCAGATGAAGCCGTCATTCCCAACATCTACGGTAGAGCAGGCCGACGTCCCGCTACCCAAGCGATTCCGGCGGAATCATCCACGACTGCACCCTCGACCGGCTGCAGCTTGCGGCGCTTGCGGCACGGTTCAGCGGCGGCGGGAAGCTCGTCCTTGCCGACGCCGATCCGGGACCGCGGGACGCTGCCGGTTGGTGGAGAGCCGGACCTGGCGGCGACCGATGCGACGCCATTGGCCCAGAACCCATGGCAGGTCCTCGCCTCGCTCGAGCAGCCAACCCGCAACTGCCCGGGCCGCCTCGTCCGGGCAGTCGACGGCGAAGTCTCGGCACGCGTCCTCATGTAGGAGCAGCATCGCGAACCCTCGGTAGGCTTCGCGGTTGAGGCTGTGCATGCCCTGGACCCGAAAGACATCGCGGGCGAACGCGGCCCCAGCCATGACCGCGGCACCGGTCACCGGGCCGCCGTCATCGTCATCGACGCGATTGAACAAACCAATCAGCGCCCGCTCGGCCGGCGTGGTCAAGGGTGTTGTCTCCTTGGCGAGCAGAGCCCGGTAGCGTTCGCCCAGCTCGGCCGGCCGGGTGTAGGTGAGGCTATCGATGCGGCCGGCATGGCTGAAATGCAGTACAAGGGTTCCTCGCTGCAGCCCCGACTCCCGCGCCCGAACCTCGACGGTGCGAGCGAACCCCACGACATGAACGGTGGGCTCGCGGACCTGGCCCTTACGCAGCTCGTCACCCATGCGTGCACCCGGTGAGGAGAGGTACGGGCAGACTTGCGCTGCGTAGGCGGCGCAGATCTCGTGCACGGGAGCTTCACCAAACTCCAGCTGGTCCAGCGGCCGGTCGTCGTCAGCAGGTGTCACTACGACCTGCCATCGTGACTCGGTGCCGAACGGCAGCCCGCACACGCCGCACCAGTCGAAGGCCGCCAGAGCCAGCTTGCGGCGTTCGCTGATTGCGCCGAAGTCCACTCCGCTCCGCGAGCGTGACACGGTGGCCAGGATCGGGTAGCCCCGATCGTCCTTAGTCAGGTGAGCAAGCCGCGCCGGCGCGGTGACGTCTATCGGCCTCATGTAGTCCTCGGCTGCGGATCGCTAGCTGAACCTAGAGGAGCCCTGTCGAACAGGTGTTCGGTAGTCTACCACTCACCGCTCGGCTCCGAACCGAAGAGGGCTGACACGGCAACTCGATGGATGGCTCACGCATGTAGTGGTCATCGGTACAGCGAGGTAAGTGCTGCACCTAGGAACAAACGGCCTCGCTGACACCCTCTGTCACCGCACCTGACAGCCAGCCTTCCAAGCGACCACGATGCGCTGTCAGGCGGCTTCTAGGTCATGTTCCCAGGTGCTGTGAGGTTCGAGGTGAGTCCGGGATGCATTGCTGGATCGGTCCTTGTTGCCCAGCCGAAGGACCGGGATGCTACAGCCGTCGAAGTTCGAGTCGCCGGTCTTCACCGCTAGCTGCAAGGGCACCGAAGCCGGAACCGTGGGCCGCTTTCACTACACCAAGGTGGTCCGCAATCGTCCGCACACCCTCCACACATGGCGGGTCGTCACGACAAGCCAACTCACTGCCGATCGCGTCGCGCAACTCCTTGGTGGCCACGTGGAGCAGGACCCTAGAAGGGACGGAATTGAGATCCTGACCACCTCATCGGAGGTCGGCATCCTGCTCAGTGGCACGAATGCGCTCTACGTCGATTGGCAGCGCGATGACGGGAGAACCTGCGACGGCGTAGCCGAAGTCAACCGCCAACCCTGCATCTGCCCAGTCGCCCTTGAGCAGCGGCGGGCGGCGGCCAAACTAGGGTATGGCTGTCAGCCTCGCGCAGCGGTCCGGTTTCGGTTCCGGGATGCTCAGATGGCCGGAGTCTTCGGCTTTGTGAGCGATGATTGGTCCTTCGTCGAGCTGATCGCCACGGCGCAGGCGACACTGAGCAGCCGGAAGGCCGAGCGCCCGGTCAGAGCACTGCTTGAATTGCGGCGGAGCCTGCACACACTGCACAGCGGTGTGCTTCTTCCCTATACCCGCCCCGTAATCAAGCTCTTGAGTTGACTTACCGTCGGACTTCGCTGGTCACCTATGTCGAGTGATGAAGAGAACGATGGCCAGCGTATGCGAGGCACACGCTCTCAGGCATGGGCCACAGTGGATGGGCGCCGGGAGTGGTGCCCGGGAAGCGCCCGAGGTCGAAGCATTGGTCGACCTCGGGCTTCGCCTGGAACGAGGTGGCGTTGCCTTCCAGGGTCGTAGCGTACCTGGAGCGCAGCGCCACCGATTGCCGGGCTGGACAACGTGCCGCTGACAGCGATCAGTTCCGCCTCGGCCGCGACCTGGTCGAGCCATCGCGCCACCAGCCGGATCTCGTCGACTCGGTGCCGAGGCGGAGGGCCGGTGATCGGTTCAGGATCCTGCGCCGGGACATTCGTCGTGAGCTGGATCGCACCGCCTGTCGGCACGACTGTGACCGAGACAAGCTGGCCATGGCGCAGCACAGTGATCTCGCGCCCGCGGGGGTGTGGCTTGGCCAAGACCAGTTCGCCGGCGGCACAGATGGTGGCAATGCGTCGCCTGTCATCGAGAGCGCGACTCAACGCCTCTAACCGATCACGCATCAGGGCCGCCTGCTCGTAGCGCTGATCGGCAGCGTAGCTCTGCATCTTCTGTCGGAGCGGGGTTAGCAGGAGTTCGGGGTCGCCGCCGTCGAGGCAACGCGTGAGCGTCGCTATGTGGCCCCTGTACTGGTCGGCATCGGCCTCGCCCGTGCATGGGCCTAGACAGCGGCCCAGCTCCAACAGTACGCAGGGAGAGACTCGCCTTCGAGCACCAATTGCCTGCGTGCAGCGCCGCAGTGGAAGGGCGTCTTCGATCGCGTCCTTCACCAGCTCCGCCTGGGCGGTGCTCGTGAACGGGCCCAGGTAGTGAGCGCCGTCGTCGAGCAGCTTGCGGACGATCGAGAGCCGCGGCCAGCGATCGCGCGTGAGCTTGAGGTAACAGTAGTGGCGCTCTGGATCGCGGCTGCGCCGGTTGTAGTGGGGCCGGTACCGCTGGATCAGGTTCACTTCGCGGACACTTGCTTCCAGATCATTGGCGCACACGATGTGATCGATGGACACCAGCGCGTCGAGCAGTTCCTCAACCCTGGCGCGTCCGTCGCCAGAGAAGTACGAGCGCACCCGTGCCCGCAGGTCCTTGCCTGCCTTGCCGACATAGAGCACCTCGTTGTTCCTGCCGCGGAAGAGGTAAACACCCGGCGAGCGAGGCAATACGTCGGCGAGATGGATCTTCCTGTAGCTGTGCCGCTGCTGAGTGCGGATCTTCGGGAAGGTCAGGAGGTCATTCAGGGCAAGCACACCGAACCCGGCGGCGCGCTCGAGGAGCGCGTGCAGGACGTCCACGGTGGCCTTGGCATCCGTGAAGGCGCGGTGGCACGGCTGGGTGCCCGCGCGCAGATAGTGAGCCAGGGAGGCCAGCTTGACGTTCGGTATCTCGTCACGAGGGAGGAGGATCCGAGCCAGCCGCGCAGTACAAACGACCTTCGATTCCAGCGGTGGATAGGCATATGCCTGAAGGGCGGCCCGGAGGAACCGCGTGTCGAATGAGGCGTTGTGGGCGACCAGCACCGCGTCGCCGAGGAACTCGAGCAGGCACGGCAGCACGACCTCGATCGGCTCCTGATTGGCGACCATGGCGTTGGTGATGCCGGTCAGCGCGGTGATCATCGGCGGGATCGGCATCCGGGGATTGACCAGTGCGTGGAAGGTGCCCGTCACCTCGCCACCACAGACCTTGACGACACCGACCTCGGTGATCTGGTCCGTGGCAGGTGAACCGCCAGTTGTCTCCAGATCGAGGACCGCAAACTCGACATCGACAAGGGGCGTACCGAGATCATCCAGGGACCGCTGGACTACTGGCACGCTCGCGGACCTCCGTTCCGGGAAGCTTGCCCCCTACCCTCCCGTTCTTACATTTGCCCGGTGACGATATGTCGAACGCCTGTTCGAGTCAAGCAGCCTGTGGTTCAGGATCGCCGTCTACTGGCTTGCCTTTGCGATAAGCAGGCTGACGCGCCTAGAGCTTCGGCCCCGACGACTTGGACCGGACGCACGCCCACCCGACCGCGACGCTCTTGTTTCGGTCGTGGTGGTGTGAACGTCAGTCGCGGCTAAGGATGTCGGCCCAGCAATCTGGACAGATCGGCACCGAGCCATCCGACGGGGAGAGCATGGGGATACTGCATCGGCTGCACTGGTCGTCGAAGGATCCGCTGCACTCGAAGCACAGCGCAATTCGCTGTCGGTCCTGGCCAAGGAAGAAGTCCCAGACGATGGTGGTCCCACCGCATTCAGGGCAGTCCTCAACAGGACGCTCTCCGCCGTCCTTCACGTCATACCAGCTCAAGCAAAGAACGATCGAGGCGTACTCCTCGGCTGCAGTTCGAGCGTCCGCCCACGTCTCGCCGCAGTAGGCGCACCGTGGCAAGTGGTCCGGAACGAACGCGGTCTGCGCGCAACGTGGACACTGCACGACGAGTAAGTGGGCGAGCTGCGGCGTCAGCCTGTCCATGCGGTGCTGCACCAGCGTGCGGATCTGTCCCAGCTGCTCCCGAACCTTCGGCATCGTTTCCTCGAGCCCTAGGGCGTCGGCTGGATCAGCATCGGGAGCGACATGATCGTCCAGGAAGCCCAGGATGAAGTCGAGGGCCTTGACGGCAACGGATTCGATCGCTTCGGCGGACGCCTCTAGTCCAAAGTGCTGCAGCTTGTTCCGCTGCCGTTGAGCGGCTCGCACCGACGCCAGATCATCGTCGGTCAGTGGAAGGCCGACCAGGTTGCGAAGCCTGGTCAGGGCGGTCTCGCCGCTGATGCTCTGGAAGTCTCCGCGTTCGAACGCGGCGAGGTTAATCTTGGAATCGTCGGGCTTGCTGAGGACGAGCGTCCAGTGCTCGCGGTGCAGTCGATACTTGGCGAGCACCTCGATGCCGGCGGACAGGTGCAGCACCGCGTACTTGAGGTCTCGCTTGGTCGGATCGCCTGCGAGACCGTCGACCACGCTTTGCAGGTAGTCGAGGCCGTTCTCAAGCGGCGAGAAGGCAAGCTCCGGCATACTCTCTGCATCCCTGGTCTGACTGGCGAACCCTTGATGATAGGGAAGAAAGTTAGCTCGCCGCCGTCTGGCGCTGCGCTCGCGTTCCAGGTGGACGTCCCTGTGGAAGCTGGCGTAGCAGTCCCCACGACGAACGGCATGCGACCGCCCCAGTCGTGCCCTGAGGCTCACGACGCCAAGCGGAGCCACGAGGTCGCTGGTCAAGCCTCAGATAGGGCAAACGTCGTCTTGAGGTAGCAGTAGCGCTTGGGGTTGCGGCTGCGGCGGTTGTAGTGGGGGCGGTGGTGCTGGATGAGGCGGACCTCGCGGACGCTGGCCTCCAGCTCGGTCGCGCACGGCTGGTGGTCGATGGCGGCCAGCTCGCGCAGCAGGTCGGCGATCTTGACCCGGCCGTCGCCCGAGAAGTAGCTGCGCACCCGGGTGCGCAGGTCCTTGGCCTTGCCGACGTACAGCACCCGCCCGGCGGCGTCACGGAACAGGTACACCCCGGGGCAGCGGGGGAGTCGGTCGGCCAGGTGGACCTTCTTGAAGCTGGCCCCGGCCCTGGCCGAGGGGAACTCGATCAGGTCCTCGAGGGCCAGCACCCCGTACGAGCCGGCCCGCTCCAGCAGGCTGTGGAACACGTCGACGGTGGCCCTGGCGTCGGTCAGCGCCCGGTGGCAGGGGGCGATCGTCGCCCCCAGGTAGGCGGCCAGGGTGGCCAGGCGGACGTTGGGCACCTCGTCGCGGGGGAGCAGCTTGCGGGCCAACCGGGCCGTGCAGACGACCCGGTTGGCCAGGCGCTGGTAGCCGTGCCGCTCCAGGTTGGCCTGGACGAAGCGGCGGTCGAAGGAGGCGTTGTGGGCGACCAGCACCGCCCCGCCGAGGAACTCGACCAGGCAGGGGAGCACGACCTCGATCGGCTCGGCGTCGGCCACCATGCCGTCGGTGATGCCGGTCAGGGCGCTGAT
>DATDKX010000470.1:0-26014 GCA_036519615.1 Propionibacteriaceae bacterium
TTGCTGGCAGCGGTGACTCTATCTAGATGCGCCCTGAGCCTCTCGAAGGGCATCGCGGTTATCATCAGCCTCGATCCACTTGCGGCTGGTCGAACACCTGGGGCGGTAGCTCAGCCGGTTAGAGCAGAGGACTCATAATCCTCCGGTCGTGGGTTCGAGTCCCACCCGCCCTACTTGAGCGTAAATACAGGAGTTTTAATCCTGCATAGCGCTTCAACAGTAGAGTATTCTGCCTGCTGTGACAACCCGACAGGCACCAAAAGCGGCCGTCTACAACGACCTCGCGACGCTGCTGCCGGACTGGCAGATCTCGCTCCGAGCCCGGGGCAGGCAGCCCGGGACCATCGATTCGTACCTGATCTGCGCCCGCGCATTCCACGCCTTCCTGCTCTCTCGTGGAATGCCCACGGCGGTCACCTCGATAACCCGCGAGCACATTGAGGCCTTCCTGGCTGACCTGTTCGAGCGGGTCAAGCCTGCGACCGTCGCCAAGCACTACCGATCGCTGCAGCAACTGTTCCGGTTCCTAGCGGATGACGGCGAGATCACCAGCAGCCCGATGGAGCGCATGTCTCCCCCATCCGTGCCTGAGCAGCCCGTGCCGATCTTGACCGACGCCGAGCTCATAGCACTGATCGCAGCATGCAAGGGCCAGAGCCTGGAGAACCGCCGCGACGAGGCAATCATCCGCATGTTCCTCGACACTGGGATACGAGCTTCGGAGTTGGTCGGCCTGAACGTCGATGACGTCGATCTTGGTCAGCAGATGGCGTTGGTGATGGGGAAAGGTGGCCGTGCCCGTGCTGTGCCGTTTGGGATCAAAACCACAGATGCGCTCCGACGCTATTTGAAGGCGCGCAGACAGCATCACCTAGCGGCTAGCACGCCAGCGCTGTGGTTGGGCCGCAAAGGACCGCTCACCGTCTCCGGGGTCGCGCAATTGCTTGAGCGACGCGGCGAGGACGCAGGTATTGAACATCTTCACCCACACAGATTCCGGCACACAATGGCTCACCGCTGGCTATCCGCCGGTGGGCAGGAACAGGACCTGATGAGGCTTGCGGGTTGGCGTACGCGGGAGATGGTCGGCCGGTACGCGGCCAGCGCGGCTGATTCCCGCGCACAGGCTGCGCACCGCCGATTGGCGCTCGGAGATCAGCTGTGACCGTTGAGATCGATCCGGCGACCGTCCCGGAACTCGGAGTGATCTTGCGAACAAACAAGCTGGGCAAGGTGCGGGTCTTGGATGTGGTTTGCGACCAGGGCCATCGGCTAGTTGAGGTGCTCCAGATACCCGGCCGTGGCCGGTTCGCGCTTGGCATCGACACCACGATGATCCATCTCCACGGCAAGGCGCCGCATTGGTGGTGGAGTCCCAAACGGGGGAAATATGCAATTAGCCACGGCGGCCGCTGGCTCGGTTTATGGGTAGATAAGTCAGACGTTGAAATAGAGACCGTTAACGGCAGGCAGCTACATAACCGATTCACCTTCACTTGCCGCGGCAAACACTGCTCGCAGGAAATCACTTTGCCGTGGCTGCGGGAAAAACTCGCATTAGGCCACCGCCGAATCGTCTACACTATGCGATAGGAGTCCGCTCGCTAGTCGAGCTTGTCGAAATGGGGCACCGGCCAGGACCGAAGAGGTCAGGTATACCGTGCCCCCAAGCACTCAAAGTCTCGCCGCCGCCATTGCGGCAAATTCCCGTTGGTCCCGCGAAGACCCCGCTGAGCAAGGCCGCGTCATGCGTGCCGGGCTCGAGCGTCGCTTCCTCGATGAAGTCGACCCCAACCGCGAATTACCTGAGGCTGAGCGGATACGCCGCGCCGAATGCGCCAAGAGGGCGTATTACCAGCGTTTAGCTTTGGCGAGCGCGAAAGCCCGCAAGGCACGCCGCGAAGCCCGTACTCAGGGCGGTGATCCGAATGTCGTTGCCTAAAAAGCGAACAAGCCCCGTTGAAGGGACGGGGCCTGTTCCTAAAAACACCGTTGCTGATGAGGCGTTGGGTGTTGCATTCATCCTAGAGCAACCATTAGACAATGAGATTGCCCGCGGCACAGCCGGCGACTGCTGCATCCTCTGCGGCAAAGTCGGCCTACCGCTACCGGTTAAGCACGGATGCCGCCCAAACATTGACGTCCAGGCATACCGGGCACAACTCACAAATTCCGGTCGGTTGGCTGAGCGGTGGTGGTCCTCGTGACCCCCTACAGGACGGGAGCACCCCTCTACCTTCAAGCCGGGTGGACCGGCGTGCTCCCGCGGCCTCCCCGGAAGAAGTCGCCGCCGCCCACCGGATACACCGGCTGGAACGGCAAAGACCCCACACCCAAGATGATCGAGATGTGGATGGCCGAGAATGTCGGCGATTACCAAGCCGCATCCAACATCGCCATCCACATGCCCGGCGGTGTCGTCGGCATCGATGTTGATCACTACGGCGGCAAGACCGGCGGAACCACACTCGCCAAACTCGAGGAAGAGTTAGTCCCGCTGCCGCCCACCCACATTTCCACCGCCCGCAACGACGGCGTGTCCGGTATCCGCTGGTTCCGAGTCGAACCCGGTTTGCGGTGGCCCACCGGCCCCGGTAAAGACATCGAGTTCATCCACAAAGGCCACCGGTATGCAGTCGTGTGGCCATCGATCCATCCCGACACCGGCGACAGGTACATCTGGGTAGACCAATACCTCGGCGACGAGTGCCCGCCGCCCGACGACGACGAACTGGCATGGATGCCAGACGAGTGGCAGCTCAGGTTCACCAACGGCGCAGTCCGCGAGGAACAGCCCGAGTACATGGCCGCCACCGAGGCGGAACGCGCCCAATGCTTAACCGAGGGTGAGCCGTGCAAAGCCACAAGCAACGCGTCAGCCAAGTACCAGGACCGAGTGGTGGCCAGCGCCCGCCACGACTCCATGATCAAGACCGTAATGTCGCTCGTGCGGCTCGGCGAGCAAGGGCACCGAGGCGTCATGGAGGCCCTCAAAACCATGCACGGGCAGTTCACCGCCGACGTGGCGCCGGACCGCCGAGACGGCAGCGAACAGTCAGAGTTCCAACGCGCCGTCAACGGTGCCATAGCCAAGGTCACCGCCACCCCGACGCCCGACGACAAGAAGGGATGCTGCGGCGAGCACAGCAACGTCACCGAAGTTCAGCAACTGGCCCAAACGGGTCAGTTGAACCTGCCCGAGGAATTCTGGAACTCCAGACGCGTGCTGCAGCACATTCGGCAAGCCGCCCACTCGCGCGGCCGCTCGGCTGACGTCGTGCTGTACACCACCCTGGCAAGGATCTCAGCCATGGTGGATCCGCAACTACGGTTCGAGAACTGCTTAGGTGAAGGCTCACTCAACCTGTTCGTGGCCGCCATCGGCAAATCCGGCCGAGGCAAATCCACAGCAGCATCACTGGCGAAGACCCTCATCCGCACCCCCTCCAACCTGACCGACCCGGGAGCGTTCCGGGACTCTATCGGGCTCGGCAGCGGCGAAGGGCTGGCTGAGCTGTACATGGGCTACGTATATGAGGAGGACTACTCCCGCCCACCCATGAAAGATGGCTCGTACTACAAGATCAAGGTCAAGAAGAAGCTTCGCGACAACGCGTTCGTGTACGTGGACGAAGGGCAGACGCTCAACCAACAGGGCAAGCGGCAAGGCAACATCGTGCTCCCCACCATCCGCTCAGCATGGAACGGGGAAACCCTCGGCCAAGCCAACGCGAGCGGCGAAACCACACGGCACATCCCCGCCGGCAGCTACAGCCTCGGAATAGTCATCGGCTACCAGAAAGACACCGCCCAAGACTTGCTGGGAGACGTGGCACCAGGTACGCCGCAGCGCTTCGGCATGTGCTCCGCCACTGACCCGACCGTTCCGCTCGAACCCCCGGAGCATCCCGGATATCTAGATATAAACCTCGACGGCGCCAGCAAGATCACATTCAGTCACGAAATCAATGAAGAACTGTGGCGTCAGAACCACGCCAAAGTCACCGGGGCTGAAGAAGACGACGACGACCTGGACTCCCATGAACCGCTGATGCTGTCCAAGCTGTCCGCGCTGCTCTGCCTGCTCGACGGTCGCAGGATGGTGACGCTGGACGATTGGGCGCTGGCCAAGATCATGTACGCCACCAGCAGGGCCCTGATGGATGATCTGGTGGAGTACGGCAGGGAGAAGGCCCAGGACAAAGCCGACGCCTACGCGGACGCCCACGCCACCCGTGAGGCTCGTGGCTACCTCGCCAAGAAGAACGCCGACAGCAATGTCGCCAGGATCGCTCGGCTCACCTACGGGCATGTGGCCGACGCCGGTGGGGTGATGACCGTGGCCGCCGCCAAGCACAAGCACAACAGCCGAGACCGTGGCCTGTTCGACGACGGCCTGGACTACGCCGTGACCCTTAGGTGGCTCACCACGGACGGCAAGAAGATCGCCATCGGGCTGGATGTGCCGTCATGAATGGGGACACCGCCCCCAGAAAATGGGGACACGGGGACGTCCCCATTCGGGATTTCGCACTTTCGCCTCGCGCGTATACGCGAGTCAATCTTCTTATATCTATATCTCCTAGTCAGGGGCATGTCGTTACAAACGCGGTCTCTGAAAGTGACAACGCAAAGTGCGGGATGCGTGTCCCCATGTCCCGTTTGTCCCCATTCTCAGGATGATCTTGAAGGAACACCAACTATTGGTGGTTCACTGGGGCCCGAGTGCGCCCTCCTTGGCAATCTTGGAACAGCTGCGGGAAGTGGAGACCAAAGTCACTATCGGTCGGCTCGTGCCTTCACTAGCATCGGCCTTATCATCGCCAGCCGGTATCGGTCGGCGGGGAAGCCTGTGGCTGGCCCATCTCACCCCCTCCGAGCGGTCATGCGCTGGCCCGGACCTATCTGGAGGCTGTCATGCGGATGTTGCTCAAAGCTGTCGTCGACACTGAAGCCGGTAACGAAGGCCTCCGCAGCGCGCCAGAGGCACTAGATCGGCTCCACGAATTCCTCAAACCGGAGGCCTTCTACGGCGTCGCCGAGGACGGACAGCGAGCGTTCATTGCTGTCTTCGACTTGGCGGACCCTTCCCAAATACCGGTGATCTGTGAGCCCATCTACCGGCTCACGAAGGGCAAAATCACGATTACTCCATGCATGACCTTTGAAGACGTGAAGAAGGGTGTTGGCGAGGCGGCCGCCCAGATGCAGGCTATGCAGGACGAGCCCGCGCAGTAACCAGCACTTGTCGCTGGTCCGCTCTAGGGAATTGCACGAACCCGAGATTTTAAGCGTCCACAAGAAGGGACCGGCAGACGCTGGGGCGTGTGGCGAGCGAAGGACTTCACTCGCAGACCGCGAGGCCAACAAGCAGCATGAGCAAAGGGTGACCGGAATATTTCGAGACTTACCAAAATATGTCTTGCGCTCGTGAGCATAGAGACATCCGACGCGCTTAGGGTGTCAAGCCGCGAGGGTTTGTGGCTGGTGGAACGCTGCGGCTTCGGAATAGAGGACGCCTGTGCTGAGGCAGTGGTGGAGGCAGCCGATGAGTCGGTTGAAGAGGTTGCGTTGCGCCGCAGCGTGCCGGTCTCCTGCGGCGCGGCGTCGGTCGTAGTGAGCGCGGGCTCCGGGCGAGGCGGTGAGGGTGGAGAAGGCCCAGAGATATCCGGTGGAGGCGAGGCGTTGGTTCTTGATGCGGCGGTGGTTGACGGCGCGGGACTTGCCGCTGGCTCGGGTGACGGGCGCGGCGCCGGCGTAGGCCTTCACGGCACGAGCGTCGGCGAACCGGGAGCGGTCATCGCCAAGCTCGCCCAGCACACGTGCGCCGGTGATGTCGCTGATGCCCGGGAAGCTGGTCATGATGCCGGCGTCGGGATGGGTTCGGAATGCCTGTGCCGCTGCTTCGCCGAGATCGTGAGCGCTTTGGCTTGCCGCGCTGAGCTGCCCGAGGAGGGCTAAAGCCTGCCGGCCCATCGCCTCTTCCACTAACGGCAGTTGCCGCATCTGCGGTTGGCGAAAGATCAACAGGAGGCGGGCCGCTTCGACCTCGATGCCACGCTGGCGTCCGGCCTTGCGTAGCAGCAAGATAATCCGGGACTTGGGGAGCTTCGCGGCCGCCTCGGGTGTGGGTGCGGCGGCGAGGACGGCTCGGGCGTCTGGCCGTGTGATGCCGTCGCGCTTGCTGGCGAAGGCGGTCAGGAACGCCGGGAAATACTCCCTCAGGTGGGACCGAAGCTTGTTGTGTGCTTGGGTTCGGTCCCACACCGCGTCTTGCTGTGCTCGCGCCAAGACGGCAATCGACTGAGCCAACTCGGTGTCGGCTGGTAGCGGTCGATGAGCCGCCCGGTCGGTACGCAGGATGTGCGCCAACACCAAGGCGTCGCCGTGGTCACTCTTCTTCCCGGCGGGCGAGTGGCGGTCGCGGTATCGAGATACGGCCATCGGATTGATCGGATAAATCTGACGGGTCGTCGCGCGCAAGCAGGCCACTAATAGCCCCCGGCCGGTCTCGATCGCGACCGGGATCGGGCGCTCGGCGTCGTCGCCGTACTTGGCCAGCAGCTCGATAAGGGATTCGAGCCCTGCTAAGTCGTCGGCAATGCGGCAGCGAGCCAGCGGCCGCCCCTCGGCGTCGACGAGTGCGACGTCATGATGGGTCTCGGCCCGGTCGATCCCGCAGAACACGGTCGTCACAGTTCAGTTCCTCCTGTCTTGGATGGCGGTTCTTGCCGTGGGAGACACGCAGGCGACCTAATGGAAGAGCTCGTGGCTCGGCATCCGACCAGCCGTTCGTGACCCCTGCAAACCGCAGGCCCTCGCTCTAGACAGGAGCTCCACGGCTCCCGGCAACTGAGAGGTGATCCTGCGGGTGGCACGGAACACGAGCATGATCTCGACAGAACTCGCCGGTTCGCGGTGACCCGCGCCGCTCTCGATCTGAGGTTTCTCGCCCACGGTGTATTGAAGGCGTCCAAACACCGCGAACCGACGGTCCAACCCAGCCGACCTAGCAGACCGGCCTGGGGTATGAGCCCATTAGGTGTATTGCGCTTGGATAGCGGGCTGTAGCGGGCAGCCCGAGAAAGGAGAAGTGTCGTGAAGCGCAGAATCCTCGTGGCGATCACGGCGGCAGTGCTAAGTCTCGGGGTGGCTGCTCCAATGGCCTACGCCGATCCGGCGTTCGGGCCAGGCAACGGTGGGGGTACAGGCAATAACAAATGCCATCCTCCGGGCCAGACGACGGACGTGCCTGGCTGCAAGTAGGAGCAGGAGCACTGAAGCACTGTGTGGCCTCGGAATGCATTCCGGAGGCCACACTCCTTTTGGGCGGTGCAAACTCGGGATGCCGAGGCCTGCGGACAGCAAATCAACACCTGTGGGGGACACGGGAGAGTGGAGCACTAGCATTTGCCGTAACCAGGCCCGGCATGGAGGCTCGGGCCAAGCAGCCCCAGGAGGGACCGTGCCCACGGTGATCGTGCACCACAACGTCAAGGACGTTGAGCATTGGCTTTCGTCGCCGAAGCGTGAAGAGTTGATGAGCCCGCTCGGGATCAAGAACATCCGCAAGTTCGTCGATCTGGAGAACCCCAGCCGTACCGGTCTGGTGCTCGACGTTCCGGACATGGACACCATCAAGCGCATGATGGAGAGCCCCGAGACCGCTGAGGCCATGGAGTACGACGGCGTGATCCCCGAGACCGTCGTGATCCTCGTCGAACGCGAATGATAGCCACCATCCACGATGAGGCCCCACCATCCATGATCGGGCGGCAGAGAGACCCGGCTTTCTTACTGGGCTCGCTTCGGGACCGGCAGGAGACCAAACTTTTCTCCCCGAGGTACCCCCTACGGATGCCGTAATCGGCCTCAGCTGCCTCTCTGAGGCTTTCGGCGGTCGGCCTGAGTATCTAGGGCTGTCTCGGAGCGTCCAGGGGCTTACAGGGGTAGACGAATCAAGATCATCTTGAAAAAATGCCGTGAATAAGAATGAGTAGTCTCCTGCCGGTGACCTCGATGCGCCATTCAAAAATTCGGGTGTCGTGGCAATGGCAATCGGAATCGGCTGTATCCGGAGATGGTCTCCTGCCGGTGATCTTGTTCCGAGCTGCCAAAAATCGCGGTTGAGATAAGCGCTAAGCGTTTGGCTGTGAGTGGATGCGTGGTCTCCTGCCGGTGCCGAAGTTCCAAGATCACAAAAAGCGGGGCTTACCAGCGGTGCGCGTCGGTCTTGGTTCGTTTGCCGTAGAGCTGGATGGCTCTGGCTTTCTTGGCTGCTGCTCGGAGGTTGCATGCCTTGTGAGAAAAGCCGAGGAGTTTGCTGCGGTCCCAGTCGGCGTGGTCGAGGTGGAGCTCTTGGCCTTTGAGCATGGGTTGTCCGCATCGCACACACGGTGTGCCGTAGGCCTGTGGCAGTAGCGCCTTGCGCAGCTTCTGATAGGCGTACCCATACCCGCGGTCTTTCTTGGGTGCGCGTGGCCCGCCGGCCCATGCCATGGATGGATTGTAATGCTTCGGATAAAGCTGATGGTTAGCTTCGTCCGTAGTAGAATTGCGGTATGAGTGATGCCGCACAGGTATCTGCTGTGATGCGGGAGTTGGCTGCCCAGCGGTGGGGTGCTTCGAAGCCGGTGCGGCTGGCGAGGGAGTTGGCGCTGCGAGCTGCTGAGTTGCCGGATTCTGAGCGTGTCCGTTTGCTTAACGCCTTGGCTTTGGCGGGGCGCAATGAATGAACTTGGCGTGGGCGGTCAACGGCAGCTCGGGTCGCACACGGGTGCGTTAAATCAGGCTCGAGCCCGAAGGCGGATCAGTCGGACTACTCCTTTCACCGGTGAACACACCGTCCTGCCGCCCCGCCATCACCACACCCTGAATTGATATTGGAGAACTAGAAATGTTTAACAAAGCCACTGCCCCTGTCGCTGAGCCGGCCTCCGATGTGACAGAGCCGCTTGAGCCGCTCGTCCCGCTGTCGGTGCTTCAGTTGGATCTGGATGCGCCAGTCGGAGGGTGGGCCAGCTATCTCGCTGATCGGCATATCGAGGTTGTGGCTGATGACATTGGCAGGATGTCGGTTAGCCGTGACGCTGCCCGGCTGTTGTTCGCCGAGGAGCGTGAGCGTGAGGAGCGGCAGGCTCGGCACCGCAAGTTGGTGGAAGCGAAGGCTGTTGCGGATGACCAGTTGCGCCGTTCACAGATTTGGGGCGGTGTCCCCGCGGAGGCGCTCCCTGTAGGTGTGAGCGCTTCCAGTGTGATGCTGCAGGCTGCCCGTGATGCTCAGCCGAAGAGGCAGAGCGTGTTGCAGCATGCGTTGGCCAATTCCGGCGAAATGGTTTTCCATCCCATCCGTGACGAGGGGGATGCGTCGTGACTGTCAGGGCTCAGGAGCGTGTCCCGGCGCCGGTTGTGGTTGACGGCACTGCTGACATCGACATCCCGTCGCGCACCTTGGCTGTGCGGGTGTCGGAGCGGGAGAGCGGCTATAACCGTTTGTGGTGGCGTGAGGCGCATACGGCGCTGAAAGCGGCTGAGGAGTCCGGGTGGCGCAGCCATCGGGCTGTGTACGCTTCGGCGCCGGGGGCCTCGGATGTTGCGCATGCGACGCCGGGTGACTACGGAATGTTGCTGGTTCGTTTCCAGTCTGGCATGCAGGCTTTCGCGGAGTTGGTCGGCAAACCTGGCCTGTCGGCGCTTGTGTCGATCGATCGCAGCAGCGGCCGCTTTATGGGTGTTCGTTTTTTGAATCGCCCGTGACCCCTTCGCCGCAGCAGTTGGCTGAGGCTTTGGCGGCGGCTGCCCGTTACGGCTACCGGCCGCCTCCTTTGGTGTACAGCTCTCTGCGGCCCTACAGGCCTCCCGTACCGCCGAAGCCGCGTGGGGGACTACCGAGCGCTACCGCTATAGCGTCCATGTCCACGACGATGTCGCCAGGCTGTGCCCCAGGCCCGTAGTCGGCCGGGAGCGGCGGCTCCCCACGTCTCGTCCCTCTTCTCCTCGATCAACGTCGCGACAATGTACACGGCGACGAACAGCAGGCCCACCAGAAGCAGAGTCAGCATGACCATCATCGGACCGTCACCTCCATGACCCCTAAATCTTGATCATACGCGCTGCCGCTGGTGCGCAAATATTTGCTGTGGATGCGGTCACTGCCTATAGATTCCCACTAACACCAAAGCACTACTGAATTGAGCCAATTGGTTGATGTGACTGTGTGGCGGACGCGTCCGTGGTGGTGGTGTCGGATAGCAGCATCACTGGTGGTGAAACGGCTAAACCGCTGACTTTTGCAACTTGCGAAGTGTTAGCGTCGCGAGTGGCGGGCCGGCTCGGGGCAGTGGCGGCGTAAGACCTGGAAGGCCACCGCGGTCGGTCCGCGCCAGAGCGGGATTGCTAGCTGGTTGGGCCGAACGGCACTATCGGTCGGCATCCTGGCCTCAGTAGCATCGGCCTTAGCACCGCCCGGCAGGTGTCGATCGCCGGGATGACTCAACCCATCTCGGCCCAGGCGATCGGACCCCCCGGCCCGATTCATCTGGAGGTTGTCATGCGGATGTTGCTTAAAGCTGTCCTCGACACTAAAGCCGCTAACGAAGCTTTCCGCAGCGGCGCGGCAGCAGAGGCACTCGATCAGATCCAAGACGCCCTCCAACCGGAAGCCCTCTACGGCTTCGTTGAGGAGGGAGAGCGCGTTTTCTTTGCGGTCTTCGACTTGGCGGACGCGTCGGAAATTCCGGTGATTAGTGAGCCCCTCTTTCAGCGCGCGAACGTCAAGATCACGCTGACTCCATGCATGACCCTTGAGGACGCGAAGAAGGGCATTGAGGAAGCGGCCCGCCGGATGGCTGATTTGCAGCGCTAGTCAGTCTGCGGAAAGCCGCGAGCCAACACCAGCCGTGATGACACCGCGGTCGGTTAGCCGGTCGGGCCGTACGGAACATCTGCCCCGCGGCGACGCTCCCAACCAATCCGCATCCACCGGTCTAGTTCGTCAAGATCAACCGGTCCGGCGAGCATTAAGAGTCCGGCTGCAATGAGGTCTTCGCCTCGCCGGGCGGTGCTCGAAAACCAGGAACCGGCAAGGATGCCGGCGCACTCTGTTCGGATGTCGTCGCGGCCCCGCGCTACCTCGCGGAGATGATCAATCAATGGTTGGAGTTCGGGGCGTCTGGCGGTGAGTAACGCTTCGCGTGGAGCTCGGAGGACAGTATTTGATCTTTCGTGGACATGGCTAAGTATCGAACGAAGATTCGATAGATGTCACGCGAGGGCGCCCGGTGTCAACGAGTCCGATAACGTTCGTGCGGTGCGCGGACCGGACGAGATCGCCTCCGTCCGTCAAGCAGCGGCCGTCTGCGATGTGTCACCGCCTGTGGTTCGCCGGTGGCTCTCCCTCGGACTGATCCCTGGGCCGCCGTGGACACGGGAGCAACTGCAGGAGGTTCGTGATCTTACCGATCCAGAGGGCCGACGGCGAGGCAATCGTGCGGCCCACGGCACCATCGCGAGATGGAATGCTGGATGTAGCTGCGCTCAATGTCGCCAATTCCAAAGCGATACAGCCAAGGCCCGCTTCCGGCGCAAGGCGCAAAGGCGACTCCCGGCCGAGGTGCGCCAGCAGCTCCTCGATGCGATCTATCGCGGCCAGCCGTTCAGGCAGATACTGCGTGAGCTTGGCCTGACTTCCAATCAGGTGTGGGGGCTCACCAAGACCGACCACGAATGATCCGAGAAGCTGGAGGCCGCCCTGACAGCAACCCGCCGGGCAGACCTCCGGCACGGCACCACCGCCGCGTACGTGCACGGCTGTGTTTGCAGTAAGTGTCGGGAGCATCAGCGGCAGCGGATGGCCAGGAACCGCTGAGTTCCTGACCGCATAGCGGTTGACCGTGTCTGATTTGCGATGGTTGGGTGGGGGCAAAGACGACGCCGACGGAAGGCGCCGCTGGGTCGAAGGAGACGGCATGAAATATGTACTCGCTTGGGAGCCTCGCTCGAGTGCCTCAGAGGAGACGCTGGAGCGGGCTTTGCAGGTCTTCAAAAAGTGGTCACCTGCTGAGGGCAATAATTTCCTGCAGTTTCTCGACAGAATCGACGGCCGCGGTGGCTTCGCGGTCGTCGAGACAGAGGACCCCACGTTGATCGCACGTGATACCGCGATATTCGGCGCCTTCTTGGACTTTAACGTCTACCCCGTCTTGGACAGTGAGGAGTGGGCCGGGATCGCTGTCGAAGCGGTCGAGTTCCGTCGCAGCGCCAGCTAAGAGGCCGGCCAAGTCGGGCATGCGAGTCATCCCTCGACCGTCGTTCACAGTTTCCGCCAGGCCCTGATCGCCGCCAGCTCGACTACTGCCGCCGCCAACACTTGCATCGCCGCTGCCGCCGCGTTGCCGTACCCGTCCGGTGTGGTGATTGATGGTTTCGCTGGCCATTTGAGCAGGATCGCCGCTGGCATGTCGGGCGGTTGGACCAGTTCGATGGTTAGGCGGTCGTGGCCGTTGATCAGGCCAGAGGCCAACTGGGTAGTTTGATTCATTGGGTGAACTCCTAGATGCGTAGGGGTTTGCCTAGGCCCTGGTCGGTGCTTGCTACACCGGTCGGGGCCGCATAAATCAGCGGTTGCTGATCTTGATTTCGCCTCCCTCCAACAGGAAAGTATTCGACGCGCTACGCTCGAATCTCCACCGCTCATCACGCCTAGCCGCATAGCGTTTAGGCCGGAAGTCCTCATAATCCTCCGGTCGCGGGTTTCGAGTCCCGCCCGCCCTACTTGAGCGTACATACAGCCGTTCTCTACAGCTTCGCGCCTGACCTTGCAGTTATTCCATATTGAGCGGGCATGCCGACCGTCGTGACCACCCGCGAGACCGGCTCACTGGAATACTGAACCGACTCGATCTGCGGTCTAGGAGGAGAGCCAAGCGTGGAAATCGAAGTGAAAGTCACCGCGACCATCGAAGTCGAGGTGGACGTCACAGTGACCCCTGTTGATGGCCGGCTCCCCGGTCCTCCCGGCCCGCGCTATCGGTTCGTATTCAGCGACGATCTTATTCTCGAACGCATCGACAGTAAGCAGCCGGGAAACGGACTTCCGCAGTCCCCGCAGAACCGGCTTGCGGGCACGCATTCAGGATTCGCGACGACTCTCCGTGTGGCCGACGCGAACGATAAATTCTTTCCCGAGGGCAGCATGCTCTTCCAATACGAGGGCACGTTTATGTTCGACGCCGTCACCGCCGATCTGCCAAGCGCCTTGCCGAAGGGTCAGGTCATCGTACGGGGGGTGGCTCTCTTTGATGGCAACTTTGAACCTTTGAAGCCATTAACGTTTGCGATCGTTGGTGGGACGGGGGCTTACCAGGGGGCTAGTGGATACGTCACTCAGTCAGAGTCAGACGGCAGTATCCGCACGCTCAATATCATGTTGTGACCCCTCGCGATTTGTCCCTTTCTACTTCGTCAGGTTAGCCAGGGCCTACGCCTTCGGTGCCGGCCTTCGCCGCTGCCTGTCGGATCCGACCCGCTCCGCCGACCATCGCCCGACGCCAGGGCGCCACTCCTTCGATCTCGATTTCCAGTGAAAAACTGAGGACCGTCCGAATCAGCACAATGAGGCCCAGAATCACGACGTTCTCCAGCGTCGTGGCGACCGCAACGGTCCGCACGAGATCGGCAGCCACCAGGATCTCGATGCCAAGTAAGATCACGCCGCCAAAGGACTCGCGCAGCACTTGGTAAGCGCGACGACCGTCGCCCGATCGACGAAAGGCCCGGATCGCAAGCGTGAAACAGAACAACAACCCAACCAGCAACACGAGCGCGCCGATCGCCTCGAACACTTGCGCCACGTGTTCCATGGCCTGGCTGAAGGTCATGGCAGGGGAGCCTATCGCTCTGTCGGGCGCTTGAAGAGGTGCTCAGCCGCTAACTCGGTCGTGCTTTTGATCTTGATACCCCTCTTCCAACAGGTAAGTATCCGGTGCAGTACGCTCAGAGCTCTTCCGCGCATCACGGCTGGCCGCATAACGTTCACGCCGGAGGTCCTCATAACCGTTGCGTGCTCGAGTCCGCCCGCGCTAGCACATGGTTCGCTGAAGCCGTGATCACACGAGAGGATGTCCTCACAGCCCGGACACGCATCAATCGCTATGTACGCCGCACTCCCCTGCTTGGCGCCACGTCGCGACCAGAGCCGCTGTGGCTGAAGTGCGAGTTCTTGCAGTACACCGGCGTCTTCAAGACCCGTGGAGCCTTCAACCGTCTCCTCGCTGCTCGTGATCGGGGAGAGCTCGACCCTGCAGCTGGGGTCGTTATTGCTTCCGGCGGCAATGCGGGACTCGCCAACGCGTACGCTGCGGCCACGCTGGGCGTGAGAGCCACGGTATTCGTCCCCGAAACGGCACCGTCGGTCAAGATCGAACGGATCCGGGAATACGGCGCCGACGTGCAGCAGGTCGGCTCTGAGTATGCCGAGGCATCTGAAGCGGCCATCGACTACGCGAACCGGAGCGGAGCTCTCTTATCCCACGCCTACGACCAGCTTGAGATCGCGGCAGGCGCCGGCACCCTCGCCGAGGAAATTCTCGAGGAGGAACCAGATATCGACACCATCGTCGTCGCGGTGGGCGGCGGCGGACTCTACGCTGGCATAGCAGCTGCAGCCGAGGGCCGGGCACGAGTCGTTGCGGTCGAACCGTTCACCTGCCCCACGCTGCATGCGGCGCTGGAGGCCGGCCGTCCCGTCGATGTGTCTGTGTCTGGTGTGGCAGCCGACTCACTCGGAGCCCGCCGCCTCGGCGAAATCGCGTTCACGATTGCATCGCGAGTCTCTCCAACCTCGGTCCTCGTGGACGAGGACGCGATTGTCTCGGCGCGATTGCAGCTGTGGCGGGAGTACCGCATTCCAGCCGAGCACGGAGCCGCGGCCGCCTTTGCCGCGCTCAGCTCTGGTGCCTACCAACCCGCCCCCAGCGAACGCGTCGTCGTCGTCGTGTGCGGAGCCAACACGGATGTGCGCACGCTTGAACCAGAGTGAGAAGGGCGTGGCAAGCGCGGTCGCCGAGCTGTCACTCGTAACCGTGTCGGCCGTACAGGCGCACGAACCTGGCATGACTCACCACCTCGAGTGAGATGAGGCCGTTGGCGGTTCCCTCGAACACGGTGACCCGCTCGGCGCCGCCCGGACCGATCGGTTGCACCAACCGGCCGGCAATCCGGAGTTGGTTCACGAGCGGTTCGGGCACTTCCGGAAACGCTGCCGACACCAGGATTGCGTCGTATGGCGCTGCCGACGGCACTCCTTCGGTGCCGTCGCCGTCGACGACTCGTACGTTCATGATCTGCTGTGCCATGAGATGCCGCCGTGCCGTCTCGGCCAGGTCGGGCCATCGCTCGATGCTGGTGACAAACGACGCCAAGTGAGCCAGTAGTGCGGTCTGGTAGCCGTAGCCCGTGCCAACCTCAAGGACGTGTTCTGTTCCGGTAAGCCGGAGGGCCTGAACCATGCATGCCGACAATGAGGGCTGGGTAGTCACCTGGCCATGCGGAATCCGCAGCGGTTCATCGCGGTACGCCGACCCGACCTGATCGAGCGGCACGTACGCCGCCCGCGGCACTCTCCGCATTGCCTCGAGCACCCGCGGATCATCCACGCCCGCCCGGCGAGCCGCCGTCACAAGCATCTCCAGATTTCTTACCTGGTCACCGCCAGACAGCTCGTTCCTCAGCGGCACAGCTAGTCTCAGCGCCAGCCAAGCTCCGGTGCGACGTAGCGCACCACACTGTCGATCAAGTGGGCGTTGTAGTCGACGCCGAGCTGGTTGGGAACGGTGAGAAGCAGTGTGTCTGCAGCCGCGATCGCCTCGTCGTCGGCGAGTTCCTTCACCAGCTGGTCCGGCTCCCCTGCGTACGTCTTGCCGAATCGTGCTAGGCCGCCGTCCAGGTAACCAACGTGGTCCTGGCTGTCAGCCGCTTGACCGAAGTACGCGTCGTCTAGGTCGCTCACGATCGGGAAGATGCTGCGACTGATCGAGACCCGCGGCTCCCTTTCATGACCGGCGGCCGTCCAGGCGTCGCGGAACCGTTGAATCTGCTCGGCCTGAAGTTGATGGAACGCGACCCCGGTGTCTTCAGTCAGCAGTGTTGAACTCATCAAGTTCATGCCCTGCTTTCCGGCCCATTCAGCCGTCTGGCGCGTTCCGGCACCCCACCAGATCCGGTCACGAAGCCCGGCCGAGTGCGGCTCTATCCGCAGCAGACCTGGCGGATTGGGGAACATCGGCCGCGGATTGGGTTGTGCGAACCCCTCGCCTTTAATCACCTCGAGAAAGACCGCAGCGTGCTCCCGAGCCATCGCAGCATGGTCCGAGCCCTCAGCAGGGGCATAGCCGAAGTACCGAAACCCGTCGATTACCTGCTCCGGTGACCCGCGGCTAATGCCCAGCTGAAGCCGTCCGCCCGAGATGAGGTCTGCGGCACCCGCGTCCTCGGCCATATACAGCGGGTTCTCGTAGCGCATATCGATCACGCCGGTACCTATCTCGATCCGGCTCGTTCTCGCCCCTATGGCGGCGAGCAGCGGAAAGGGCGAGGACAGCTGGCGTGCGAAGTGGTGTATCCGGAAATACGCGCCGTCCGCCCCGACCTCCTCGGTCGCGACCGCCAGTTCAATGGATTGCAGCAGGGCATCGGTTGCCGAACGCGTTTGCGATTGCGGCGACGCCGTCCAATGCCCGAACGACAGGAACCCGATCTTCTTCATGCTTAAATGCAACCATGCCTTGGAAGTTATGACTGCTTGATCGGTGCCGGTCGGGCGAGAGCCACAATCGGAATAATCAACAAAGCAAGCAGACCGCCGGCCAGGGTGAGAGTTGCATAGCTCGTCGCCGCGAAGATCAACCCGGAACTTAGTCCGCCGCCAGCCCCAGCCAGAGCGATGCCAAGATCAACTACGCCCTGTGTGCGGGCCCGGGTTTCCAACGGCACAGCGTCGGTAACCAGGGTGGTACCGCTGACCAGTCCGAGATTCCAGCCCACTCCGAGCAAGACCAGTGCCAGTACGAGCGTCGCTACCGAATCGACTGGCGCCCAGGCTGCGATGAGCCCAGCCGCCAACAGCGTGACGCCCGCCGCGACCGCAATGGCAAGGTACCCGTAACGGTCGACCAGCCAACCAGAAAAGGGCGATGGCAGGAACATGCCGGCAACGTGGGCACCGATGACAATGCCGGTAACGCCAACGCCATGCCCATGGTGCTCGATGTGAATCGGAGTGATCGTCATAATCGCCACCATGATCAACTGCGTCAGGATCATGATGCCAGCACCGCTGGCAAGTGCCCATGACCACCGTTGCCGAGACCCTGCCAAAGCGCCCGCTTTGGAGGGTTCGGCTGGTGTCGCACTCCGAGAGGACGCCTCGGCAGCAATGCTTCGAGCCAGCAGCAGCGGATCTGGTCGCAGCAGCAGCCACAGCACCGCAGCCCCCGCGCCGTACGCAAGACCAGCAAGCATGAACGGCCCGGCCAGAGCCGGGAACCCGATCTTCGTGGCCACCATCCCCGTCGTACTGACCAGGTTGGGGCCAAGGATCGCACCGACCGCAGTGGCAACAAGCACGATGCTCACAGCTCGGCCGCGACGCGATGGTGCAGCCAGATCGGCTCCTGCGTAGCGGGCCTGCAGATTCGTCGCGGCGCCGGCGCCGTAAACAATCATCGAGGCGAAAAGCAGGACGATGTTCCCGATGCCGGCTGCGACCACCACTCCCACAGTGCCCAATGCGCCGGTGAGGTAGCCCGTGCTTAGTCCCACACGACGGCCGAAACGCTGACTGAGGCGGCCCAAGCCGACGGCAGCTGCAGCTGAGCCGACGGTGAAGAAGACGGTCGGCAGTCCAGACAAGCGGCTAGAGCCCAACATCTGCTCGGCAAGCAACGCGCCGACTGTGATACCCGCGGCCAGCCCGGCACCACTCAAGATCTGTGCCAAAAGCAGGACCGCGAGGGTCCGCCGTTGCTCAGGCGGTTCTGCGACGATGCTCGGACTTGTCGGGGCTGCGAACGAGCCTGTCATCGTGATTCAGCGCCCAGCCGATCGGCGAGCTTGTTCAGCCATACCGCGAGACCACCGGGGCCGTCGACGATCACATCAGATAGCTCGGTCAGAGCATCCTCCTCGGTCGATGCCGAGCAGACGAGTAGTCCTGCCACTCCCTGCGTCGCCAGTTCGCGTACCGCCCGAAAGGCCGGAAGATCACCAAGATCATCACCAGCAAAGACCACCTGGCGGGCAGCACTTTCATCGACGATGGTCCGCAACGTCGCACCCTTGTCTATACCAGGAGAGCGGATCTCCCATACGTTCTTGCCGGATGTCAACCCGTACTGGCCTAAGACGATCATGGAGCCTAACCCGGCCACCTCGCGAAAACGACCGAGTCGAACTGCCATCCGCGCCGGGCGGCCAGTGATCACCACGACAGCGCCGACATGCTCGCCGAGCCGGCCAAGTGCGGCCACAGCGTCAGGATCCGCGTACGTCCGCTCGGGGTCATCGACGATCGGTGCCAGGGTGCCGTCAAAGTCCGAGGCAACGAGTGTCTCTGAAGGCGATCTCACGATAGCTTCCAGAGCCGCGGCTGCGAGGGCCGAGAGCGGTTCGGGAACGCTCATAGAGCGAGCCTGTCAGACATCATGTCGCGTTAGCCACACCCACCACGCGAGAGCCAAACCGGCTGCCCAAGCATTGCCGTCTTCTCCCGCCAACAGCGCGCGGTCCCCGCGCTGGCCCCCAGCCGCAAAGTGCGGTTAAGGTCAAAGACAACGCCGTAGGGAGGTCACGACGTTATGAGTCCGCCGCATCAGGGTTGGAGACTGGATCCGGCCTCCTTTGTCGTAGTGGCGAATCGACTCCCGGTCGACCGGGTCGAACGGCCTGACGGCACTGCTGACTGGCGCCCGTCACCCGGCGGATTGGTCACCGCGTTCGACCCGATCATGCACAAGCGACACGGCGCCTGGGTCGGCTGGCACGGCGCAGCGGATGAGGAGTTGGAACCGTTCGAGGACGACGAACTGACGCTGGTGCCGGTCCCGCTGTCCTCATCTGAAGTCGAGGACTACTACGAGGGTTTCTCCAATGCGACGCTCTGGCCGCTATATCACGACGCCATTGCCACGCCGCAGTTCCGCCGGGAATGGTGGGAGACCTACGTCGAGATCAATCAGCGGTTCGCAGATCGCACAGCGCAGGTGGCGGCTGAAGGTGCTGTGGTGTGGGTTCAGGACTACCATCTGCAGCTCGTCCCGCGGATGTTACGACGTCACCGACCTGACTTGAGGATCGGTTTCTTTCTCCATATTCCCTTTCCGCCGCGGGAGCTCTACGTCCAACTCCCGTGGCGACAGCAGATTCTGGACGGGTTACTGGGCGCTGATCTGGTCGGCTTTCAACTGCCAGGCGGCGCCCAAAACTTTGTCCAGCTGGTCCGGCAGCGGCTTGGCCTGGAGACTCAGCGGGATCTGATCCGCATGCCCGATGGCCGCGATGTGCTGGCTCGGGCATATCCCATAGCGATTGATGCCAAGGGCTTCAACCAGCTTGCGGCTACCCAAGAGGCCGCCGAACGCGCGGCCCAGATCCGTCATGACCTTGGCGACCCTCGGGTGATTTTTCTCGGTGTCGACCGTCTCGACTACACGAAAGGAATCTTGGAGCGAATCCAAGCCTTCGGCGAGCTGGTCGCAGAGGGACGAATCGACACAGACGATGCCGTATTCCTCCAGCTGGCCATTCCTTCACGCCAGCGAGTCGAGCAGTATCGGCAGCTCCGGGACGACATCGACCGGCTGGTCGGCCGAATCAATGGCGACACTTCCCGCATCGGCCGCCCGCCCATTGTGTATATGCACGTGTCCTATCCGCGTCTAGAGATGGCAGCGTTCTACCGCGAAGCCGATGTCATGGTCGTCACGCCGCTGCGTGATGGCATGAACTTAGTGGCCAAGGAATACGTCGCCTGCCGGCAGCGAGACGACGGCGCGCTGGTGCTCAGTGAGTTCACCGGTGCAGCACGGGAGTTGCGCCAGGCGTATCTGGTCAATCCTCACGACATTGATGGCCTCAAAGATCGCCTGGTGGAAGCGATGAACGATTCGCCGCAGAACAAGGCGCGACGGATGAAGGCCATGCGCCGCCAGGTTGTCGATCATGACATCTACAAGTGGGCGAACATGTTCCTTGACGATCTTGAGAGATTGACCCGCAGACCGGCAGCGAGCCAAGCAGCCGGCTGAATCTGCCGAGGCATGGCGTCGCCGTGCTGGACTGCTGAGGCGGGAGAGCGGATCCTAAGCCGGCGCTCACTCGCGGGTGTCTCCCCGCGGGGTATGGGTCTGACGCTCCGGAGAAGTTTCATGGCCTGCCATCCGCCGCCAGATGCGGGTAGGGTGCTCGGCTGGTCTCCCGGCGCCATTTCATCCGCAGCGGGTGATGCCGCATTAACCGTTGAGAGGCCACGATGGGCCATGTCCCCCGGTCGCGTTCGCGCCGTGCTGGGCTTCGGTGAATACGGCTTGAGCGGGAGGTGCTCGGCATGGTGAATGCTGTGGAGTCGTTGGATTGGCAAGAGGAGTACGCCTACGCATTGGGGATGACTGCGCTGGTGTATGGGTTTCCCTACGTTTACGGGGCCCAGACTCGGTACAAGTGGGTAACGCAACCGCAGGACCCCGAACACGTCCCTTACTCTTCAGTGGGCCAGTTCTGGCACGCGCCCGGGGTGCTCGACGCTACCTACCAAGACGGTGGCTGTCCGAACAACGACACCATGTACTCGGTGTCCTGGATCGACCTCAGCGACGAGCCCGTGATCCTGTCCCATCCCGACATGGGTGACCGCTACTTTTCCTTTGAGTTGTCAGCCATGTCATCGGACAACTTCGACTACGTGGGCAGCCGCACCACCGGATCCAATGCCGGGCAGTATCTGATCGCCACATCGGGCTGGCGTGGACTGGTTCCGGAGGGGGTGATCGCGACCATGCCCGCACCCACACCATGGATTCTCTGCCTTGGCCGCACTTTGGTCGACGGCGCGGACGATGTCGCAAACGTCCGGGCGCTTCAGGCGCAGTACACACTGACGCCTCTCAGTCTCTGGGGCGAAGACGACCCGAAGGTGCCCGAACGCCGAGACGTCTTGACGCCGGTCCCTGTGACAGCAGATCCGCTCGGGCCGTGGAAGACCCTCAACGCGGTCTTGGCCGAGAACCCGCCGCCGGACCATCATGCGGTCCTGCTGCAGCAGTTTGCTGGGATCGGGATTGGTGCGGGTATGGACGTGGATGCGCAGCCTGACAGCGTGAAGAAGGGTCTCGCCCGCGCCGCAGTCGCCGGCATGACGATCTTGCAGCAGCAGTTTCTCAGCGGCGCCTGGGCAACGGTCGTGAACGGCTGGCGCTACCCGCCGCCCACCGAGGGGCGAGCGGGCGATGACTTCCTCCTTCGTGCGGCGGACCAGTCGCTCGCCGGCATTGTGGCAAACGATCCGGCCGAAGCTGTCTATCTGGTAAACATGCAGGACGCCGACGGCAAGCCGCTGTCAAGTGACGGCTCTTACGAGTTGCACTTCACCGGCGACAACCTACCCCCCGTTGATGCCTTCTGGTCCCTGACTATGTACAAGGCCGACATGAACCTAGTGCCGAACCCGGCCAATCGCTACGCAGTCGGTGATCGGACAGCCGGCCTCGCGCGGGATCCTGATGGCGGGATCACTATCTTTATCCAGCACAATGCGCCCGAGGAGACGCATGCCGCCAACTGGCTCCCCTGCCCCGAGAATGGCACCTGGTTCGTGATTCTGCGCATGTACCAGCCCCACAACGAGGTCCTCAGCGCCACATGGGAGTGTCCGGGCATCCACCGAGTTACTTAGCCGGGACTGATCGCGCCGCTGAACCTCGACGTCAGCCGAGGCATGTCGGCAAGATCGCCCATCACAGCCCGGGATATCCGCCCACCAGGTTCTAGTCCCGCTCCCCGGTTGGACTCGAACCAACAACCCCCTCGGTTCATTGGTCGTGCTACGCATTGGATACGTAAACTCATCGTGGACGCTACGGTCCGATGGAGAGGTACTGATTCGTCCGTACGTACCGACTGCCAGGGGTGGCACCAAGTCGTAGGTGCTATCGGCTCGGCGAGACTTGTCGCGACTATGCAGCATTGCCCGCAGTTTCTGGAGCTTGTGCGGCCTGGCTGCGGCCTCGCTGCTCTTGATCATCTTGCCAACGTGCGCGCTGAGTCGTCAGGGCCGACAGAATGCGGCTCAACCACTGAACTACGGCTCCGGCGACCGCGTCTCTATGGCTAGCTCATTGCGCTCCCATCTCCGTGTCTGCGTCGGGACCGACCTCGACTCTCCGGACACGGTTCGGTGGCCGAACGAAGAGAATCACCAGGCTTACCAGCAGAACCCAGCTCGGAAACACGAGTTGTGTCCACCGGTGCTCGCCAGCCGCTACTAAAAGAACCAGGGCGATCAGGTATCCCAGGTATGAAACCCACCGCGGCAGGGCTGCGGTTCTGCGCGCTGCCGTACTCACCGAGATCGTGAACACCGCCGCCATCCGCATGGCGTATACGGACATGTATCCCTGGCTGATGTCGCGGCCGTATGCGAAGACATCGGCGTTGGCTCTCTGTCCGGCGAGCATCGCCAGCAAGCTGGCCGAGGTCACTGTCGCGCCAAACAGCATGGCCAGAAAGAGGAGCCCGCTGCCCATGAACACCGTGGAGAACAGCCGATCCTCGACCTCTCCGAGTTGCTCGCGTACCACACCGATAAACCACAAGAAGGCGATGCCCGCGAACGGAACCAGACCGATACTGAGCCGGATCAGCGCGCGCCGCTGCGCATCGGCCTGAAGGGTCTGAAAGCTACTTTCGGCCAAGGCGATGCGCGCCATCGACATCGCCGCCAGAAGCAGGACCGCGAATACAATTCCCGCGATCGCCGCCGAGCGCCGCGTACGCCAGAAGCCGGCCGTCAGGACAGGCGTGCCAGCGGTCATATCGCTCAACCTCCTAGGAACGCATGTCCGAATGAGCGACCAAGGAAGTCAACCGACCATGGCGAGCGGAGTACATCGAAGTTATTGGCTGAGTGCAACTAGAGCCCGGCAGCGGTTTTCCATGTCGGCAGCGAAGTATTGCAGTGCTGCTGTGGTCTTGGTCTGCTGTTCGCCTGAAAGGTTTACTTCCTTCGTGGAGAGGAACGCCCGAAGCTCGCGGCCACCTGGAAGCCTTCGCGCGGCGGGCACTTGGTGGCTAGCTCGAGGATGCGGGAGCCGTCGGGGTAGAGCGCAGCTCGGCGACCAACGGTCGTTTGTACTCATCGGGCGCGAATTTCACCTTGAGCACGATGATCGGGCCGAGGATCGCCAGGTCGTCGAGGCTGACTCCGCGCATGTCGGTCAGGCCTCATGGCGCTCCTCCAGTCTGCGATCCCGCCAAGGAACGAATGCGTCGCCCGACCGCCAAGCTAACGTGCTCCGCTTGGGCAGTCATCACCCGCTGCGGGTGACGCCCAAACGCAGCACTCAGACCGCCCAGGCTCGGTTGAGGTTGGGTGCTCCGGTCATGTGCCTATTGGTAGTGGAACCTCAGATATCGATGGGAAAGGTGGCGAGGACCACTGTGGCGGTGATCAGAAAGGTGATCGCCACTCCGAGCAAGATCGATTGAGCGTGCGGACTGCCCAAGCGGCTAGATGCAGCGGCGAAGAACAGGACCAGCGCGAAGATCACGGTGAGGATGGTGTAGTTGTCTCCACGCTGGTTGAACACGAGTGCATCAGCGAAGCGGCTGTCGGCGCTCCGGTCCGCGGCCGCGGCCTCGGTCGTTCCCGGCGGGATGTACTCCTTCATCTTGAATGGACCGGTGGTTGGCTCGTTCTCGGCAATCCAGACTCTGTAGGCAACCCGGAATTGATCAGTGAAGCGCTGTTCCACGTAGCTTGCCAGTGCGGTGTCGCCTTGAGCGCGAGCCTGTAAGTAGACGCCCCAAATGGTGAGATCCGCCTGGCGCGCAGCGTTCGCGACGCCGGCCTGCCGGGCGGCCTCGATCCTGGCGCTGGACGCCTGGCTGAAGGCGATGGACATTTCGCCACTCCATTGCGACGACTCGAAGCCGCACCAGGCCGTCAGTACCGCCGTGATCGAAAGGACAATGATGACGACGGTTTCCCGGACATGACCCGACGGTCGCGTCGTGGGCTCATCTTCTGTGCTCTCCCCGGCCTGTTCCTGTGTGCCCATCTCCGATGTTTCTTCTGTGTTGATGGCGCTTCCCTTCCGCATACGGTGGCGTAGGTCGCGGGGCGAGTTCGCCCGTGTCATGGCCTCCTGAATTGTCGGTCACAGTTTCAGCGGCTCGTTGGATGTTGCTGCCAGTTGTGTCAGCTGTACGGCCCAGCGCGCGCTGTCAGGGGTGTGGCTGTGGTCCGGGAGGACTGGCAAGCCTCGAGTGCTAGACCCAACTCCTCAACCGGCCAACCGGCCATAGGTGAAATCCTGCCGCCCCTCGGGCGGCCTTCGCCCCTGGCCTGATCGCGAACCCGGTCGTCCAGCCAGCGTCTAGCGCTGCTGCCTCCTCATTCACTGACGAGTTTCCCAGTGGACTACAGCAACAATCTTGGCTACGTCACTGGGTGTGAGCTGTTTACCGCTGATTCCGCGTCGTCAGTCGGGGGAGCCGCGCCGGGTTGGCGGGTTGGTATTCCGGTGGCGAAAACGAAGGCCAGCAGGGCAGCGATCGTCAAGACGGCGAGGGAGGCTTTCAGTCCGGTGAGCCGAGCTTGTTCGTTTTCGGCGACGATTGCGTCGGCGGTGGCAGCTGGCACCTCTGCGTCCTGGAGTGCTGTGCGCAGGTCTTGGTCGGAGATGAACGGAATGCCGCTGGCCAGTTTGACCTGTGCGTTTGATGAGACCTGTTCTGGGATGGCGGGATTGCCTTGGATGCCGGTGAAGAAGGATGCGGTGAGAGTGACGCTGTCATAAGATCACCCAATCACGGGGCCTCGATGCGGGCGGGAGGCTGCTCATTTAGTGGGTCGGTGACCTGGGCAGGTCCTCAGGCTCGTCACCGAGGACGCGCCGCAGCATCTCAGTCGCGCCTCGTTCCCGAGCGTCGAGGATGGCCTCCCGGCCGGCGATCTGCCATCCCATCGCCACTGCCGGCACAACCACCTTCGGGTTGAAGCATCCAAACGCGGCAGCGACGACCTGCCCAGTCACCTGACCCATACATGCACCCCGACTGGTGAAAGGACTTCAACTCCGGACGGGCAACGCCGTCCGCGGCGACCGGACTGCCACCGAATCCCAGCGCCTCGTACGCCTTGTGCGCCTCCGGGGCGAAGTCCACCTCAGCCGCCACAGGCTCCACAGCATTGCGAAGCCGCCGCGCCCTCCCTCTCGTCGAAATCGGTCGCCATCAATCTCTCCCTAGCCCTTCACGTCGATACGCACAACCATCAGACCGCCGTCGCGGTGTTACTTCACCCGATCCGGGTGAATCCCCATCGTGAAGGCCACGCGGACGCCATTTCACCTGCTGTGGGTGAGGACGCGTGAGGACCAGAGTGGGCACGATGATGTCTTACGGGATGGCAGTCGCCTTGTCCGCGCGCCCACGCCGGCCTTGTCAGGACTGGCGACCAGAGGCTAGGAGTGTGTAGCGATGTCGGATGGATTGGCAAGCTCGGCGGCTGAGCAAGGGACACCCATGGGATCGTTGACCGACCTGGCCGAGGAGTACCGGCGCACCCGTGCTGAGGTGGAAAGCAGCATCTTGCCACTGGCCACCTCGGTAGATGGGCGTCAGTTCACCTTTCAGGTGTCTTTGCACGGATTGACGCTGCAGACGGGCGGGTACGTCGTCCTCGAGGGCGATGAGGAGCGCCGGTTTGGTCAAATCCTGAGCATGCGCCCCGACTCCGAGTCAG
>DATDKX010000471.1:0-2769 GCA_036519615.1 Propionibacteriaceae bacterium
GTTCAACGCCGACCCGGGCTCATTGCCGGACCGGGTGGAAAATCCGGAACGCATTCAGGTTCTGGCGCCCGGCGAGCCATTCGTGCTGCGGCGGCATGCAGCGTCTGCAGCAGCTCCTCGATGAACTCATCGACGCGGGCGCCGCCGGCGTCGTGATGCACTACCACGACCAGGACGGTCAGTGGCGCGGCTCCAGCGGCGTCGCCGAACTGGGCACTGATCGCCCGGTCGACCCGGACGGCTGGTTCCGGATCGGCAGCGTCACCAAGACGTTCACGGCGGCGGTGGTGCTTTCGTTGGTGAGCGACGGGGCGGTAACCCTCGACGACACATGTGAGCAGTGGCTACCGGGCCTGGTACCGGGCGGCGACGGGATCACCGCGGCAGTTGCTCAACCACACCAGCGGTCTGTACAACTACACCGAAGACTTTCCCGAACCTAAGCAGATCGTGCTCGACCGATACAAACACTGGGAACCGAAACAAGCCATCGAGATGGCCACGGCTCACGCTCCTGTGTTCGAACCCGGGACGCCCTGGGCGTACTCCAACACCAGCTACATCCTGCTCGGCCTGCTCATCGAGGCCGCGACCGGGAGCCCGTACGCCGCCGAGCTGAAGGCCAGGGTGCTCGCGCCGCTGGCATTGACTCGGACGTTCGCACCCGGCGATGAGGTGACCTTGCCAGAGCCGCACGCGCATGGATACTTCCCCGCGGACCCCGAACTCGTCGACATCACCGACCTGAACGCCTCTAAGGCGTGGGCTGCCGGTGAGCTCGTGTCGACCGCGGACGACCTCAACCGCTTCTATGCCGGGCTGCTCACTGGTGCACTGCTCGGACCGGCAGAGCTCAAGCAGATGTTAACGATCACCGACAACGAAAACTACGGACTCGGCATCGAGCGCGTCCTGCTGCCCAGCGGCTTGATCCTCTGGGGCCATTTCGGCGGCATTTTCGGTTACCTCACCGGTAGCTACCACTCCACCGATGCCAGCCGCCAGGTGACCTTCTCCTGCACCAGCACCGCAACCGAACCCGACACCGGTGACCTCCTCGCTCACATCCTCACTGACGAGCACTGACTTCATGCATTGCCTTGCCCGCGCCCACGTTGGGGAGGCGATTCGCTCCCCAGCCCGAGCGCATCATCGGGCACACGCAGGTCGACGATCAGCAAGGTGACGGCGATAGCGAAAAACGGCATCGCTGAAAAACCGGGCCGGCGTTCCCACCTCCAACCGACCCCGTCGACAAGCAGATGCGGAGAACCGTCATCGTGGGTCAAAGTCCGAGACGGGCAGGTCCGCAACAAGCCCAGCTACGTCGGGCAGGTCCGCAACAAGCCGATCTATGTCGCCATCGGATCACCGTCAACGGGGAACGCGACATCTTGGGCTATGGGTCGGCGACGGCAATACGCCGGAAGACCCGAACCAGGAGTACATTTCCCAGCAGCGCGCGGACTTTCTTGTGGGCGTAGCAGGTCGTTCTTTCTTGACGTTGCGATTGCAGTCGTCAGCCCCGATACGCCATGGCGCACGTGTCTGCCAGACGGGAGGGACCTCGTGAAGGGCCGGCCAAAATCGCCGTAGTCCGCCTCGGGTACGAGGCGCGATTGCTGATCAGAACCCGGAGTGGTCCAGCACTGAGATGACCCTGGTCTCGACGATCCGACTGTTGACGACGTGGAAGATGGTTAGCCATTCCACCGCAGTGATGTAGGGGCGGGATTGGCGCGTGCCGTCCTCGTTGTACGCCTCCATTCCGCCAGCAAGAGCGCGTACAGCTACCCATTCGCCGACTTCGACCGTTTGTTGGATATCGATGCGCCAGTCAGGGCGAGTTCGGTTCTGCCGATCGTAAAACTCGTGCAATGCCGCGACGTTGTCGGGCCACGCGTAGCCGCCACCGGTGTAGTGGGGTGAGACCATTTCATCGACCGCGCTTATGTCATGTTGGTTCACCACACGCTCGATGTATTCGCGTATGAACCGATCCAGGTCCACGATTGCCACACCCGATGTTGTCACGTCGGTCATCACCATTAACTAATGCAAGCCGGTTGGCTTCTTGCGCTGGTGTCAGCGCATCATTTCTGCTGATGTTTTTACCGGCCGAACCGAGTCGGGCCGACATCAACATCAACCCAAGTGCGATGGGGATCCATCGGCGGAGACCCTGGTGCCGGTGAACACTGGGACGCCGCCGGATGCTCTCGATCCCAGTCAACCTCAGGGCAGATTCCCCGACCCCGTGCCGATAGTAGCCGTGACACCAGCGCCCTAGCCGGCGGCCATCACAAGCCCAAACTGCTGCATACACTCCCGCTCGTACGGAGAACCAGTCGACGCTCCTGCCTTTGGTTACCGGACCAGAGGCTCAGTACAGCAGCGAAGTACAGCAGCAACTGCACTGTCTAACACGTTCGGCTTCATCCAGTTACGTCCTGGCCAGCGTGAACAAGGCTACAAACAGCCACTGCGCGGAGTTCGGGACGAAGAGGTCGCAGGTTCAAATCCTGTCACCCCGACCATGTTCGGCCTAGTCAGCGCAAAATGACAGATCAGGCCGTCGCCACCAGCGGGCCGGTACAGCAGCAAAGTACAACAGCAGGTCATCAGTTCAGGGACTCCCACAGCCGGCGGATCGCCTTATGGGTGGCCTCCGAGCTGGCCTTTGCATAGATCTCCACGTCACCGCCTGGATCGGCATGACGCAGAACCGCATGATCACCCGCGGATGGTTATCAAGATCAACAAGTAGAG
>DATDKX010000472.1:0-10985 GCA_036519615.1 Propionibacteriaceae bacterium
TCATGATCAACACAGGCAGCCCCAGGGCGTACGCGTAGAAGCGAACCGGTACCCGCCAGCGAATGATCTTGCGAAGCCACTCGTCCAGCGAGTCGCCCGAGTGGCGGATGGTGATGGCAGCTGCCAGTAACGGCCCGAAGCCTCCGATCACAAGCAAGACAGTGCCGGCAGTTCCACCAATGAGCCGGGACAGCAGCCACAGCGGCCAAGAGATGGCGTAAGTCAGAGCGAAGTAGAAAATCAACTTGTGTCGGCGAATCCAGGCGTCGGCAGATGCCTGGGCAGGCGCGGTCATACTTACGATCCCCACCCATTTTGATGTCGGCAGTCCATCGTGGAATCGCCTGAGTCCGTAGCCGTCTGCCGAGTCTTCGCCAGCATGGTGTCGATCACGAACCGGTTGAACCGATCTGCCTCCTGAAAGCACGATTGTGTGCGGCCCCGCTGCCAGGTTTCGCGGGGCACGATCTTCTCGGCCCAATTGACGGCCTTTCCCCGCTCGGTGCCCCGAAGCGAAGACATGTCGCCTCCTTTAAGCAGGTTTCTCTTACGAGCCTTCGCGTTCTGATCCTCCCTTGGCAGAGGCAAACGAAACTCCGTGCAGGGCCTTTGGGCCCTCACCCCCTGACTGATGCTCGATACGGTCGTCGCTTGTCGAATATCAGGTGCGGCGGGTGGTCACCATCACCGTGGCAACCAACAGCAACAGCATGATCGACACGGGCAACCAAAGGGCTCGCTCAGCCGCGCTCCTCGTGATGATATTGGGGAACACGGCGACCACTGCGTAGACCGTCGCCACCCAGGCAAGCACCGTCACGAGCCGAGCCGGGAGTCGTTGTAGCGGACCTTCCCCGGCTCTCGCGAGGATGGCACCAGCCATCACGATCGAGAGCACGCACGACACGGCTGCAAAGAGCCGTCCTGAGGAGGCGAGTGCACCGCTCGTTCCGCCGCCTTGCGTGTACTCGCCCCATGGGGCGCCGAAGACGAGTGCCGCCTGGAAGGCAGCGACAATCAAGAAGATGGCAGCGGCCAACCATGCAGCTACCCGGATTGCCATTACCCGACTGTAATGATCGCTGTGCTCCGAATTCGGCCGTCCACCGAATATAGGGGTGCCTCATCGCGCCGACGGGTGCAGCCGCTAGGCATCGAACCGGACCTGTGCCCGCACTGCCAAGACGAGAGCCGTTGCCGGAGGGGACCTATGGCCCTTACCCGCCCGCGAGCCGGCCTGTTGAGTGGCCATAAGCCGGTAGAAGGCCGGACTGTTCGGAGGTTGCGGTCTGCGCATGACACATCGGGTGAGTCGACGTCAGTTCTGCTCAGCCATGGCACTGACCGCCGCTGGAGTAGCTGTAGCAGGATGTCGGAGTGATGCCAGGTCAACTGCCTCCCCCTCGGCGAGCGGCGCCCCTCGTGACGGAACGCTCGTGTTCCCCGAAGGGTTTAAGTGGGGTGTCGCCACGTCGGCGTACCAAATCGAGGGTGCCGTCAATGCCGATGGGCGTGGCCGCTCCATCTGGGACACATTTTGCGATCGTGCAGGCGCGATCGCAGATAGCAGCTCAGGCGCGGTCGCCTGCGACCACTACAACAGGTGGGAGACTGATCTTGATCTGATGCACACGCTGGGGATGGGGTCCTACCGGTTCTCTATCGCGTGGCCACGCGTACTGCCAGATGGTCGTGGTCCGGTCAACCAGCGTGGTCTCGATTTCTACGACCGCCTCGTCGACGGGCTCCTTGCTCGTGGGATCTCCCCGCTAGCGACAATCTTTCACTGGGACCTCCCGCAAGCGCTCCAAGACCGGGGTGGATGGGAGAACCGCGACAGCGCGGAATGGTTCGCCGATTACGCAATGGTGCTCTTCACAGCGCTTGGTGATCGGGTCGACGGCTGGCTGACTATCAACGAGGCCAAGATTATTGCGCAGCAGGGCTACCAATACGGCCGAATGGCGCCGGGCAAGACCGATGCCCGGGCGGCCGGGGTAGTGGTTCATCATCTCAACCTTGCCCACGGTCGCGCCGTCACCGCGTTCCGCGCCGCCGAAGTGCAGGGCGGGATCGGACCCTGTCTGCAGCTTGCCCCGTGCTATCCGGCCGACCAAAGTGAGGAGGCTGCCGCTGCTGCCCGAACCGCCGACGTCATGGAGAACGCGCTCTACCTCGATCCACTACTGAAAGGACGTTATCTGGGCCTCAGCAAGCTGGACAGTCAGCTGGCCGCAGGCATACGAGCGGCCGTAAGGGACGGTGACCTGACCGCGGTCAGCGCCCCGGTCGACTTTCTTGGAGTCAATTACTACACCCCTGTGGTGGTCGACGGGCACGGCCAGTCGCTGCAGCGCCATCCTCTCTCCGCGGCAGGCTGGCAGCAGATCTATCCGCGTGGGCTCTACGACATACTGACCAGGATCCAACGGGATTATGCGTCGCCCGAGATCGTGATCACCGAGAATGGCGTTCCTGATGACGCCAGTGACAGCAGTCTGCCGATTTCGGACCACGCTCGGCTCGACTTCTTTGATCAACATCTACGCGCTGTGCACCAGGCCATTGCAGACGGCTGCCGCATCACGGGTTACCACGCGTGGTCTCTCCTGGACAACTTCGAATGGTCCGCCGGGTACACCCAGCGCTGGGGGCTTGTCCGAGTCGACTTCGGCACCCTCCAGCGCACCCCTAAGGCATCCGCCTCCTGGTACTCCACCGTCGCGCGGAGTAACCAGGTCGGCCCCAAATGATCAGGACCGGAAATCTTCACACAGGACGTTTGGCACTTGTTGCTCGACAATGCCCCCGGTGAATGTGTAAGCGGAGGTACCAAGAAGTGACAAACCGGGTCCAGTCCGCGGAATTGCGCGTAAGCCTTCGCTGTCGCTCTCGGCTGGGGATCCTTGATTGTGTCTGATCAGGTCATCTCCGCTGTGGGTCTGAGCACGGCTGAGGCTCGTTCGCGGCTGATCGAATTCGGCGCCAACGCAGTAGTCACACAGCACCGCGTTCGGCTGCTCAGGCGGATTGGCACCCAGCTCAGGGACCCGATGATCGTCCTGTTGCTTGCCGCGGTCATCCTCACCGTGAGCGTCGGCGACCTGACCGACGCGGTGGTCATCGCGATGGTGATCGTGGTGAACACAACGGTTGGAGTCATTCAGGAAGTACGGGCGGACAGAGCTGTTACCGCCCTCGCCAGCTTGAGTGCTCCCCGGGCGCGGGTGATCCGCGATGGCCGTCAACAAGAAATCGCCGCGGTCGACGTCGTACCGGGTGATGCTTTGGTGTTGGCCGAGGGGGATCTGGTTGCCGCCGATGCCGAGCTCGTGGAGTCCGCGGCTCTTCTCGTAGACGAGTCCAGCGTGACCGGTGAATCCGTTGCGGTTGAAAAGGCTCTCAAACCTGCCGATCAAGCCGACGAGCAGCTGGCGGCAGGCACAGTTGTGGTGCGGGGACGGGGAGTCGCTACGGTCACAGCTACCGGCGCCAACAGCACAATCGGGCGGATGGCTGCCTTACTGGACACCGGTCCTCAGATCACTCCGCTACAGCGGCGACTGCGTGACCTGAGCCGCGTGTTGGCCGTCATTGTGGCGATCTTGTGTGTCGTTGTCGGGGCAATCGGGCTCATTCGCGGTGAGCCACTCGAGCTCATGGCGGTGACCGCTATCAGTCTGGCGGTCGCCGCCGTGCCTGAGTCCCTGCCAGCAGTCATCACCTTGAGTCTCGCCCTCGGTGCTCGTCGCATGGCTAACCGCCACGCCATCGTGCGGCACCTGCCAGCGGTTGAGGCCCTCGGCTCTGTATCGGTGATCGCCACCGACAAGACCGGAACCATCACCGAAGGCCGCATGGTCGTACAGCGGGCTTGGACTCCCGTGGGAGAGGCGACGGGCGGTGGTACCGACTACGGTCTCGACACCGACGTCGCTAGAAATGCTCATGTCATTCGAGCGGTCGATGCCGCAGATCTATCCGCGCTGCTGAGGGCCGCCGCCTTGTGCACGGATGCAACTATCCATCCTCCGGATCCGGAACATCCGGAGGGACAGATCATGGGCGACCCGACGGAGGCCGCGCTGATCGTAGCGGCCGAGAAGCTGGGCCTGCAGCGCGCTGCTCTTGTCGACGCTTCTCCAAGAGTCGACGAGTTCCCGTTTGACAGTTTGCGAAAACGGATGACGACGGTGCACCGCCAGGCAACCGGCCACCTGGTGATCTGCAAGGGCGCTCCGGAATTCCTCCTGCACAGCGATGTCATCTCTGCCGACGACGCGATGTTGAGAACCGCCCTGACCAAGGCAGACGAGTACGCCGGTCTAGGCCTGCGAGTTCTCGCGGTCGCCGGCGGAGAAGCTCTACGCCGACCAGCTTCGGCCGATGAAGCGGAGAGCAATTTGCAGCTGCTGGGTTTGGTCGGTATTGCAGATCCGCCTAAACCGTCGGCGCGCGCCACTATTGCGGCCTTCCGTACGGCTGGCATTACTCCGATCTTGATCACTGGCGATCATCCAGCAACGGCTGGCGCGATTGCCGCTGAGGTCGGTATCGCCGCCAAAGCCGACGAGGTCGTTGACGGGCGGCAGCTGGCTTCGGATGATCAAGATCGGCTGCTGCGTGCGCCGGTCGTAGCGCGCGCCACTCCGGAACAGAAGCTGGCCATCATCGATGCCCGACAGCGTGCCGGCGAGATCGTCGCGATGACCGGCGACGGAGTCAACGACGGCCCGGCCCTCCGGCACGCTGATATCGGCGTGGCCATGGGACGGCGGGGGACCGAGGTGGCTCGGCAAGCCGCCGACTTGGTGCTCGCAGACGATGAGTTGAGCACCATGGTTGCCGCCATCTCGGAGGGCCGCCGGATTTACGCCAATGTGCGGCGGTTCCTGCTCTTCGGCATGTCTGGTGGTGCTGCGGAGATCATGGTGATGTTGATGGGACCATTCCTTGGCATGCCACTTCCCCTCTTGCCGGCGCAAATCCTGTGGATCAACTTGCTGACTCATGGCCTAACTGGAGTCGCCCTGGGCGCTGAGCCGGCTGACAAGGGGGTGATGAGACGCCCACCTCGTCCTCCGGCCGAGAGCGTCCTCGGCGCTGGCCTTTGGAAGCGCATTCTGCGCATTGCTGTCCTGATTACGGCAGTCACGCTTGCGGTCGCCATTTGGGGTCTTGTGACGGGCCGCGAATGGCAGACCATGGCCTTTCTCACTTTGGGCACAATGCAGCTCAGTGTCGCTGTCGCCCTCCGCGGGCGGCCGGGGACCGGGGAAAATCCGCTTCTTCTGGTTGCCGTGGGAGCAGCTTGGCTGCTGCAGCTCGCTGCGGTGTACATACCGCCTCTGGCCAGACTCTTAGGAACTCAACCGCTACCCCTGCTCGACCTCGCCGTCGTTGCGGGGCTCTCACTGCTGGGCTACGCGGGCATCCGGCTCGACCGCAAACTGCACCCGCGATAGGAGCCCTGGGCCAGTCCCTCAGGATCGATCATGGAAGTCATGCAGCCCGGTGTCGCGGAGAGATCGTCGGGGCGGCTGCGCCCACGGCGCAGCGGCAGCCAGCAGGATGCGTCGCACGCGTTGCTTCCGTCAGTCACATCTGAGCTGGCAGCCGCATTGACTTCAGTTGTAAGTCAAGGTGACCGGCTGGCGCTAGCAGCTTCCTCGGGGTCGAAGGCATGACCGGCGCTGCCGGCTGAGGCTCCCGTCCGCCCTGGTCTAGCCGAAACGGCGGATATTGATCGGTCATCAAGCCGACGCGGCGATGCGGTTAATGGCGTATGTCGCGCGATGAAGTGACAAAGGGCCCTATGGAATCCGATGAGGCCAGATATCTAGTGGAAACGAGAAGTTCCAAAGAGGTGGGTTGTGAACGCCCTGCGGTCAGTCAACCACTATACAAAGGCTTCGACTCTGGCCGCTCGCCCCTGGATTTCCACCAGCGAGAAGCCCAAGAATGATACGAATTCCCGGCGCAAAAGACATCTGGCCCTGAATGGCTAATTCGCGAACTCTGAGGAGGCTAGAAATGTCAGGTACAACCGAGCGGGCGCCGAGAAGCGTGCAAGGCGACGTGCCCGCGATACGCGGCCACGACACGCGCCGCTTCTCGACCCCGGTTCCGGGGCGGGCGGAGTAGGAGGTCATGCCGCGGTCCTGGACACGGCTGAGCGTGCCCGCCAGCAGGGGGTGCGGCGCCTCGTGCTGGCTCATATTGGACGAGCCACGATTCGCGCGCTCGAGGCCGGTGAGCCGCTTCCGTACGGCGAGGTGGGCCGCGAGGGGTCCGAGTACATGTTGTGAGACGACACGGCGTGTCGTCTCCATTTGTGTAGGAGTGGCGACTCCATTTGTGTAGGAGTGGCGAATGCGGGATTCACCCCCCGCGGGGTCATTCCTTGGTGATCGCTATGCGCTTGGGCTCGGCCTTTGTCGCTTCCTTGATGGGCGTCCGCACTTCGAGGATGCCATCGCGGTAGGACGCGGCGACGTTCTCCTCGTCGGCACCGGTGGGCAGTGTCACGCTGCGAGTAAACGAGCCGTACCGGAACTCCGACCGACCGCCCTCCTTCTTCTCCTCCCGCCGCTCTGCCTTGACGGTGAGGACTCCGTCATCAACGGTGATCTCGACGTCCTTTTCGGGGTTGATTCCGGGCAGTTCGGCGCGCACCACGTACTGTCCCTCTGAGACGTAGTCTTCGACGCGCACCAGGTGGCCCCCGGTGAACGGCCGCATGATGGGCAGTGCCGGGAACTCTCCCTCTAGCCAATCCATCAGGTCGGCGAACATCGGACGTTCGCGTCTCGCCGGTACAGGCATCCGGGTGTCTCCTTCCCTTGAGTTTTCCTATCTGACTTTCCATCACAACTACGCACCGGCGAGCAGAGCCCAAAAGACCCTAAACCTGGGACCTTCGACCCAGCCGGGTTAGAGTCTCGGACCCGGCCAGTTCACAGGTAGGTCGCTCGGCGGCATGCTCAAAGAGATTGGGACCTTATTCCGACAACTTGGGCCGTACGCCTCTGCCCTGGTCGTCGCTATAGCGCCACTCTGGTTATGAGGTCGATCCACCCGCTGAGGTGAAAGGAGGCGGTGGCGATGACGACCGAGTACAAGGTCTACGAGCCGGCCAACAGTGGTATTGCCACCAACAGTGGTACTGCTGAGGATGAGCTGCGGCGGCGGGCAGTGAAGCGGCTTCGGGCGAAGGCGGGTTTTTGGACCCATCTTGTGGTCTACCTTGCGGTTAACGCCTTTCTCGTCACGATCTGGTTCTTTACTGGGGCAGGCTTCTTCTGGCCGATCTTCCCGATCGCTGGTTGGGGGATCGGGGTGGCGGGGAACGCCTGGGATGCCTTCGGACGCGAGCTTGTCACCGAGGAGCGCATTCAACGTGAGATGAGCCACATGCGCAGGTAACGAGGAGTCGGTGACCGGTCTGTTGGCCACACGGCTGAGGCCGGGCGACCATCGACCGCCCGGCCTCCGGCACGGTTACCGGTTCAGGTATCAAATTGCAGTCGTTGCAACCCGCTGGTGGACGTTCTGCTCGATGTCCGCATATTCCAGGAGGTGCGTGCCGGGGACGCCGTGGGGGTTTCGATGAGCTGTCGATCGAACCGCACTGCTATCACGCCACCGACGCTGTTTTGATCATGACCGACAACGTTGTGTGTCAACCCGGAACCGTCGCGCTGGCTGACCGGCAAACGAGGTTTCACCGACGCGGCGGGTTCGCGCAGATCTACGACTTGTGGCTGAGTGGTAATGCGATTACCGCGATGCCGCCGTTTAGAGCCGCTCCTGCAGCGATGCTGCGCCGCCAGACGGCCCGGGGCAGGAATCGTCGAGCTCGCATCACGGCGAAGAGGCCGAGCGGTATCCACACAGCCGATCCCGACACCAATCCGGGTGAATAACTCCGGGTGACCACACTCCCGACCAGGTGGCCGATTCCATTGACAGCTGTGATGGTTCCAAGCATCGGCACGATCCAGCCGGCGTCATTGCGACCGCGCGCACGCCGGACAGCCGCGATCATTGCGCTCCAGTAGGCGAGATTCAGTCCCGTGAAAGTGCGTGCGCTCATCTCACGTCCGATCACCCGGCGGATCCAGTGGTAAAAATGCTCACCCGCAAGGCCTTCCTCGGCAATGTGGACCGCATAGGCCGCGGGGAATAACCACAGCCATCGGCCGCTGAGTATGGCTGTTTCCTCCGGCTGGCTAGACATGACCTGCCTCCCGATGTTGTATCGCCGTTCGCAATGAATCGCGCCGGCGACATGCAGGAGTGTCGCACGGTGTGGCGCAAATCGCAGTACCGTATCGCAACGGACCTCTCGTGCTCGGGGCTCGACATCGCTCCGAACTGGCCAGTTGCGGCTTACCCCTGCCGTCTAGCAGTCTCTTTGCCAAGGGTCCGCCGACCCACAATGGCAGGACAGAAGCCGGTGATCGTCTTGTCTTCCGGTCTGGCGGCTGTGCCGAACGCGCAGGTTTGCTGGGACAACTTTGGGAGAAGACTCACATGGCTGGGACATCATGAACAGCGGCAACATCGTCGTCGGCGTTGACGAATCGCCCGAGTCGCGCTGGGCGGTGCTGTGGGCGGCAGGGGAGGCCGGGCTGCGCAGCGCCACTCTGACCCTTGCGCACATCAGCTCCTCAGTGAGTGAGGATCGAGCTGCCGACCACCTGGCGAACCCAGCTGAAACGCTTCTTATGGCCCTGGCAGCCGAGGCCTTCGAGCTCGAGCCGGGCATCGCGATCACGCCCAGACTCTATGAATCCAAGTCTGTCAGCAAGAAGTTGACCGAGCTCAGTGGTGCGGCCACCTTGCTAACGCTGGGCGTAGATTCGGCGCGCCCTCGCGCCAACCATGGACTTCTGGGACCTATTGAGGATCGCGTAGTGGCAAGTGCTCGGTGCCCTGTAGTCACCGTGAACGGGCCAAGCCCAATCGTTGGCCGGGCGTACGACAAGATCGTTGTGGGCTGGACCTGGGGAACCACCGGCCGTCGCGCGCTCCAGGCTGCCGCAGAAGAGGCAGCGTTACGGCGATCGCTACTCAGCATTGTCACGATTCCACCGACGTCACCGCCCTCCGAACAAATGAACGTCGAGCAAGTGCTAATCGACTCGATCAGAGGGATCGAGAGTACTTACCCAGGCCTCAGGATCGACCTCACTCACAGAAGTGGTCACGTCGTCACGGAGTTGGAACGGGCACTGGAAAGGGCTGCGCTGCTGGTGTTGGGCTGTCATCACAGTGAGCAGCCCTGGAGCATTCGCCTCGGACCTGTTGCCGAGGAATTGATGCGTGTCTCGCGCTGCCCGGTGATGCTGGTCGGCCGTCGTGGCCGAAAGGGTACCAACTGATGTGAACGGTTTGGGCGGGTGTGGCGCCACAGACTCTTCGGCACCCTCGCGGGTCCCAATGCCGGTCCGGTTTCCCATCCCGCTCAACAGCCAGATCTCCCAGAGCGGCCGGCTGCGGTCCAGTGGCACCTCGTTGAGCTCAGCGCATGCTGTGAGCAAGGTGGCTTCATCCGCCGGCGAATCAAGCGTGCGAGTCCGGACGTGGTGAGTGATGTCGAAGTCCGGAAAGGCAACCCACACCGGGCGACCTCACCGCGGAAAGGTAAGCACCTGGCGCAGCCGACGGGCCGAGCGAGTGCGCTCCTCGATGTGCGCGCGGATAGCGGCCGTGCGCAGTTCGCCAGCCGCGTCGAGCAACGGTCCAGCGTCGAGGATCGCCCGCGCTGCCATATGCATCGGCAAACGTGTCGCCGGACGTGGGGTCATCCGCGTTCGACGTATCGCGGTTTGGTCGCCCTCCGGCTTCAGCGCTCGTCACAAGCGGGAGTGTTGGGGGAGTGCCGAGGCCGCCAACCCCCAGGCCACTCCGACGGCGGTCACGGTAGCTGACTTCCGCCGGTCTGGGGATAGCCGAGGTGACCGCGGATCTCCTCAGTCAGTCGTGCCAATCGATCAGAGGTTTCGGGAGTGAGCGCGGTCGGCCCGTGGATCAATCGAGTCGCGCTCGGCAGCTCGGCCAGATCGGTGGAGAACCGCTGACGGGCAGCAACAACGGCCTCTGCTGCCGAGGTCTGGGGAGACAATCGACGACCCCGCGCCATTACTTGTTCAAGCAGCGGCTCGGCATCGGGTGGGCAGTCCTCGTCGCGAACCGCAAGAACGTCACGGCAGTTGCGGCGGCGGAACACCTGCTTCGGCGCAGGTGCGGTGATTTTCGCAGTGGACAGCTTCATAACCGGCCGGCCGGCATACTCCACCAGCTTGTACGCGGAGTCCAGATAGGGCTGGTCGGCTGCCGTGCCGACCTTGGTGCCGACCGCGAATAGGTCGACCGGCGCATTCGCCGATATCAGGCTGTCAATTCCGTACTCGTCAAGCCCACCGCTGACGATGATCGCCGCCTTCTCCATGCCGGCCGCATCGAGGGTACGGCGCGCGCTCCGGGCGAGGGCGTTAAGGTCGCCGCTGTCCAGCCGGACCCCAAACGCACGGTGGTCGGTAAGTTCCCGCAACACTTCGGCCGCGATCCCTACCCCGGTGTCAGTGTCGTAGGTGTCCACCAGCAACGTCACAGGACCACGCGTGTGTCGAGCGAAGGTACGGAATGCGTCCTTCTCCTGCGAAAACACTTCGACAAATGAGTGCGCCATCGTGCCGACGGCCGACACACCGTAGGTCCGGGCGGCGGCCACATTGCTGGTGCCGGCGAAGCCAACAATCGCCCCGGCCCGTGCGGCGTGCATGCCGGCCTCGACACCGTGAGTACGGCGGAGCGAAAAGTCCACCACGGGCCTGCCTCGCGCAGCTATGACGCATCGTGCCGCCTTGCTCGCAAGAGCGGTCTGGTAGGTGATTTGGTTGAGCAGGAAGGTCTCCACCAGTTGTGCCTCAGGCAAAGGGGCGGTTACCTCCAGCAGCGGTTCACCGGGCAGTACTACG
>DATDKX010000473.1:0-13423 GCA_036519615.1 Propionibacteriaceae bacterium
CTCGTCGCTTGCCTACATCCTGGGCTTGTCGGCCACCGGTTATGAGCTGACCAAGTACGGGCGCGATCTGTCCAGCACCAACGCTAACCTCACTCCACTAGTGATCGCCGGTCTCTGCTATCTGGTGATCACGCTGCCGCTAACTTTCCTCGTGCAACGGCTGGAGGCCCGCGCCAGGAGAGGTCGGTGAACGCGATGTCGGAAGCCGTCACTGACACCACTCCTCCAACGGCAGGGCCACGAGAGGTGGTGGTCGAAGTCATCGACCTACACAAGTCCTTCGGCTCTATCGAGGTGCTCAAAGGCATCTCAACGATCATCCATCGCGGTGAGGTCGTTTGTGTGATCGGCCCCTCGGGCTCTGGGAAGTCAACGTTGTTGCGCTGTGTGAATCTGCTGGAGGAACCCACCTCCGGGCGGGTGATGGTGATGGGCGAGGAGGTCACTAATCCCGACTGCGACATCGACCGGGTCCGGAGCAACCTTGGGATGGTGTTCCAGCAATTCAATCTTTTCCCGCACATCAACGCGCTGCAGAACTGCACTATCGGTCAGATCAACGTGCTGAAGCGGCCCAAGGAAGAGGCTTCAACAAAAGCTCAAGAGAATCTGGCCAAGGTGGGTCTGGCTGGCCGGGAGAGCGCCTATCCCGCTCAACTCTCCGGAGGGCAGCAGCAGCGGGTCGCGATCGCCCGTGCCTTGTCGATGGACCCGGGCCTGATGCTCTTCGACGAGCCGACATCGGCGCTGGATCCTGAACTTGTCGGCGACGTGCTTTCGGTGATGCGGGAGCTTGCCTCCGAAGGGATGACCATGATCGTGGTCACCCATGAGATGGCGTTCGCCCGGGAGGTAGCTGACCGGGTGATCTTCATGGATGGCGGCGTCATCGTTGAGGAAGGCCATCCTGACGACGTCATCGGGCGCCCGCGCGAGGAGCGAACAATTACCTTTCTGGAGCGGGTGCTGGACCCCACCCATGTGCGAGCCGGCGAGGAGGACGAGGCCCATCAACGGCGGCATGCGGCTGATCATCCGGCCGCGGGCTCATCACGCCGCGACGACGATCTCCGCCCACTGCCAGGTCTGCCTCATTAGCCCGTCCCAGACCGATTCATGCGCTGGTGTCAGCCCTTGATGCCGGTCTCCGCGACCCCCTGCACCAGGTAGCGCTGAAGGAATACGAACACCAGCACTAGGGGCAAGATCGACACCGCGGCGGCCAAGAACAACTCGTGCAGGTTGATCGTCTGGGCCGTGAGAAAAGTGCTCAATGCCACCTGGACGGTCCACATGGACGAGTCCTGCCCGATCACCAGCGGCCACAGGAATGCGTTCCAACTGGCGATGAAGGTGATAACCGCGATCGCCGCGAAGAATGCGCCGGAGTTGGGCACCACGACCCGCCAGTACGCGCCGAAATATCCCAGCCCGTCCACTCGCGCCGCCTCCTCGAGGCTGCGCGGGAAGTTGAGGAAGTACTGGCGGAACAAGAACGTGGTGAAGCCGCTGAAGATCACTGGCACGATGATTCCCTGGTAGGTGTCCACCCACCGCAGCTGGGAGACAATGATGAACGACGGGATGAACGTCACCGCCGGGGGAATCATCAGAGTTACCAAGATCGCGTAGAAGATCGGCGTCGCCCACCGGTACGGGATCCTGGCCAGCCCGTAGCCAGCCATCGAGCAGAGCAGCAAGATTCCGACGGTCTGTAGCACGGCGATGATCGCTGAGTTCAAAAGCCCTTGGAGAATGTTCACACTGGGGTCGGTGAACAGCTCGGGCAAGTTCTCCCAGTGGATCTTTTTGGGGAACAGCGTCCAGCCGGGCGCGGTGATGTCGGTGTCCAGGGAGATCGCGTTGCGCACGATCAGATAGAACGGCAGCAGGAACAGTATGGCGGAGATCACCAGGGCGATGTAGCGAAGCACCGCAACCACAACGCTCCCCGGCGTGACCCGGCGCCGCCTGCGCCGCACTTCGGTTTCCTGTACGCCGGGCTGCTGTTCGGCCAGTGCCGACGTTGGCGCGCTCATTCGGCTTTCCCGAAACCGAGGATCCGGCCCTGCGCGAGCGTCACCACCATGATCAGCAGCGCCAGGATGACAGCGCCGGCGGTGCCGTGGCCGAAGTCTTGATTGAACTGCGCCGTGTAATACAGGTACACCAGCGGCGGACGGGCGAACGAGGAGTTGCCGAGCAGGTTGAAGAACTCGTCGAAGGCCTGGTAGGCGTTGATCAACAGCAGCAGCAGCACCGCCACCGACGTCGCCCGCAACTGCGGGAATGTGATGTAGCGGAAGGTCTGCCAGGCATTGCGCGCGCCGTCAACCGCCGCCGCCTCGTACAGCTCAGGCGAGATGCGCTGCAGCCCTGCCAAGAACAAGATCATGTAGAAGCCGATCTGGAGCCAGAGCCGGACGGTAACGATCACCAGCCAGTACCAGGGCGGGCTGGTGGTCGCCAGCCAAGCAATATTGTCCACGCCGAACCAGCTGAGGACGGTGTTCGCCAGCCCGAACCGTACGCCGTTGAAGATCGAAAGCTTCCAGACCAGCGAGGCCACCACGTAGGAGCAGGCAGTAGGCAGAAAGTACACCGAACGGAAGAATGTGCGCATGACCCGGACGCTGTTGAGCAGCAGTGCCAAGCCGAGGGAAAGCACGAACGTCAGCGGCACAATGAGTGCCGCAAAGATCGTGAACGTGATCAAACTGTCAAGGAACGGACCGGGCTGCAGCAGGTCAATGTAGTTCTGCAGCCCGACCCAGTCGCCAGGAGTCACGGTGTTCTGGGCACGCGAGAAGCTGAGGACTACCGACCACAAGATCGGTAGGTAGACGAAGATCACCAAACCGACGAGGAACGGCCCGACGAACAGCCAGAACGCGGCGGTGACGCCCCCGATCCGGCCTCTGGCCTGGCGCGCCGGCGGGGTTGTTTCCGCCGCCGGCGCCATCAGGGTCGGGGCGGACATCTCAGCCGAACAGCCGGGTGAGCTCGGCGTTGACCGCCTTCTCCGCCTTGGCCAGGTTCACGTCGATGTCGCCGCCCTTGCGGACGATCGCGGTGGCCGCGTCCGCGTACGCGTTGTTCATCTTCGGCGTCCAGGCCGGGTTGCTGGCAACCGCATCGTCGTTGAAGATCTTCAGCGCGTCGGCGGCCGGCCCGGACTGCAGTTTGGTGGCCGTGGCAGCCAGTGACTTCCGCGGCGGGATGTGGAACCCGTAGCTGAGGTTGAAGTCCTCTTGATCCTTGGTGTTGTCGATCCACAGCCACTTGATGTAGGCCTTGGCGGCGTCGACGTTGGCCGACTTGGCGCTGACCATCGCGCCCCAACCGCCCAGGAAGGTCGACGGCTTGCCGACCGAGCTGCTGAACGCCGGCCAGGCCACGACGCCGAAGTCGTCGCCGATGGCCTTCTTGATACCCGGCATCGCCCACAGCCCGCACCACTGCATGGCCGCCAGGCCCTGGGTAAACGAGGAGGGATCCCACCAGTCGGTAGGGGCGCCGAGCAAGATCGACTTCGACAAGAACAGCTCCCGCATCTTCTCGAACGACTGCTTGACCTCCGGCGTGGTGAAACCCGGCTTGTTGTCGGCGGTGAGGTAGTCGCTGCCCACGGTCCACAGGATGGGCCCGAGGAGTGAGCCGCCGCCGAACGACGGGGTCACGCCCGCGTCATTGCCGATGAACAGGCCCTTCTGGTCCTTTGTGTTGAGCGCCTTGGAGGCCGCAATCAACTCGTCGATGGTGGTCGGGGGCTGTACGCCGGCCTTGTCCAGAATGCTCTTGCGGTAGTACAGCACCCCCATGTCGTCGACCATCTTTACCTGATAGATCTTGCCGTCCACGGTCGAGGACTTGATGTCGGCCTCGGTGTAGTCGCTCTTGGTGTCGCCGAGTATGTCGTCCAGGGCGACGATCTGACCGCTCTTGACCTGGTCGATGTTGACGCTGCTCTCGAACACGTCAGGTCCCGAGCTGGACAGCAGACCGGCGTTGAGCTTGGAGGTGTAGTCGCCCGGCGTCCACTGCACCTTGACCGAGGCGTCGGGATACCCCTTGGCGTAGCGCGTCACCGCTTGCTGGGTGCCGGCCTCGCCGTACTGGTGGTACCAGACGCTGAGCGTCGGCTTTGCCCCGCTGGCCCCTCCGGACGCTCCGCCGCCGCCCTGATCTCCTGAAAGTCCTGAGCTGCCTCCGCCGCATGCGGCGAGCACAGGCCCGGCCGCGATCGCCGCGGCGCCCAGTCCCAGGCCACGCAGAAACCGGCGCCGATCGATGCCCTCTCCAGTCATGATCACTCCCTTGTGAATCGAATCAGTTCTCTCAGTCTGGCACCAAGAACTGTGAATTTGTTTTGCCGAGCTGTGCAGCCGACAACGGCCGTCCCACGGCTTCTCTGCACGGCCCCGTAAACGCTTCTTGGACGAAGTTACGATGGCGGCCTCGCTCTGGATGTTCACCCGCCGAGGAGATCGCGAGCATGGCCGAAGTCTTGATCATCAGCGGAGCCGGTTGCTATAGCGACCCGTGGCATTCCTTTGCCGATACGTCCCAACGCCTGGCCAAGATCATCTGCGGGCCCGATCATGATGTGACGGTCAGCGAAGCCGTGGAGCAAGCTCTGGCCGAACCGGGCGAGCCAGATCTGATTGTTGTCAACATCGGAAACCCTCGCGAGGCCCGGCCCCAGTCCCGCATCGCTGCCGCGGAGCGGGGACTCGATCGTCACCTGCAGCGGGGCGGTGCGCTGCTCGGCGTCCATGTCAGCGCCACATCGCTGACGACCATGCCCGGCTGGTCACAGATGCTCGGTGGACATTGGGTGCGAGGTCGCACGATGCACCCGGAGCAGGACCTTGCCACCATCCTCGTACGCGCCGGCGCTCACCCAATCGTCCGTGGTCTGGCCGACTTCACGGTTTTCGATGAGCGTTACAGCTACCTGCACACCAACCCCGACATTGCGGTCCTCTGCGAGCACCAGACCGAGGGCCAGTTGCAGCCGATCGTGTGGGCGCGGGAGTCCGGACTCGCCCGGGTGGTCTACGACGGCCTCGGCCATGACACCCGGTCGTACGAAAGCCTTGGTCATGTCGAGCTGCTTCGCCGCGCTGTGAGATGGCTGTTGCGAGATCTCTGACCGGGGGCACCTTCACGCCCGTCTCGAAGGTTCTGCAGGCTCTGTCGGAGTGGTTGGGTGACGGCACCGTACGCCGGAGACGACCCAGACGGATTCGTCCCGCGCGACGAGATCGTCGACTATCTGGAACAGTACGGAGCCGACCTGCCGGTGTTCACCGGCGTCGCGGTTGAGGGCCTGGAGCCCGGCCCGGCTGGCGGCTTCCTGCTCCGCACCTCCGGTGGCCAGCGCACCGCCGACGCGGTGGTCGTCTGTACCGGCGCGTACCAGCGCCCGCACCGGCCACCGTTCGGCGGGGAATTCCCACGCGACCTGGCTGTCCTCGACGCCGAGGGATACCGGAATCCGGCGGCCCTGCCGGCCGGGCGAGTGGGGAGGATGCCGCGGTCGTCGCCCGCGCGGTGGCCCGGCGTTCCCGCTGAGCCCGCGGAGATTCCTCGACTGTCATGGCTGGAAGCTGCTGTTGATGACGGGTTTCTACTTGGCGGCTGATTAGACATTGTCCAGGCTGCGGCTCTCGCAGAATGGTGTCGTGCTCGATGTCGCGTTGCCCGATGACTCTGGGCTGCCTGTGCTGACTCGGTCGTTCGCGGCGTGCCTGGCGTCGGCGATCGAGATTCCCGTCACTCGGCTGCCGTTGCCCCGGCTGGAGTTGCCCAGGGCGGTTACCCAATGGCGGAACTGGCTGGCCGGGAGCGGACTCGGCTTAGTGCCCATCGCAGATGCCGCCAAGTTCAACTGGCCGGGGTATTGGATAGCCCTTCTCGGCACGCAGGGTGCGCAATCCGATGATGGGCAGAACCAGACGGCGGTACTCATGTTCGGCACCCCCTCTGGAGTGGTGCTCAGCCCACAAGACCCGAGTCTGCTCGGCCGGGCGTCACGTGACCTGCCGGTACAAGGGGGCTACGTCATCGCAAACTTCGACCCTGCCCTTACCGCACCAGCCGCGCTCCCACCGCTTCATGGAACGGTTGAGGCGATCGCCATCGCTGCGACGGCCACCGGGCCGATGCGGCTAGTCGAAGAGGCACAGGCGCTGGCGGGGCGCGGTTTGGCCGGCGACCGGTATGCAGCCAAGGCTGGCACGTTCACACCTTCCGGTAGCAGCGGGCATGGCTACGACCTCACGTTGATTCAGGCGGAGGTCCTCGACGAGCTGGTGCTGGACGAGGATCGCCGCCTCGGCTATGCGGAGGCACGACGCAATGTGATTACTCGCGGTGTGGACCTGAATGCACTTGTTGGGCGGCGGTTCCGCGTTGCAGATGTCGAGTGTTTCGGCCAGCGCTTATGCGAGCCTTGCTCACACCTCGAGCGGCTCACCACCAAGGGCGTTCTGCGGGGCCTGATCCACCGTGGCGGCTTACGCGCCGATATCCTCACCGACGGCCAAATCCACATCGGGTCCGCCATCGAAGCCATTGGCTGAGCCGGCGGCAAACACCATGAGATTGGAACACCAAAACCAAACCGGCGCGAGGATGAAGTGTCCGGTCTAGCCATAGGAGTGTGACTCGATGCACGCGACTGGTATTACCGCGAACCTCTCGGTCGCTGATATAGCTGAAGCTCGCGATTTTTACGTCGGCTTCCTCGGTCTCAGCGTTGAAGGATTCAACCTGGGCTGGGTCGTCAACCTCAAGTCTCCTGACGGCCGCGCCGTCATTCAGTTAGTTACCCGAGATGCAACGTCACCGGTCGACTCAGTGATCTCTGTTCATGTCGGTGATGAGGTCGAGGCGGCCTATGAGGAGGCGCAGCGACGTGGCTTCGAGATCGTTCATCCGCTGACTGCGGAGCCGTGGGGCGTACGTCGGTTCCTGGTCCGTGCGCCAGACGGAAATGTCGTCAACATTGTCAACCACAAAGACGAAGACCCCTAACAGCCGTCAGCGGCGCTCTAGGGGACCGGATCGGGTGAGGATTCCGCGGCCGAAGTTTGATCGGCGTACGCGGAGCCCAGGCTGGGCCAGTAGTCGTCCCAATCCGGCACGGGGCTGCCGTTCGTCGCAGCTACGAGCCGGTCGAGGTAGTACTCCCAGCCGGGTCCGATCTCCTCGTACTTGGCCTCTTCGTTGAGGTGGTGCACGAAGCGCAGCCGGGTGTGGTTCGAGTCCATCGGAGTCAAGGTCGCCTCAAGCAGCCAGTTGCCGCCCTGGTCATGGGTGCTTACGGCGAGGTGAGTCGGCGGCTCGCATGCGATGATCTCCGCCTGGGAGGTGGCATCGCCCTCCTCGGCGACCAGTCTCAGTTCCAGGGTGGCCCCGACACGTGGTTCGCCGGTCCAGGTGCAGAACCAGCGCGCGAGCCGGTCCGACTCCGTGATGCTCGCCCAGGCGTCGTCGATGGACCCGGGCAGGACGCGCTCCAGCACAAGATCACGGCCGATTGCGGTGCGAATGACCTTGCCGGTTGGGGCGGGGGTCATGCGGTCTCCTTCTGTGATTGTGATGACGCGGTCCGCCATTCGCGGCGGGTACGGCGTACTTCGGTCTCCAGCGCATCGAGCCGACCTGGCCAAGCGGACCCGGACGCGTGACCGCTGGTCAGGGTCGTCAGCCACGCCGTGACTTGAGCCAACCCGTCCAAGTCGAGGCGGTAGACCCGGTGCCGCCCGACGAGTTCGTCGCGGACCAGGCCGGCCTCCCGGAGCACCCGGAGGTGGCGGCTGACGGCGGGCCGCGAGATGGGAAACAGGGCTGCGACCTCACCGGCGCTGAGATCGCCGCGTGCCAGGGCGGACATGATCTGCCGGCGGGCCGGGTCAGCGACCGCCGCGAACACGTCCATGCCTAAAAGCGTAACAGGAAAGTTACGCTTTTGGCTGGGTCTGAAGCGGACGGAGGTCCGCAAGGCCACCACCCCGACCGACGGCTCGCCACCGCTGTACCAGATCCGTAACCCGGTCAATGAGGTATCCGCGCGGCTGGTGGCCGGCGGGGTTGTCATCATGTGCGCCGTCGCGATCACCCTCGACCAGCGGTGGCTCGTCGCCGTCATCGCCTACTGCTTTGTCGCCCGCGTTCTCACCGGACCGACGTTGAGCCCGCTCGGCCAGCTCGTCACGCGAGTAATTACGCCGCTACTCGGGGTGGCCGCCAAGCCCGTACCGGGACCGCCGAAGCGTTTCGCGCAAGGTATTGGCGCAGTCTTGTCGGTGACCGCCGCGGTGTTGGCATTCTGGTTCCACTTGCCGGTGGCCGCTTATGCCGTGTTGGGTGTCATCGCCGTGGCCGCCACGCTGGAAGCAGTCTTTGCCGTGTGTCTCGGCTGCGCGATCTTCGCCAACCTGATGAGGGTTGGCGCGATACCTGAGGCAGTCTGCCAGGAGTGCAACGACATTCGAAACCGCACCTAGGCTGTCGCTCGGGGAGCGTGACGGTCTGATCCGCTCGAACGGACTCGACCGAGGAGTGCCTGTTGTCCGTGGCCGGCCCGCCGGCTTGCGCCCTGCCTACCGCGGAAGGATAGTTGCGCATGGGTGATGTCGAGGACTTTCATCGCGACTTCGTCTCCCGTTTCATCGACGCACAGCGCGCATTCCACGACGGAGACGCAGAACCGAATAACACGCTCTGGTCCACAACCGATCCGGTGTCGCTCTTCGCAGCCCGGGGATTGTCTGGCACTGGGCCAGAGGATGCGTAGGGTCAGTCCCTGAGCCGGCGAGCCTGTTTCACCTCGCGGGCAATCGCCCAGGCGTCCGCCACGGGACCCACGTGCCCGAGCTTGTCGGGGTTAGCCACCGCGCGGATCGTTTGGATCTGCCCGTCGAGCACGTCGAGCGTCAACGTGCCGACCACCTTGCCGTCGCGATCGCGAACGATCGCGCCAGGCTGGCCGTTCACCTCGCGTTGCTCCACTCTCGCGTCGATCTTGGCGAGCACCGGGAAGATCGAGGCGAGCAGGCGGGCCACGTTGTCGACACCAATCACGCTCCTGGGAAGCGCAGGCGCCTTGCCTCCGCCATCCCCGACCATCTGGACGTCGGCAGCGAGCAGCTCCCTCAGTGCATGGACGTCGCCATCCCGAAGGGCATCGAAGAAGCGCGCCGCCAGCTCCTCGCGTTCCCGGCGGTCCGCCTCGAACCGAGGGCGCCCGGCCTCCATGTGGCCGCGCGCCCGGACCGCGAGCTGGCGGCAGGCCGCCTCGGATCTACCGACGGCCGTTGCGATCTCAGGAAATCCGAACCCGAACACCTCCCGCAGCACGAAGACCGCCCGCTCGAGTGGGCTGAGGCGCTCGAGCAGCAACAGCGCCGCCATCGACAAGGAGTCGGCCAACTCGGCCGACCGCGCCGGATCCTCATAGGGGTCGGTGAGCAATGGCTCGGGGAACCATGGACCGACGTATGTTTCCCTCCGGACGCGAGCCGATCGCAGCACATCGATCGAGATCCGAGTGACCACGGCTGAGAGGAAGGCCTTGGTCGACGTCGGCTGAGTCAGGGAGGACTCGTAGCGCAGCCAGGTCTCCTGGACCGCGTCCTCTGCTTCGGCCACGCTGCCAAGGATCCGGTAGGCGATCGCGAACAAGAGCGGCCGCAGCTCCTCGAATTCCTCGCCCCGGGTCATCCGAGTTCTTCCTTGAAACCCTGCCGCCACGACGGATAGCGCAGCTCCCAGCCGAGCTCGCGCTTGGCCTTGGCGTTGGAGAAGCCGCGCCCCTCGGTCATCATGCCTACCGCCATATCGCCGGCCAGCAGCCGGGCCAGCCATGCGGGGACCCGCCGCGGCGGCTTGGCCCCGGCGCACTCCGCAAGATAGGGCAGCCACTCGCTTGCCGGTGCCGGCTCGTCATCGACAATGTTGAACACACCCTTCGCCTTCTGCTCCACCGCCAGGACGGTAGCGCTCGCCGCGTCGTCGACATGCACCCACGAGACATAGCCAGTCCCGCCGCCGACGAGCGGGAACAGCCGCTTTAGCACGAGCTTGACCTGATCGTCGTTGGCGCCCGGCCCGTAGAATCCGCCGTAGCGCAGGACCGCGCCGCCCGCCCTGACCACCACGTCCTCGAGGTGGTTGATGGCTCTCGTCCCCTCTATCACCTCAAGCGGGTCCTCCTCGGTCTTGACCCATCCGCCCTGGCGGATGCCATTCATGCTGGCGTGGCCCTGCGCGACGACGTGGGAGACACCGGTCGCCTCGGCCGCGGCCAGCAGATGGTCGGTCCCCTCGCTGCGGAGCCGGTTGGTGGTGGAAAAGAAGCGGTCGGCCTTCCTCAGGTTGGGCTTGCCGGCGTGCGCCTCGGAAAGCCCTGTCATCTGATGCACGATCGCGTCCGGTCGGGCCGCGGCCACCGCCTCGCTCACCGACCCCGCATCCAGTCCGTCCATCACGATCCCCTCGGCGCCCAGTTGCTCCAGGAGCCCAAGCTTGCCCGCGCTTGTCGTTGTCGCGGTCACCTGGTGGCCACGGGCCACCAGCTGCGGCACCAGACGCCGCCCGATGACTCCGGTCCCGCCGGCCACGAACACTCGCATCACGTCACGCTCCTCATCCGGTATTGGCTCTCTCACCGAGACGAGACAGCCCTGGCAGCCTGTGACATGGAACGGTCGTCGAGGTCGAGGGGAGCGGTTCTACTGGGCTGCCTGGTGCGCCTCGGATTCTTGCCGATGAGGGGACAAGGAGTTGCGAGGAGTTGCTGGAGGGAGCAGGTTTTTGGCGCGTGGAGCTCCTACGACGTGGGCGAAGGCGGCGTAGCGGCTGCGGACGTCCTGGGCGACCACGACGTACCCGGCCTGGACTGCGCGGAGAATGCCGAACGAGTCTGACCCGGCCGATCGTCATCTGGTCCTTGCCGTACGGGGTGCGGACCAGCAGCACGGGCGACGGCGGCCCATCCTGCAGCCGAAACACGTCGGTGGCGAGCCGAACCCCGTCGGTCATCGGCACCATGACGTTCTTGTCGATCACGATCATCGGGACAGAGTTTTCGGCGTGGCGTTGTACTCGTCGTCGCCGACGTGCTCGCCCCAGTGGGCGGCGACGTGCTCATCGTCGACTTCGTTGAGCGCGAGGTGAACCATCAGCCGGGTAGGGGTGGCGCCGTGCCAGTGCTCTTCGTCAGGCTCGATGTAGACGCCGTCGCCAGGGCGGACCACCTCGATCGGGCCACCGCGGCGCTGGACCAGTCCGATTCCTTCGGTGACGAAGAGGCTCTGTCCAAGCGGGTGACGGTGCCAGGCGGTGCGGGCACCGGGCATGAAGTGGACCAAGCTGGCTAACACCCGGGATGGGGTAGACGCTGTGGCAACGGTGTCGATGTAGACGTCTCCGGTGAACCACTCCGCCGGCCCTTTGGCGGTGCCCTGTTCAACGGAACTGCGGGTGAGTTGCAAGGTCTTCCTTTCTTGAATCTTGATTGCGGTTGCTCCATATCGTCAGATTGTTTGGCCGCCGTCGACGACCAGGGCGTGGCCGATGACGAAGGAGGCTGCGTGAGAACACAGCCAGAGGACGGCGGCGGCGATTTCGTCTGGTGTTCCCATCCGTCCGATCGGTTCCTGCGCGATCACTCTGTCCCGACCCTCTGTGGTTCCGCCAGTGAACCGCTGCATCATCTCGGTGTCGACGATCCCAGGGCAGACGGCGTTGATGCGAATGTTTGACGACGCGTAATCGAGTGCGGCGTCCTTCGTCAGGCCGACCACGCCGTGCTTCGCGGCAGTGTATGCGGCTCCACGCCCAAAGGCTCTGACTCCGGCGCCGGAGGAGTTGTTCACGATCGCGCCGCCCCCCTGCTCCAGCATCAGTGGAATCTCATACTTCATACACAGGAACACGCCACGGAGGTTGATCGTGAGAATCCGGTCCCATTCCTCCTCGGTGACATCGGACGTCACGCTGGGCTTTTGTTCCGCCCCGGCATTGTTGAAGGCGACGTCGAGACGCCCGAACGCGCCGACCGCCTGGTTCAGCGCAGCCTGCACGTCCTCGGACCGGGTCACGTCGCAACGGACAGCAAGAGAGCGCCCGCCGAGTTCCTCGATCATTCGGGCCGTCCCCTGGTTGCCCTGGTCGGACACATCGGCTAGTACGACGCTGGCGCCCTCGCGCGCGAAGGCCAGCGCCGTCGTACGGCCCATGCCGCTCCCGGCACCTGTTACGAACGCGACCTTGCCGGCGAAGCTGCCGTTCTCATTCGTTGCAGTCATTCCTGTTCCTTTCGTTACTCGTCCGACCGTGGTGGGTCGGAGTCGCGGGGGAGGATCTCGATCGCGCGCCGCTGTTCCATGGCCTGGTAGTTCGGGGCAGCTCCCGATCAGACCTGACAGTACGGCCGCTGGCCCTTGGCTGGGATGCCCTGTCAGTACACCTTCCGTCAGGGTCTCCCACGCCGGCTGCGGGCCGGGTTTGCTAGATAAGGTTGACGGTGCCATGGCGGGCCGGGGGTCGGCGGCGCAGCACTGCCGGCTCCGCCGATCAACGCCGATTAGAGGAGATCTTCATGCGTGGTGTGGTCATGTACGAGGCCGGGGACGTCCGCGTCGAAGAGCGCGAGCGCCCCCAGATTGTGGAGCCAACGGATGCGATCATTCGCGTCCCCGCGTCCTGCATCTGCGGATCAGACCTGTGGCCGTACCGGGGCATCGGGGAGATGAATGGCCCGACTCCGATGGGTCATGAGTACGTGGGGATCGTCGAGGAAGTCGGCGATGCGGTGAGCACTGTCAAGCCCGGCCAGTTTGTGGTCGGCTCCTTTTTCGCCTCCGACAACACCTGCGAGATCTGCCAGGCCGGCTATCAAACCCACTGCGTTCAGCGCCAGCCCGCCGCTGCGACTGGTGCCCAGTCTGAATTTGTGCGGATTGCGCTGGCTGATGGCACGTTAGTGGCAACGCCCGGCGAGCCCGACCCCGAGCTGATCCCGTCATTGCTGGCCGCTTCTGACGTGCTGGGAACCGGATGGTTCGCCGCTGTGGCCGCCCAGGCCGGACCCGGCAAGACGGTCGCGGTGGTTGGGGACGGGGCCGTTGGCCTACTGGCGGTGCTCGCAGCCAAGCAACTCGGCGCCGAGCGGATTATCGCGATGAGCCGCCACGATCCCCGGCAGAAGCTTGCCCGCGAGTTCGGCGCCACCGACATCGTCGCAGAGCGCGGCGATGAGGGAGTGGCAAGAATCAAGGAGCTGACCGGAGGGTTCGGCGCACACAGCGTCGTCGAAGCAGTTGGCACCCAGGAGTCGATGATGCAGGCCATCCGCTCCACCCGTCCCGGCGGCCACCTCGGGTACGTCGGCGTCTTCCACGACGTGGCA
>DATDKX010000474.1:0-19994 GCA_036519615.1 Propionibacteriaceae bacterium
CGTCCCAGCTGCCTGGGGTGCCACGCAGCATGGTCCCGTGATCACGCCAGTGGAGGCCGTCGACGCTCGTCGCATATCTGGTGATCATCTGGTCCTCCTGCCCAGGGTCTGTGAGTGGGTGGCAGCACACCCACATCCGCCATCCGTCCGGGCTCTTAATGATCACTGGATCCTTGACCGCCCATTGATCATCACCGGCAAGCACTAGATGACGATCCCCAAATGGCAGCTCCTCCGGCCGTTCTGCATCGAGTGCGTCAATCCACCAATGCTTAGAGTATGGCGTTGCGCAGCTGAGATAGAGACGCCATCCGGAATCGGTCGGCAAGATCACGGGGCGCTCCAGGGAGGCCGCGCCGAAGGCCTCACGACTCACCTCACAGACCGGCTTGAAGTTGACGCCGTCCCGCGACTTAGCGACGACGACACCGACTCCACGGCCCGACTTGAGTGGTCGCCGCATGCGGTACGCCAGCCAGAAGATGCCATCCACTAGAACGCAACTCGCACCACCAGCCCAGTTTCCAGGGCCCTCATCAGGCGCAGACGCCACCACCTCAGCGCGCTCGTAGCGCGGAAGATCAACATCGACCTGAGCAGTCACGGAAGTAAACCTATCCGAATAGTCGGCAATATTCTCGCGTCTCACGGCTGCTCACTCCGCCACAGACGCGGCGAGAATCTTATGAACGCCCAGATCAGCTGACCTAAGAGCAGGGTGCGCCTAGGATGCCGCCATTGCGTAATGATCAAAACCGCGTTGAATCGTTGTCACCTCGACTGGAGCCACTGATGAAATCGATGCACTTGGAACCGTTGGGACCGGCCGATTGGCGAGTGCTCCGCGGAGCGAGATTGGGGGCTCTGCTCGATTCACCACATGGCTTTACGTCTAACTACGCCCTCGAGTCAAGATGGGGCGAGCCGGAATGGCGAGCGATGTTCACCGATGCCACATGCATCGTTGCTCGTGAGGACAACTCTGTGATCGGACTCGCGCGATCGATCCGCGAGCGAAAATTGCCTCGTGTGCGGTACGTCGAGTCTATTTGGGTAGCGCCGACGCATCGCAAACGTGGAGTGTGCCGCGCACTACTCCGAAGCATAGCTAAAAGAGAGCTAGAGGAGGCAGTAGCAGAGCTGCGCCTCTGGGTACTCGAGCACAACCATAATGCGTACAGCGCCTACTTGGCACTCGGGTTCGAGCCGACCGGCGAGCGCCATTTCCTGTCTGCACTTGAGCAGTTCGAACTGCGCCTACGTTTGAACATTCGAGACCTACCGGATGCTCCAGCCACGTGTATGGACCACTTCCTGGCCGACGACCGCCGCACCGAACTGGGTCCGAGTTCGCAACAACATCATCGGAATGCGGATGTCGGCCACACTCTGCCCCCCACCCGAGAACTTTCTGTCAGTCGTCGAGGTCATCCGTCCAGCCGCTAAAGGAGCTTGCGCGAACTGCCACTCAATGCTGTCCAGCGTCCCACCGGCATCCGGAGTTAGCGCGATAGAGTGCTCGGGCAATCGTCCAGATCCTGCCCGGAAACGTGCAGGAAGGCTCGATGTTGCAGCAGCCTCGCCCACCGCACAATTGGAGTGTGACCCCTAGATACTCGTTGCCGTCACCGGGACGCTCGAAGCGTTGTGCTGGTCAAAGCGCCTTTTGTCAGGGGTAAGGCTGGCGACCCTTCCGCTAGTGGGCCACGCACGGCGTCCGGTAAATCCGGACATATCACTATTACCGGTCCAATATCGAACTGAAGAAAGCGTCGGACCGGGCGCTCGTCTGGATCGCGCAGTTTTAGCAGCTCGGATTCCAGGTCTCTCAGCCGTTCGACCTTGATTGGCGTGAGTTGATCTTCCGGTAGGAGGTGCGGTTCACCCTCAAGTGATCGCTTGGTACAGAAGAAACGTGCGTATGCCCTGATTCTGGCGGCCGATGGCGTCCTAGGCCTAGTCGTGGATTCCCAGGAGCTCACCGTCGCCGCTGTCAGGCCGCCCTCCGAACTGAGCGCTTTCGCAAGCTGGGCCTGAGTTAGGACATGGCCCGGCCATGTCGATTCTCGTAAGTTCCGAAGAGTCACTGCCAGCCTGGCCGCTTGGTTAGGGTTTAGACCCACTTCTGCCCTCTCTCGTCAATTGTGACATTGTCGGGAAACGGCCAGTATCTCGAATTGGCGTCAGCTAGGCCAGCGCCCAATTGCACCAGAGCGCTTTGGAGCCGATGAAAGTATTGTCGAATTGGACTAGCGCCCAGGTTCTTAGCTCCAGGAAGTCCATGGCATGACTGGTGTTATTCACATTGTTTACACCATTCGAGAATGTTTGCCAATCATGAAGGTCGTCCCGCCAGGCTTCCAGAAAGTTCGCGCACAGCTTTGGAGTGATTGCGCCAAGCTGTTTTTGGGCGGCCGCCAGAGACTCGAGCGCCGAAGAGAAGCGGTCGTCTCCTAAATCCCTCTCAAGGAAACCGGAAAGTAAAGTCATTGTCTCGGTTATTACCGAATGCCGTGCTTCGATGAAACGCGACCAATAACCTTCGGTGGCCGCGCGAAGTTGGTCTTCGAATGACACGCTTGGAGCGTTTTCACCGATTAACGCGTATAGGCCCTCCGCTAATAGGTCTCCAAACTCCTCCCGTCGAGCTCGGCGCGTGTTGGCAAAGGGGTTGTATTCCGCCTGCCTGGCGAGTCCCACACGCGGCAGCTTGCGTGCTGCGGCCTCCTCTGCAAAAAAGAACCAGTCCTCGTTGTAGATGTCCGGGAAGAATGACAGCGGCAGACTGTTGCAGTGCACGCCCAGTACGGCACCGGTCACGAAAACGTCCTGCGCCAGCCCGGCAAGTCGACGGGCGTGGCAAACCACGGAGTTGTCGGGATGCTTTCGAACGAGCATTCCCGCCACCTGGTGCTCGTCCAATTGTCCAACGAGGCGCGCGAAGTCCCAAATTCTGACATATTTGATGTCATCGTCGATGAAGACGATCTTGCTCCAGCCGTGCAGCCGCGCCAGCAACAGAGCCATGTTGCGCTTGGCGCTTAAGTCGCTATTGCGCCTGGCGTTCGCCTTCTTGAAAACCGACGCACTTGTTCGGGTGGGAATCCCCGGGTGAGTCCAGTCAGGGGGTATCTCGATTACGAGAGCTCGCGCCCCCGGCGTTTTCGACACCCGGTCTGATATGTCCTTGAAACTTGTCTGTTTACTGCACAGAACAACTAGAAGAACACCTAAGAGAGCGGACAGCTCGATAGTCCGCTGGAGGCTTCCCGCGGGCCTCGATGCGGGCACAATGATGGCGTCCAGGTGAGCGCGTTTAGACCTAAGCGGCGGTGCGGGCGACAGCGACACATCTCGGGACAGGTGTATATGTGAGGCATGCTGCACGACGTTGTTCTTTTGCAAGCGACCACGCGCAGCAAGACCGATCCCGCTCACTGCCGAGCCTCCGGGCCTGGTGACCACTCGTAAAGCCGCGCCCTGGGGTTCTGAAGGTCGGGTGAGAGAGTCTCATTGGCGACAACTGGAACTCGCAGCAACATGGCGAACTCACCCTTCGGGAACCGATCCGCCAGATACCTCTCGTTCTCCTCCCGAACGCTTGCATCGGTCAGGCAGCGCACTGCTCCGAATACACCGCGGCTGAAAATGCCGTTGCAGATCGTCAGAGTCCGGCTGACCTTAAACGGATTGCGCAGACGAGCGATATAACCCACATCTTCGATAAACAGCCCGTCATCATCGAACTCAGGGTAAAAGTCCTGCGCACCTTCGGAGGTTTCAACGCGGAAGATGTCCCCGTCTTTCAGGTCGGGAACGGCCTTCTGGGTGATTGGGACCTGACTGACAGCACTCTGGAAACGTCGCGTGACTTCATTCCAGCCAATCCCTCCAAGAAGGATCACGTGACGGGAGAGATCGTCGCTTACAACCTCACTGGCAAGTCGATGGAAGACGTCGAGGGTGGGGTTCTCAGCTCGTAAGTGACCATAGAGCTCGATCAGCGCGTCCAGATCGCCGTACTTCTGCAGCTTTGTGAAGTTAATGTCCTTCTCGTCGGCGAGCGGGCCCCGCGCGTCGTCTGGAGCATCCGGGCAGATGACAATCACCGGGCCGGCGTCAAACTGGAAGCCACGTCGAATCTTGCGATCCTGTGCATGGTAGAGATCCATCAACTGGGCTTCGAGTTGGTGGTACCGGTCCAGTTCGCTCTTTGTCAGTTGCTCTTCGGGTATGAGCTTGGGTCCGCCCTTCATTGATCGGTCAGTGCTGAAGAAGCGGGCATAGGCCCGTACGCGAGCGGCCGGTGGCGTCTTGGGATTGGTCGTCGATTCCCAGGAGCTCAGGGTCGCTGGCGCTACTTTGTTGCCTTCTGAGCTGAGAGCCGTGGCTAATTGACCCTGAGTCACCACGTGGTCCTGCCACGTCCCTTCGCGTAAGTCACGAAGAGCGTGCGCCAATCTGAGGGCTTGCTCGCGGTTCAGGGCCACGGTCCCACCACCTCTGAACTAGTGACTTAGAGCGCCCTCACTCGGACAGGTAGCGATCAATCTACTGCCCACTGGCCGTTCCTTCTGTTACCAGTGTCAATCTACCCAATAATTTCGAACCCTGTAGTCACTACTTATTGACGGACGTGAGGACCGATGCCTACCATATCTAGATATAAGGTCATAAAGGATACCCAACTTTACTGATCACTACCTATCCAGAGATGATCTGGGTAGGACCGGCAACAAGTCGAAGCGGACAGGTCCTGTCGAGGACTGAGCCGAGACCGGAGCCGCCTTATGGACATTGGCCTTCTCCGGGGACGATTTACGGCTCACCACGATTCGAGTGTGCTACCCGTACGCAACCACGCCTCTGAGCGTTCCGAACTAAACGTCACGAAGCCGCTTTCGGCAGGCACTCGCCGAAAACTCTGGGGGCTCTTGGGGCTTGACATCGTGACGGTGCCATGGATGCTGACCTTCGGTAGCTGGTTCGACGAGACGTCCAAGCTCAGCTCCGTCCTCACCCTTGGCGGCCACCACAGGCTGGTAATCGCTATGGCTGTCGTGGGATCCGCAATGCTGGCCGGACTGGCGGTGTGGACTGATTGGTTTGCCGAGACGGGCATACTTCATCGGGCACTCATCCTCGTGGCCACCGTGATGTCACTAGTCGCGCTCGCAGGCGCGCTGTCGGTCATCGTGTTGTCCGCAGGAATCGTCCTGATTCTCTGGTTGCTGATCAAACACTGACTGGAAGGCAGGAGTCGTCGCGTTGCTGCTCGGTTTTTGAGAGTCTCTGACTGCGAGTTGGTCACCCCGGTCGGGTGATGCCCGTGGCCCAACGGCCACTGGATGGTGGACTCATCCATAAACATGTAGGGAACTGACTCATCGCGGACAGGATCAAAGGGTCTTCAAGAGCTTGAAGAGACGGGCCACCAGCCTCTCTTAGGAGTGCTAGCAGGTTCGGAACGGACAAGGGTCCTTGAGCCGGATCGGCCCGAGACCGGAGCCGCCTTATGACAACACTCCTCTGCGAGGACGACTCGCAGCGCACAAGGCTCTGACCACCTTGGCGCCCGTCGGCGATGGCACTTCTAACTACCAAGTAGGCGACCAGCCCCGGGCTATCGTCACCCAAAACGAACGACAAGCTCCCGCACGACTTTCGTGCAGACCAGCCGGATGTCGAGTCGGGAACCAATCCCGCGGACCTCCCGGGCAATCCGTGCGCTGGAGTCACCAGTCAGAGCGGCGACGTCAACGGTTCCCATAAGGGTCTTGAGTAGCGTTCTGGACCCAATCATCTTCGGGATCATCGCACCAACAGCTCCCCGAGATGGGGAGCCGTGCTTGTGGTATCCGCTTGTTGCCTGGAGGTGGTAACAACGCCGACTCCGCAGCCGATCCGGATGGCGTTGTCAGAGCGCACCGCCCGTCGGCCGTGGATCATCGCAATGCTGGACATGGTGATGGTGGCTTGGATGATCGCTGCTGGCAACTGGTTCGACTAGACCTCCAACCTCACCGCGGTGATCACCCTGGGCGGTCACCACAAGCTGGTGATGATCTTGGCACTCACGGGGTTCGGCATGCTAGCCACGCTCGCACTACTCACTGACGGGTTCACGTCTGCCAACAGAGTTGAAGTGGTGCTGATCATCATCGCTCGCGTTATTTCGATAGTGGCCCTAGCAGCCGCACTGTCGGCCATACTGCTGCTTGCCTTTGTAGCAGTCCTACTTGGCTCCGGGCTTCGCTTGTTGCTCAGACGCTAGCGTCGCCAAGACAAGCAACCCGGCGAGCGCTTGCGGCTCCGCCCTTAGTCAGCGCGGCCGGATGTTCTGGTTGAGATGGAAGATGTTGTCCGGGTCGTATTGCCGCTTCAGCCCGGCCAGCCGGTCCAGCTTCTCGGCCGGATAAGCGCGACGCACACCCAGCTCCCCTTCGTCACCAAGAACGTTGACATAGACGCCGCTGGCAAACGGTTCCATTGCGGCACCGAACCGGCGGGCAGCCTCAATACGCTGGTTGTCCTCGGCCGGGTCTGTCCACGCCGTGGCAGCGACAAACTCGACAAGCGTGTTGCGGTGACTGAAGGCGCTGTCGTCGTTCGATGTTGCAGCAATTGCGCCGCCGTAGCCCTGGAAGGAACCGTTTAGGAACAGCGGCCGGTCAGCTTCAGGATCCGGTTCGGCCTGGGACAAGAACGCATCAATCGCGTCATCGGACAACTCCGTCAAGTAGTGACCCTTGTAATACCGCCGGCGCGAGCCCGGGCGGTGCCACTCATCGTCCGTACTCTGCAACTGGAGGTAGGTCACTTCCTCGACCTGCTCGGCCAGCGGCACGCCCAAGCTAGCCACGTGGGGCATCAGCCAGCGGCGGCCGTTTTCGGGGTCACCGACCCATACGAAGCCGAGGATGGCCACCGTGCGGTTGCGTAGCTCGGCGGACACGTCGGGCGAGTCAGGCATCCTGCCGACCCAGGCCAGTGGAGTCGCTTCTGGCGGAACGCCGTCGCCGAGCAGATCACGCCAGCGCCGCATTGCGGACGGCGCCTCTGCGAGGTCGAAGGTCCGATTAGCGAGCACAGCGGATGTGCCCACATCATGTAGCCGGAACTCGAATTCAGTAACTACTCCGAAATTGCCGCCGCCCCCGCGCAACCCCCAGAACAGGTCCTCGTGCTGCGACTCGCTGACTCGCAAGGTCTCTCCATCCGCTGTGACGATCTCGTAGGAAGCGACGTTGTCGCACGCCAGGCCGAAGCGCCTGGCAAGCCAGCCCATTCCACCGCCGAGCGTCAACCCGCCCACTCCTGTGTGTGACACATTGCCCGCCGTCGTCGCCAAACCGAACGCCTGTGCTGCCTTGTCCATATCGCCCAATAGCGCTCCGCCTTGCACCCAGGCCCGGCGGGCATCCGCATCAACGCGGACTGCGCGTAACCCCGACAAGTCGATCAACAACCCGCCGTCCGGCACCGAGATGCCCAACACACTGTGGCCGCCGCAACGTACGCCGAGCTCCAGGTCGTTTCGCCGCGCAAAATTAATAGCAGCAGCCACATCCGCGCTGCTCACGCACCGCACTACCACCGCCGGGCGGCGATCCACCATCGCGTTCCACAGTGCACGCGCCGAGTCATAGCCATCATCGCCGGGCAGCATGACTCCGCCGTCGATGCTGCGCCGCAGGCGGCTCACGTCGCCCGGTCCATTGCTGTTGCTGATCATCTGACTCGGTCACCCCTTCTATCTCTTTCTCGCCACCATCTAGATCGACTCGAGCAAGAGCTGAAATTCATCGGCTGTTGTTTGTACGCTGACGTCCATAACAGCACCATTGGAGCCACCCCACCTCGCGGCATTTCCGACACTTCGCGTTAGTTGCAATTAACGCGATGTGCAGGGAACTGACGCGAAGTGGCGATGCTAAAGGGGGAACTTGATCATGGCGGACGTGATTGGTGATTTCTTCCGAGAGCTTGAGAAGAGTCACCAGCCCCTCCTAGGCAAGGTGCTAGGCACCGTACGTTTTGACCTCACCGACGCGGACGGCACAACCGATCACTGGCTGGTGTCAGTCAGCCGAGGTGATATCACGGTCTCGCAGCAGAAGGACCTGAACCTATCGAAGGCCGACTGCACGATTCGCTGTGACAAGAAGCTTTTCGAGCAGTTGATCAAGGGTGAGGGAAACGCCATTGCCGCGACGCTGCGCGGCACGATCATCTGCACAGGTAACGTCGAGCTGCTCTTTGCGATACAGCGGATCTTCCCAGGCCCACCCAGGAAACGCCAGGAGCAAGGGGAAGCGATGGCCTCGTCATGACCACAAGTGATCAAGTTCGCATTCTTAATGGAAATACCTTCGTGGTCTCTGATGATCGCGGCGACATCGAGGCATCGTCAACAGATCCCACCGGCCTGTTCTCCTTTGATACCCGCTTCTTGTCGCGATGGATCCTGACGATCAACGGCCAACGCCTCACGGCATTGTCCACTGATGATCTTCAATACTTTGATGCCCGCTTCTTCCTCGTACCAGGCACCGGAACCGTCTATATCGACTCCAAGCAGTCGGTGATTCGCCGGCGTTCGGTCGGCACCGGCTTCTCAGAAGAGTTGTCCATTCTCAACCACGCCGAGGAATCGATCGACCTCACCGTGCGGATCGAGGCAGCCTCGGACTTCGCCGATCTCTTCGAAGTAAAGGACGCGCTGGAGAAGAAGGGCGCGTATTCGACCCAGACCGAGCACGGCAAGCTCGTCCTCACCTACCAACGTGAGACCTTCGCTCGAGCGACCATCATCTCGGCCTCGGAAGGCTGCGAAATCGATCAAGATGGGCTCACCTTCCAAGTTCATCTTGAACCACATAGCAGCTGGAAGACCGACCTCAACGTCGCGATATCCGTCCCCGACGTGCCGGACGCGCGCCAGGACGAAGCGCCTTCGGTCCTCGCTTGGGAGGCGCTTCGGGCGCCAAGCGACATGGCACTCGATCTGCAGCACTGGCTGGAGGCGGCACCGCGGCTGGAATGCGACTGGGATTCACTCCGTACGAGTTACCGACGCAGCCTTGTCGATCTTGCGGCGCTGCGGTTCTCCCCCGTCACCGCCGGTGGCCACAGTCTCCCAGCGGCAGGCCTGCCGTGGTTTATGACGATGTTCGGGCGGGACAGCATCTTCACCAGCCTGCAGGTACTGCCATTCACCCAAGAACTTGCGGCCACGACCTTACGCGAACTCGCACTCCGTCAGGGCACGCGCGTTGACGACTTCCGTGACGAGGACCCGGGCCGGATTCTCCACGAAATGCGCTACGGCGAGATGACCGCTTTCGAGGAGCGGCCGCACTCGCCCTACTACGGCTCGGCTGACGCCACACCGTTATATGTGGTGCTTCTTGACGAGTACGAGCGGTGGACTGGTGATCTTGCGCTGGTACGTGAGCTGGAATTTGAGGCTCGAGCTGCGCTGAACTGGATTGACGAGTACGCCGACCTGCAGGGCAATGGCTACATCTCCTACCAGCGACGCAACGAGCAAACCGGCCTGGAAAACCAATGCTGGAAGGATTCCTGGGACTCCATCGCCTACCATGACGGCCGGCTCCCCGGCTTCCCACGCGCGACTTGCGAGCTCCAGGGATACGCCTACGACGCCAAGATGCGTGGCGCCCGGCTGGCGCGCTTGGCCTGGGACGATCCGGATTACGCGGATCGGCTGGAACGAGAGGCGGCCGATCTAAAGCGCCGATTCAATGAGGACTTTTGGGTAGCAGACGGCGAATTCTTTGCGCTCGCGCTGGACGTGGACGGCAGCCAGGTCGACTCACTGACATCGAACAACGGCCACCTGCTGTGGAGCGGCATCGTCGATGACGACAAGGCGGCGGCCGTCGTACGCCACCTCCTCGGTGACCGGCTGTTCTCCGGTTGGGGCGTCCGTACGATGGCGGCGGGCGAGGGCCGCTACAACCCCATCGGATACCACGTGGGAACCGTCTGGCCCTTCGACAACTCCTTCATTGCCTGGGGGCTGCGCCGCTACGGATTCAAAGACGAAGCCGCGATCGTGGCCGCAGGGATCTTGGAGGCTGCGGACTTCTTCGATGGTCGGCTCCCGGAAGCCTTTGGCGGCTACCCGCGGGCCATGACGAAATACCCGGTGCAATATCCCACCGCCTGCAGCCCGCAGGCATGGTCGACCGGAACACCATTGCTGTTGCTCCGGACCATGCTCGGTCTTAACCCGGTGGAAGACAACCTGGTCGTTGACGCGGCGCTTCCATCAAGCATTGGCCGCCTAGAACTGCTCGACATCCCCGGCCGCTGGGGCCAAGTTGACGCCTTCGGACGCGGCCGCGTCGACACCCGGTGGCGTACGGGTGCCAGCTGAGCAGCGCCCAACTAGTTGAGCCGGCTGTCCGGTGCGACGCCCCCGTTCGTCGGGACGGTTCGAGTTTTGCTCGGTCGAACCCGTTTCAGCGCCTGGCCACGACCAATGGTCAGCTTCGGACCGGATGCCCCGTCCGTGGCCTCCTGCACCGAAGGCGTTCCCAAACACAGCAGGTCTGTGTAGAGCTGTACGTGGTTGCTGACCATAGCGTCGCTGTCAAAGCGTTGACATGCGGCCGCTCGGCACCGCCCCCGATCGAGGTCGGCAGCATCGAGCAGTGCCTTGGCAAGGCCTTCTGCGTCCTTGCGTAGGTAGCCGGTGACACCGTCGTCGATGATTTCTGGTGCCGACCCTCTCGGCGTGGCGACCACGGGCGTACCTGTCGCTAATGCCTCGATCATCACCAATCCAAAGGGCTCCGACCACTGGATGGGGTTGACCAATGCGAAGGATCCGCCGAGCAGAGCCAGTTTGTCGTGTTCGCCGAGTTCGCCGAGATATTCGATGTCGGAGGACAGGAGGGGCTTGACTTCCGCCTCGAAGTACTGCCGTTCGGCAGGCTCGCGAAGCTTGGCGGCTATCTTCAGTGGCACTCCGGCGGCGCGAGCGACGAGCGCTGCTTCCCGTGGACCCTTCTCAGGAGACATTCTCCCCAAGAAGCTGGCGTACCCGCCGTCGCCCTTGCCCTCGGGCACATCAGCGACGTCAATGCCGTGATGAATGATTCGAGTCACCGTGGCACCGATGGTGGAGGCTTGGTGGCGCGAAATGGCGATCGTGGAGACGCCGCGGTAGCCGCGATAAATGGGCGCCATCTTGGGGTCGAACGGGCCGTGGAAGGTAGTCACAACCGGCGCCGACCCATCCCAGCGATGCAAGAGCGGCCCAGCCGTTGTGTGGTCGTGAATCACATCCACATCGGTCATAGCTGCATAGCTCATAAGGACGTGACGCAGCTCGGTGTTGACATCGGAGCACACCGGCGCGCCTTCGACCGCGTCCTCCGCGCCAGGCACGTGAGGCACCGGACAGGTGCTGTTGCCGGGGGCCGCGAGGAGGACCTCGTGACCGGCACGGACCAGGCCGCGTGCCAGGCGGTCGATGACCGCTTCGATTCCTCCGTAGCGCGTCGGTGGAACAGGCACCCACGGCGGGGCAATCAAGCCAATACGCATAACTAGCTCCCTGGGCTAAAAGGCCGTAGCTGCGGCCTGAGTCTGGCTCCCCGTAAGTGAGCAGGGGTCGCCCGCCCTATTTTGGCGGTGCGACCCGAACTGTCTATACCCAGGTCCCGCGTAGTCCACGCTCGGCACGACGATGTCGCAGCTGCGGCGGTCTGCGACCATGTTCAGAATTCGACAGCACTCTGAGAGGCAACCCGCCGGATTCAGCTCCTTCGTCGCTCGTGAACAAGCGCCGGACCCCTTGCGCAACCCAGACCACGAGCTCCTGCAGTCGGTGAAGCGGGTTACCTGTCAGAGTGCAGATTCGAAGCGCTAATCGAGTGTTGGGAGTCCACCATGGCGCTGGCTTTGACGCTGTTGAGCGGTGTCGCGTGGACAGTGGTTTACGTCGTCGCAATCCGCATTGGCCTCCAGCAGCGGACGTACGCGATCCCAGCGGCTGCGCTCGCGCTGAACATCGCCTGGGAGTCGATTTATGCGACCCGCGGTCTTGCCACGGGCGACTTGTCGGTGCAGACCTTTGTTAACACGGCCTGGGCCTTGGCCGACGTCGTGATTGTCTACACCTTCCTCCGTTACGGCCGTCGGGAACTGCCAGACTTTGTCAGCCGGCCGATGTTCGCCACGTGGGTCGTTTTAATCTTCGCAACGGCGTACGTCACCCAGTGGCTGTTCATCGTGGAATTCGGTTGGGGTGAGGCGTCTAAGTACGCCGCGTTCCTGCAGAACCTGCTCATGTCGGGCCTGTTCATTGCCATGTTTGTGGCGCGTCAAGGGACGCGCGGTCAGAGCATCGTGATCGCCATCGCAAAATGGATTGGCACACTTGCTCCGACGATTCTGTTCGGCGGACTCGCGGGATCGGTGTTCATCCTCGGGCTAGGTCTGTTGTGCAGTGTCTTTGATCTTGCCTATATCGGGCTGCTGCTCTGGGCGCGGCGTGGTTTGGCGCTCGTGCCGGCGGATGAGGCTGCAATGGGTACGTTTTCCACCACAGGCGTCCAAACGAGCCGCTCCTGAGCGGATCATGGGTACGTTTCCGACCACAAGCGCGGAAGCGACACAGTTCGGAGCCGATGAATGACCCAGCCAACAACAGTGGCGGGCGGCAAACCCAATTGGTTGCGCCGTGTCGCGGCGGCAATTGCCCTCGCGGCTCTGGTCGTAGCCGCGATCTACCTTGCATGGGCAGTCATTTACCGCTGGCACGGGGTATTGGTCAGCGCGGTCCCGCTTGTGGTTGCAGTGATTGCCGCCTGGTACGTCCTGTCGCGGCGTGGTGTCGCACGTGCTGTTGCTGCCGGCGTCGCGATTCTCGCACTGCTCGTGTCTGCCGTGGTAGCGGTAACGACCGAGGGCGTCATCGTGCTGCTGGTTGGGCTCGCGCTCGCGGCGGTGTCGGTCGGAGCAGCGAACTTCGCCCTAGGCCCGGCCGCGACAGCTAACGCTGCCGAGCGGGGGCCAAATGCGCGTCACCCGGTCCTACTGATCAACCCGAGGTCCGGTGGCGGCAAGGCCGAGCGGTTCGCGCTGGTCGAGCTCTGTCGGCAGAAAGGCATCGAGCCAATTGTCCTGCAGCCGGGCGACGACCTGCGTCAGCTGGCCAACGACGCGATCGCGCACGGTGCTGACCTGCTCGGCATGGCGGGCGGTGACGGCTCACAGGCCCTCGCCGCCGCGGTTGCAAGCCGGCACGGTATCCCGTTCGTCGTCGTGCCCGCGGGGACACGCAACCACTTCGCACTCGACTTGGGGCTTGACCGCGACGACGTGCCAGGTGCGCTGGGCGCATACGAGGACGGTCTCGACAAAGCAGTCGATCTTGCCGAGGTCAACGGACGCGTCTTTGTCAACAATGCCTCGATGGGGGTGTATGCGAAGATCGTGCAGTCGGCGGACTACCGAGACGCCAAGATGCAAACCGCTGCCGCCATCCTGCCGGACCTGCTCGGACCAATGGCGAAGCCCCTTGACCTGCGCTTCACCCTGCCGTCCGGCGAGGAAGCGGTTACCGCGCAGCTGCTGCTGGTGTCGAATAATCCATACCAACTGCCACGGCTGGGCGGGGGAGGCATGCGCGAGCGCATTGACGGTGGTGTGCTGGGAATCGCCTTTGTGCGGGTCGACACGGCTGCGGAGGCCAAGAAGCTCGCCGCGCTGGAGGCCGCCGGTCGCACTCGGCAGTTCGCCAGCTGGAATGATTGGACCGCATCTGAGTTCGAGGTGCGCTCAGCCGGGCCGGTGGAGGTCGGCGTCGACGGGGAAGCCGTTACGCTCCAGCCACCACTGCATTTCGTCAGTCGGCCGCGCGCCCTCACGGTTCGGCTGCCCCGCACTGCGTCGAGGCGGCCGCCCGTCGCTCGGGTCGTACGGATCATGGCGACGCCAACTCTCGTTGCGCTGTGGCAGACGCTCCTCGGTCGCCTCTAAGGGTGCGATGACAGATTCCAGCCCTCAACCAGTCGAGGAACGGCTTGCCGACCGGGTCAGCGGCCGCCACGTCGGCATCCAGCGTGGCCTACGCCTGGTCGGCCAGCTCGACCGCGTCGCATACCGGGCCGTGGCGGAACTGTCCACACCACTGCTCGACCGTCCGCTGCGGTGGGTGTCCGACTTCGCCGACTTCTCCAAGCCGTGGTTCTTGGCCGCGGGAGTACTCGCTGCCTTCGGTGGAGCACGGGGCCGTCGCGCAGCCGTGACCGGGTTGGCCGCGATCGGGCTCAACTCCTTGCTCGTCAATCAATCGATGAAGCGGGCGGGCGCGCGTCGCCGCCCGAACCGCGCGCAACTGGGGGTCCCCGAGAACCGCTGGGTGCGGATGCCGTTGTCGACCTCGTTCCCATCCGGCCACTCGGCATCAGCGGCCGCGTTCGCGGTCTCGGTGGGCCGCCTGCTGCCCGGACTCAGGCTGCCGCTCAGGGTGGCGGCCGGGATCGTGGCGTTCTCACGCATCTATACCGGCGTCCACTATCCCGGTGACGTCGTGGTGGGCACGGCACTCGGCACCATCGTCGGCCGGGCCACCTCTGCAGTGGTTCAGCGGCTTCGCGCCTCCTCTGCGGACCAGCGCGCTAGCTCTTGATCTTGGCCACATCGGTTGCTCGTCTGGGCAGCGCCTACTTCGCTGGAAACTTCACTCCAGATGAAGTTCAGAGCCCGATTTGCACCTAAATCGAACATCTAGGGTGAAGTTTCCAGCGGTTGAACTTTCAGGAGGGGGCAAGGAGAGCTCGAGCAGCGCCGCGCAGATGCGCGAATCGGCGTACTAGCTCATCTGTTGTGCGGTGTCTTCTGGAACCAGCCGCCCTGCGAAGTCTTCGGCGAACCGCTTCACTTGGTCCCAATTGGTGTAGACGTAATCGCGCGACGTATCTGTGGGCATGCCTGGCTTGTCGCGGACGATCCTCTTCATCATGTATCGCTTCAGGAAGTTGTATTGCCGGTAGAGCAGCGCGCCACTGAAGAGGCCGACCTTTGTGGGCCGCCACCCCGTTTGTTGTGTGAAGTTTTCGACGTACGCCTCAGCGTTCGGCAGGTCGCCGTTGGCGGCCAGACTCACCGAGAAGAACGCCGACGGAAGATGGTCCAGGTCGGCCCGGTTATTTCGAACGAAGTCGACGACGTCCTCCTGATGCTTACCCATATGCACCGAGCCTCCGATGATCACCGCGTCGAATCCATCAAGGGAGACATCCTTGGATTGCTTGAGGTCCAGAGCTTTCACCTCTAAACCGCGGCCCCGAATCACCTCCGCAAGGTGATTGGCAATTTGGGCCGTCTGTCCTTCAGTCGTGGCGTACGCAATCAAGATCTTCGTCATCTCACTCCACCTTTTCCTGTCTAATTCCACTGTGCCGCGCTGGACGTGGAGAACGCAGGGTCGAAGGTCCACTGGTTCTGCTGTCCCGCCGGGAGCTAACCGCCAGCGTTTCGACCAGTGTGGCGACGCTCGGTGCGGAGATCGGGGCGCCATCGGTCAAGGCGGCGAGACCAGCCTCCAGAGCGTGGACGAGGGCACACTCGGCGGGCCGTACGCGTCGCCCAAATCAGAAGGCCGCGGCACGTCTGCGATCAAGCTGCCGATTCAAGGTGAGGGCGGCATCGATCAGAGCTAGGTGAGTGAAGGCCTGCGGGAAGTTGCCGATCTGTTCGCCGGTCAGGGCGATTTCCTCTGAATAAAGGCCCAGATGGTTGGCGTAGGTGAGCATCTTCTCGAAGGTGTTACGCGCCTTGTCGAGCTGACCGGCCCGCGCGAGGGAATCCACGTAGGTGAATGTGCACAGCGAGAACGTGCCCTCGGAACCGCGCAGCCCATCAGGCGAGGCCCCGGGGTCATACCGGTACACCAAGCTGTCGGTGACAAGCTCCTGCTCCATCGCATCAAGGGTGGAAGTCCACATCGGATCGGTGGCTGAGATGAAGCCCACCGATGTCATCCGCAGCAGCGACGAGTCGAGCACATTCGTCTTGGGGTGCTGAACGAACGCCTGGCGCTCCTCGTCCCATCCGGTGTCCATGATCTGTTGGTAGATCGCGTCGCGTTCAGCACGCCAGCGGTCCACCGCGGCCGGACGCCCGTGAAGATCCGACAAGCGGACGCCGCGATCGAAGGCGACCCAGCTCATCAGCCTGCCGTACGTGAAATCCTGCCGGCCTCCGCGAGTCTCCCAAATTCCTTCCTCCGGTTGGTTCCAGTTGTCGGCGAGCCAACCAAGGATGTCGCTGATCCGCCGCCACCCTTGATAGCCGGCCTCAAGTCCGTGCTGATCAGCGAAGTAGAGGCTGTCGATCGCCTCGCCGTAGATATCCAGCTGAAGTTGATCCGCGGCACCATTACCGATCCGCACGGGGCTGGATCCTCGATAACCCTCCCAATGTGGCAAGACGTCTTCGGTCAAATCGCTGGAGCCATCAACCCGATACATGATGTTCAGCGGCCCGCCTTCACCACCGACTTGATCATGAATGCGATCGCGCATCCAGCGGCCTAGCGCCCCCGCCTCCTCGGTAAACCCAAGACCCAGCAACGCATATACCGAGAACGAGGCATCACGAATCCAGGTGTACCGGTAGTCCCAGTTACGCTCGCCGCCGATTTGCTCCGGCAACGCTGCGGTTGGTGCTGCGACGATGCCACCGCTTGGCGCGTACGTCATGAGCTTGAGCGTGATCGCCGAGCGTTGCAAAGTCTCCCGCCACCGGCCGGTATAGGTGGATTGCGCGAGCCAGGACCTCCAGAAGCGGACGGTGTCATTGAAGAGCCGCCAGGCCTCAGCGACCCGCACTGGTCGCGGGGGTCGAGCCTCGCCAGTCTCCAGAACTAGCCCGCGCATCTGGCCGGCCGACAGCGTGAGCTCAACCTGCAGCGTGTCTTCCGAGGCCTGCTGGACACGTGCCAGCCGAGCATCATCCGGCTCGCGAACGATGCTTAGCGACAAAGCGTTGCGAGCACCCTCGAAGACGACCCCGTTCTCAGTGACATGGGTTTCGTGTGACTCTCGGCCGTAGTCGAACCGAGGCGCGACCTCGATAGCAAAGGTCATCTCACCACGAACGCACCGGACCATCCGTACGAGCTGCTGACGGTCGGAGGGGACCGCGCTGTTGCTGACCGGCATGAAATCGATGACTTCGCCGACGCCGGCCTCGGTGAGGAAGCGAGTGACCAGGATTGCGGTGTCCGGATAGTAGAGCTGCTGAGAGGTGAAGACGTCGACCGTCGGGCGCGTCCGCAGATGGCCGCCTTGATCCTTGTCCAGCAGGCAACCGAAGACGCTCGGAGAGTCGAATCGTGGCGCACAGAACCAGTCGATGGTGCCATCGGTTGTGACCAATGCCGCTGTTTGCATGTTGCCAATCAGGCCATGGTCGGCGATAAGTGGGTAGTCGGACATCGGTCCTCAATTCTCAAGATCAGATGTGACCAATGCTCGGTCGATACGGCGTCTAAGTCCTCACCCGCAAGGGGTGATTGGTACTTGCCCTCCTGGGTGGGAGGATGCCTCGTGTGAATCAAAGCGCCTCGGGTGGACGACCTGCTCCAGCTTTGCGAGCGGTGCTTGCTCCGCTGGCTCTGGCCCAGTTCATCTGCAGCTTCGCCGGCTCCAACATGAACGTGATGATCACGGACATGAGCGAGGACTTGAACACCACGGTCCAGGGCATTCAAATCGCGATCACCATCTTCTTGTTGGTCATGGCAGCGCTGATGATCCCAGGCGGCAAGTTGACCGACAAGTACGGCCGCAAACGATGCTTCATGATCGGACTGATCGTGTACGCCGTTGGTGCTGTCATAAGTGCCTTTTCTCCGAATCTGCCAGTGCTGATACTCGGCAACTCCATCCTGGAAGGCGTCGGCACTGCATTGCTGATCCCGCCCGTGTACATCCTCACCACACTGCTCTTTACCGAACTCACCTCGCGAGCTCGGGCATTTGGAGTGATCAGTGCCCTGGGCGGCATCGGGGCAGCAGCCGGGCCGCTGATCGGCGGACTGATCACCTGGGCGATCAGTTGGCGAGCGGCCTTCATCTTTCAGGCTTTGGTCATTGGCGTGATCGTTTTGTTGAGCCGGAAGATCACCGATCCGCTACCGGCCGACCCGGCTCGGCCGTTCGACATCAGCGGTGCGGTGCTCTCCGCTGTGGGCCTTGTGCTTGTCGTCATGGGCATCCTGGCAGCCGACAACAGCCTCTGGTTGATGATCATCTTGATCATCGTCGGCGCCCTGGTCCTCGCGTTGTTCTTCCGCTCGATTCGCGCGAAGGAGAAAGCAGGCAAGGAACCATTGTTGTCCACCAGCCTGTTTCACAATCGCACCTCCAACCTCGGCCTGGTGACCCAAAACACCCAATGGGTGATGCTGTTAGGCACCTCGTTTGTGGTCTCGGCCTATCTGCAGGTGGTTCGCGGCTACAACGCTATTCAGACCGGTGTGATCTTCACCGCTGCGACTCTTGGATTGCTCCTATCCTCACTTGCCGCAGAGCGGCTTGCGAAGCGGCGATCCCAGCGGACGCTCATCCTTGCCGGATTCATTCTCACCATCGCAGGAGTTGCCGTCTTGCTGGCGTTGGTGGCCGGCTCTCCGACAGCTTGGTCGTTCGCGCCGGGCCTGCTCCTCATTGGTCTCGGACTTGGCGTGATGCTCACACCCTCGGTCAACGTTGTGCAGTCGAGCTTCCCCGAGAATCAGCAAGGCGAGATCTCGGGTCTGTCGCGCAGCGTGTCCAACCTCGGCTCCAGCTTGGGAACGGCGATCGCCGGCACCATCCTCGTTGCCGGCATTACGGCAACACCAGAGCGCGCGTACGCGCTGGCCATGACTGCCCTGGCCGTCGTGGGCGTGATCGGGCTGGTTGCTGCGGTCAGGCTGCCGGCTGAGATTCGTACCGCCGCTGCACAGGACGTCCCGCAGCCAGAATCCTGAGCGGCAACCACCCGCAGCGGGTGAAGTGTGGCACCCGAGTTGCGGGCATGGTTGCTGCATTCACCGACTCATGGATCGAGGTGCAGATGGCAAAGTCGACCTACGAGATCCGAGTCGCTGGGACGGTGCCGCTCGAGCTGCTGGAGAACTTCCGTCAGATCGAGACCGTCGAACCCGCAGGGACCATCTTGCATGCGGTGCAATTGGACGATGCCGCGCTCTGGGGGCTCATCGACGCGTTGCGGGACGCCGGCATCGACTTGATCGAGATCCGTCGCGAAGTCAGTCCTTCCGAGTTCTAGATCGCGGGCTTGAAGGCGGTCTCCGGCCAGCGCCGAAGGTTCTAGATCGCGGGCTTGAAGGCGGTCTCCGGCCAGCGCCGAAGGGCCAACAATGCCAAGCAGGCCACCACGCTCACGTACACACCGGGCGCGACATCGAGATTCAACGTCGCGACAAGGATCTGGTCGATGACTGGTGCCGTGCCGCCGACGAAAGCTGTTGCGAGGCCTGCGGTCATCGACATGCCAGTCGATCGAAGCGGCGTTGGAAAAAGCTCGCCCACCATCGCGACCAAGAGGACGCCAGCCAGCGCACCACCAATGATCAGTTGGGCCAGCAGTAGCCCGAGTTGGGAGGCACTCCCAGCTATCGACAGAGGGGCGGCCAAGACGCCAGGGCGACGCATGACCAGATCGCCACCGGACGCCGGCCGATGAGATCGGACAGACGACCCAGGGCGACTGCCGCGGCCGCCGTAACGGCCAGCATTGCCGCGGAGACCGCCAACATCGATGGCAGATCCAGCTTCCTGGTGGCTGCTAGATGGTTCGGCAGGAAGATGAAGAAGGTGTTGAAAGCAAGGGCGCCGGCGGCAATAAGTGCGAAGCCTCTCAACACGGCGAGCCGATCGCTAGCCCAAAGCGTCGGGATAGGCTTCTTGATCACCTGCCCACTCTCTTGAAGAGCAAGG
>DATDKX010000475.1:0-5866 GCA_036519615.1 Propionibacteriaceae bacterium
GCAGCCGCCAGCTGTGCGCGGACCGGATCACCAAGTCGCCCGGTCAGCCCGCGCAGCAGCTCAATCATTCTGCGCCTTGTGGCTAGGCCAAGATCGACTTCGCCGATCGTCGCCAACCGGTCCGCCATGTCGCGATACAGGCCGAAAAGCGGCTCGGCAAGGCGCTCCAGGAGAGCTGGACTGAGCCGTCCAGGTTCATTGAGACGCCCTGCCACCACACGGTCATAGTGATCTTTCGCCGTGTGCAGATAGCTGAGCGCTTCCTCAGCTCTGCGCGCGGCCCAGCGGGAGTCCGAGGCAAGCCGGTTGACGTCCATCGCCAGAAATGCGGTGTCCGGATCGTTTCCAAGATCAGACTCGGCCAACCGGACGATGGCAGCGTCGGCATAGGCGTTCGCTGCGGCGGCATCATCAACGGCCAGCGCCGCCCGCGTGCTACACGACAGCGCCCAAATCACGGTCTCCGGCCGCAACGGAATCTCAAGACGATGTTCCCGAAGTTGTTGCCGGATGTCCTCCAGTAGCTCAATGGTGCGACCGGCGGCATCCGGCATGCCCATACCAGCTTGAATCGCGGCCAGATGTACGACCGCGGTGACATAGCGGGCCGCGTCGCTGATCGAGGTGTATGGCCCAATCGGTCCACTGGCGGCGAGCAGTTCGCCGGCCCGGCGGACGGAGTCCTGCGCATCCTCCGCAGCAGCGGCGTAGCCGTGACCCAGCAGCCGGTGGGCGGTCAAATCCACCAGTGCATCTGCCAGCTCGGGGAGTTTCGAGGGGTCCGACCCAACCCAGCCGCGAAGCCGTTGCACCCGCGAGGTCAGCGTCTTGACCTGTTGGCCGTAGGGATCTTGAGATTGCTGTCGTGCCTTCGCCTGGGCCATCATGCCTTTCCTGCCGAGCCTCGGCGCTCCGCCGAATGGACTGCAGCAACGATCAGCGGATCACGCCATGGCTATCCATTGTCTGACGCCGGCTCAAGACTTGAAGACTTGCACAGGTCACGAAACGCCCGGATCTTGGGTGAGCTCATAGACGTTGCCGTCTGGCGCCCGAAAGTGCACCCAGGCATTTCCGCTCTCGTCTTCCGCGGTGTGCAGGATTTCGACGCCCCGGGCCCGGAGTTCGCTGGCCGCTGCATTTACGTCGTCCACAAGAAACCCAACAACCGGCCCGGTCGTGAAGTGACGGTTCATGTCGGTGTCAGGTCCAAAGACCTCCACTTTGCTGCCGTCCGGCAGCTTGAGCACCCGAAACCCTGGAAGATCAAAGTCCGGCGTGAGTCCCAGAACTTCTTGGAAAAAGTCGACCGTCGGTCCGAAGTTGTCGGTGCGAGTACCGACCCAAGCGAGCTTGAGGATGTGCACAGCTACATGCGTATGGGCCGGTCACCTGCTGTGTCAACCTCGAGTGCTAGACACCCGGTACAAGATCACCCTGAAAACGCATCACGGTTGTATCGAAGAGTGCCTTTTTTTGGGACTTCTGCCGCTGATAGCGATGCGTTTTCAGGGCTCGGCGTCGCCGCGACGGTTGCACCTCGTAGCTTCTTAGCTCGGCTCGACCACGAACCACACCCCCACTGCAGGGAGCTCGCCGTTGTTGCTATAGCCGTGTGGTCTGGTGGACTCAAAGCACACGGAGTCCCCCGCGGTCAGCTGGTACTTGTCGAACCCCAGCGCCAGCTCCAATTCGCCGCTGATCAGGTACGCGTACTCCGTCCCGCTGTGCCGCATCAGCCGCCCGTCGGAAGACGACGCGCTCCCGGGCTGGTAGGTGACGAGCAGGAACTCGACGCGGTGGTGCGGCACCTGACCCAGACGTTCCCAGGTAACGCCTGACTCCAGCGTCAGCAGCTCCCGATCATGGCGAGACACGTGCGGACCGATGCCCTTGGCTAGGTCAGTGCTGAGGTAGCGAAGACCCACGGCGTTGGACGCTGCCGTCGCTGCCGCCAATTCGTTGGGGTCGCTCGCGTCGAAGAGGTCCTCAAGGGACAATCCCAGCGCCGAGGTGATCGAGTACAGGGTGCTCACCGACGGCTGGCTTTTGCCGGTTTCGATCTGGGAGATGAGGCTGGGTGAGACCCCAATAACGCGTGCCAGCGCCCGGATCGTCACGTTGCGGCGCTCCCGCTCATCGCGGATCCGCGGCCCGATCGGTGGCACCTTCGGCTCAGCCATGTGCGCTCCTCGACGCCTGCTTCCCGAACCTCTAGTCAGTGTTACTGGACGGGGCGTAATTTATATTGAACACCATTCAGGGACTGGGGTGGACCAGTGGCGATCCGCACGTACGGGCCGAATGCAGTCGATTGGGAGGCGCGAGTCGATGTCGATCGACTGCGCTCCGACCGGTTGGAGCGCCTTAAGCAGCACCTGGAAGCCTCCGAGCTCGGGGGATTACTGACATTCGATTTTTCCAACATCCGGTACATGACCGCCACCCACATTGGCACGTGGGCGATGGACAAACTGATCCGGTTCGCGGTGCTGCCTCGAGGCGGTGAGCCGGTGATCTGGGACTTCGGGTCGGCGGCCAAGCATCACCAGCTGTACAACCCGTGGCTCGATTACGACCGCCAGGCCGGCGACGGACAAATCTCCGAGGCCGCGAGGTCGGGCCGATCCGGCGCCCGCGCCGGGATCTCGACGTTGCGCGGCGCGTTCCATCCGGATGCCGGCATTGCGCAAGAGGTGGCCCGCAAGGTGGCGACGGTCATGCACGAGCATGGGTTGACCACCGAGCCGGTCGGCGTGGATGTCATCGAGATGCCGATTTTGGCCGCGCTTCAGCAAGAGGGGCTCACGGTCGTCGACGGCCAGCAGGTGTTCTTAGAGGCACGCCGTATTAAGACCGTCGACGAAATCGCTTTGCTGGCTCAAGCGTGCTCGATGGTCGACGCTGCGTACGACGAGCTCTACTCCTTCTTACGTCCAGGCGTTCGCGAGAACGAGTGTGTCGGCCTGGTGAGCAAGGTGCTCTACGACCTCGGCAGCGAGTACGTGGAAGGAGTCAATGCGATTTCAGGTGAGCGGTGTTCGCCGCATCCGCATGTCTATAGCGACCGAATCGTTCGGCCAGGTGACCCGGCGTTCTTCGACATCTTGCACAGTCACCTCGGCTATCGGACCTGCTACTACCGCTGCTTCGCCGTGGGCAGCGCCTCGCCGGCCATGCGGGACGCCTATGTTCGGTGCCGCGAATACATGGACATGGCGATTGCGGCCGTCAAGCCGGGTGCAACTACGGCCGACATTGCCTCGCTGTGGCCGACCGCGGAGGAGTTTGGATTCGCCAATGAGGAAGCAGCCTTCGCGCTGCAGTACGGCCATGGCGTGGGGCTCGCCATCTGGGAGAAGCCGATCTTCAGCCGACTGGTGTCTCTTGATCATCCGGAGGTGCTCGAGGAGGGCATGGTATTTGCCCTCGAGACCTATTGGCCCGCCTCCGACGGCTGGTCGGCGGCGCGGATCGAGGAGGAGGTCGTGGTCACCGCCGAGGGCTGCGAGGTGATCACCAAGTTCCCGGCCGAGGAGTTGCTGATCGCTGGACAGCGCTACTGGACAGTCGGCGGTGAGTTACCGACGCTGCGCGAGTCGCAGTCTCATCTGAACACCACGGCGGGCAGGGGCGGGCAGTGACTGTGTCGGAGGACACCTCGATCACAGTCGACGCCAGCCGACTGCTCGAGTGGTACGAGCAAATGGCCCTCATCCGACAGACCGAGAAGGCGGCGTACGACCTCTTCATGTCCGGACTGGTCAAGGGCACTACGCACCTGGCCGCCGGCCACGAGGCCGTTGCAGTTGGTACCAGCGCGGCATTGCGCGAGGACGACTACGTCTTCGCGACCTATCGCGGACATCACCATGTGATCGCCCGCGGCGCCACCCCGGCGGAGTGTCTAGCCGAGCTGATGAGCAAAGCGACCGGGCTCTGCAAGGCCAAGGGCGGTTCCATGCACCTGACCAAAGCGGACCGGGGAATGCTCGGCTCGTACGCGATCGTCGGCTCACATCTGCCCATTGCGGCCGGCGCCGCCTGGTCGGCAAGACTGCGGGGCACCGAGCAGGTCGCGGTGGCCTTCTTCGGCGATGGCGCAACCAACATCGGCGCCTTCCACGAGACCCTGAATATGGCCGCCGTCTGGAAGCTGCCGGTGCTGTTCGTCTGCGAGAACAACCTCTATATGGAGTACACGCCCATCTCCGCCGTAACCGCGGTCGCCCACCCGGCGGCCGACCGAGCCGGTGCGTACGGGCTGCCCGCCGAGATCATCGACGGCAATGACGTGATCAAGGTCCACGACACGATGGAGGGTGCCGTCGGCCGGGCCAGGGCGGGCGATGGGCCCACGATCATCGAGGCGCTGACCTACCGCCACTACGGGCACAGCCGAGCCGATCCCGCGAAATACCGCCCGGCCGATGAGGTCGAACGCTGGATGCAGCGGGACCCGCTGCTGGTAGCGCGCAAGAGACTGACTAGCCTCGGAGTTGACGAGGCCGACATTGACGCGGCCGACGCCAGGGCGGCAGAGATCGTCCAAGCCGCCATTCAAGAGGCCAAGGACGCGCCGCCGCCGGAGCCGGCCACAGCCCTCACCGATGTCTGGGCGGACGGTGGTGCGGCATGGCGGAATTGATCACCTACCGAGAGGCCGTTTCCGAGGGAATCGCTCGAGAGATGCGCCGCGATTCGACGGTGGTCTGCCTTGGGGAGGACATCGGTGCCGCCGAGGGCGTCTTCAAGACAACGACGGGCCTTTTTACCGAGTTCGGAGCCGAGCGCGTCTGGGACACCCCGATCTCCGAGCAGGCAATCGTCGGTGCCGCGCTTGGCGCGGCGATGACTGGGATACGACCCGTCGCAGAGATCATGTTCTCCGACTTCATTGCGTGCTGCTACGACTATCTGGCCAACGAGATCCCGAAGATGCGTTACATGACGGGCGGCCAGGTAACCGTGCCGCTCGTAATCCGCACTGCCAATGGCGGTGGCCTTGGGTTCGGTGCCCAGCACTCCCAAGCGGTCGAGAACTGGGTCTTTACCGTGCCCGGTCTCAAGATCGCGGCGCCGTCTACCCCGGCTGATGTCATAGGACTGATGGCATCCTCAATCCGTAGCGACGACCCAGTCGTTTTCTTTGAGCACAAGGGCTTGCTCGCGAGCAAGGGCCAACCCGCGCCGGCTGATCATGTCGTGCCGCTGGGTGAGGCAGCGGTCGTTCGCTCCGGCGATGACGTCACGATCGTTGCCCTGGCCTCAACGGTGCCGACCGCATTGTCGGCCGCCGAGCAGCTCGCCGCGGAAGATATTTCGGTCGAGGTGATCGACCTGCGCTGTCTGATTCCGCTCGATGTTCAGGCAGTGCTGTCTTCGGTGGCGCGTACCTCCCATTTGATCTTGGTCGAAGAGAACCCCTACCAGGGCGGCTGGGGGGCAACCGTGGCATCGATCGTCGCCGATGAGGGATTCGAGTTACTGGACGCGCCGATCCGGCGGGTGGCCGCTGAATGTGTACCGCTCCCGTTCGCCGACGCGCTCGAAGACGAGGTGATCCCCACCGTCGACAAGGTCGTCGATGCCGTACGACGACTCGCCGCCTTTTGAGAGGAACCAACGAAACCACTCACAGTGCAAAGGAGCATGGCCAGATGACAAGCAAGACGCTCATCCGCGGCGGAACCGTCGTCAGCATGGATCCCCAGATCGGAGATCTCACCGCTGACGTACTCATCGAAGACGACAAGATCGTCGCCGTTGAGCCGAACATCAGCGCCGATGCCGAGGTGATCGACGCTAGCGACTCGATCGTGATACCAGGCTTTGTCGATACGCATCGGCACACCTGGGAGGCCGC
>DATDKX010000476.1:0-5341 GCA_036519615.1 Propionibacteriaceae bacterium
AGCGACCGCAACTGCAGCCAAAACCATCGCGATCAGCGGGCCCGGCCATCGCGGAAGCAACCGCTGAAGCGCCATGAGCAAGACGAAAGTGCCAGCGGCAACAAGCAGCGTCGGCAGATGAACCTCACCGAGATGGGCAACGAAAGAGCGCAATTCGGGAAGGACGGAATCTCCCTCCACGGCAATACCGGTCACCTTGCCGAGCTGGCTGACGATCATCAGCCCTGCAATGCCGGCCATATAACCGATGAGGACTGGATGGGAAAGCAGGTTGGCGAGAAAGCCCAGCCTCGCCAGCCAGCAGATCAGGCAGATAGCGCCCACCGCGAGTGCTAGAGCCGCTGCGGTGCCTGCATAGTTCTGCTTATCACCGGCGACCAGCACGCCGACCGCCGTCGCAGTCATCAGTGCGGTGCTGGACTCCGGGCCGACGGAGAGCTGACGCGATGAGCCGAGAATGGCGTAGGCAACCAATGGCGCAACAGCTGCCCACAATCCAGCGATCGCGGGCAATCCAGCCACCTCCGCGTACGCCATCACCTGCGGAACCATGTAGGCCGCGACCGTCACTCCAGCCAGCAGGTCCCCGCGCAGCCAGCTTCGCTGATACCCGCGAAGCACCGAGATCCCTGGAAGGTAGCGGCCCACCAGGGATGCACGGCCTCCTTCGGCTGCCTTGTTGGACACACGATGACGGTATCGGGCATCGGTCGCCCGTGATGCTGTTGCATTTCGGCTGTCCGCCGTCTTCGGCCGTGTAGTCAGCGACTTATCAACGAGTGATCAACATTAGCTCCGAGGCTCCAAAGGCAGGCCGGGACCAGAACTGACGAAGTGCCCAATGATCAAGTCGTGCCGTCACTTTCTCCGAATCGCCCCCCGAGAAGCGGCTAAGGTGCCACGGCTGAGCGTCAATCGTGGGCGCATGATTCCGCTCGGGGAAGATTCTGCGAATTCAACGCATCGGCCCCTTAGACGCTTCTGCGTCACGACCCGCGACCTACGGCCTTTGCCATCGAGGACCTTGGTCATTCAGGTCCATGTTGGGCATGCGTGCAGGCTAGAACTTGAAGGTGGTCGACATGACGAAGTCGATGATCGTCAAGTTGTTCTGGGGCAGCCTTATTGGGCTGGTTGCGGGTTTGGTGTTAATGGGCATCACGGTCGCCCTGGCGATTAGCAACCACATCTTCGTGATGAGCGGACCCGATGTAACCGGGATCAAGTCCGGCGCATTGTCGTGAACGTTGCTTGGCCTGGTGGGGCTGGCAGTCTTGCTCTTGCTATTCGCAGCAGTGGCGCACTTCGTGGCCTGGATCGGTGCAGTGCTGAACACAGTCGTTGCCAGCGCGATCTTCTTGATCAGCCTGCTGCTCTTTATGGGCCTTGAGTCGCTGCAGACCTCGTTTCGGTTTACACCGCTCTGGGTGGGGCGGCCCCAATGTCGGTCAAGGTCTGCAAGGGTTCGCCAGCAACTCGCGGCGGTTTCTCGCGGTGACGGCGGCAATCTTCGGGGCCGTTGCGGGGGCTGCAGACGCCTTTTGCTCTGGTTGCTGAACATCCCAGAACCTTTGCTGTGGGGGCTACTGGCCTTGATCTGCAACTTCTGCGTTGGGATCGGGGTCGTACGCAACCGGACTAAGAGCTGGTGCACACTAAGTCGGTGGCCGATGTGGCGACCTACAGCCTGGTCACTGCGTTGAGCCATGCCGGCCTCGTTCGTGACCATAACGAGGACAGCCTCGTCATCGGCCAATGGACCTTATGCGCCGCCGAGACCGAGACGCCACAGACTCTTGTGTTTCCTCTTGCCAGCCCATTGATGATTGCGGTCGCCGATGGTCTCGGCGGACATCCTGGCGGTGATATTGCCAGCTCATTTGTAGTTCGGGAGCTGGCGGCGGCGGGCCGGACGCTCGACAGTGAACAGAAATTGCGGGAGATTCTGTATGCCTGCAACAAGGCCCTTTACGATATCGCTGCAGATCAGCCGAAGCTGATGGCGATGGGCACGACGGTTGCCGGCGTGCTGCTCACGTCCGATCAAGTGTTCGCATTCAATGTTGGAGACAGCCGGGTTTACAGCCATGGACCGAATGGACTTCGACAGGTCAGCGTCGATGACAGCCCACCACTGGCTCCGGGCCAGGAACACACCGTTATCGTCACGCAAACGCTCGGTGGCGGACTGACGTACACAGACGTTGAGCCACATGTGTCGGCATTTCCGCAGTCGACCGACGCGCGCTGGCTTATCTGCAGTGATGGACTCTCCGACCTGGTACGCAGCGAGACTTTGAGTGAGCTGCTCGAGGAGACCAATGACAGTCGAGCCACCTTCGAGCTCTGGAAGGCAGCAATCGAGGCTGGCGGCCACGACAACATCACAATGGCTCTTGTCCGAGTCGCCGCGGAGTCGACCGCCGGGACCGGCTGATTGATCGGCTGCTCGAGGCGAGAGCTCGCGCAACTTTGCGGCAAGGGCATCCCGCTTGGGCGGTCTGGCCTAGTGAGCTTCAGCTATGCTGCCTGTTGATCAAGGTCTAGGGGGTGCTTGGGGAGTTTGAGGGTGAACAGCGCTTCCACGCAGGCGTACATGTCGAAGGATTCACCGGCCCAGCGGGGCCGGATGGTTTGGGGATCGGGATGCTGGAAACTGTCCACCGCCGCTAGTTGATCAAGCTGCCGGCGGCGGCGTAGCGCGAAGCCCAAGTGCCGGGCCAGGTTTTCTTCGTCGACCCACCAATCACAGGACTGCCCATCCGGTTTGGTAAACACCCAGCCATCGCCGTCACGAGTGATGCTGACCCCGCCCTCATGGACCGCGGTGTGGTGCCACCGGCATAACAAGATCAAATTGCAAACACTGCGCTAAACGTACCTTCGCGATGACTTCGAGACCGGGCTTCCGACTCCCAATTAGCCGGGCCCACCAGGGGGTGCGAACTCCGAAACGGGCCCTCGACGGGATGGAGCCCGCCGTGACAACATCGTCCCCCAGAAGCGCGCTCGCAGAGGGCAATATCAACGGCAGCGACCGCATCGTGGTCGAGCTACTCAGCCCGCCAGACATGCCGCAAGTGATCATGATCCGCTGGCCGCAGCATTCCACCGTGGTTGCGCCTACACGCTTTCCAAGCACCGCGAGCGAGATCGCGCGATTGTTCGCTCGGGCGAGCACCGAGTTGACTCGGATCAAGGCACGCCGACTCTGACCCCAACCTCAAGCGGATCGAGCGATCTGATCTTGACCGCAGCAGCGTACTTGTGAGCCTTCGATCTGTTTGAGCGTCAGTCTTCGTGGTCTGCTGGCTCGCACGCTTCAGCTAGCGTCTCCCATCCCTGCCAGAGGATGACCGGCAGCATCGCGAGCGCACCCATCGGGTCAGCCCACCACCAGCCGACTACCGCGTACGCGCCAACACCGAGCAACAGGCTCAGTGACAGATAGGAGCAGACCCACGTCTCCTTGGAATCGGCAACCAGGGCCCGGCTTCCCATCTCCTTGCCAACCCGCTGCTTGACGAAGGCGAGAGTGGGCATGACCGCCAGCGACAGCACGGCCAAAATGATCCCGACAGGGGACGTGAGCGGCTCCTCCCGGCTGATGAGTGACTTCACGGCCTCCCAGGTGATGTAGATGGCCAGCAGGAAGAAGGTGAGAGCGACCACATAGAGCGCTCGTTTCTCCGCTGCGCTCTCCTCGCTCACCGCCGCGTGTGGCCCGGCCTTGCGCAGCCGCCACAACAGACCAACTGCGCTGATCACCTCGATCGCCGAGTCGGCACCAAACCCGATCAGAGCGACACTGCCCGCGACAATCCCGGCACCAATCGCCACCACGGCCTCGACAACGTTCCAGCCGACGGTCAAGTACTCAAGCCACAGGGCACGACGGTGCAGAGCGACGCGTCGTTCCTTCGAGAGCGCGACCACGACCATCTAGGCTACGGATATTGCAGTCGATGAGTGACGAAGACTGACTTGTGATCACAGCGCCTCATACTGAAGTCATGAGCACAGCCGACCAGATCCAATCCTCCGCCTTGCATAGTGAGGCTCTCCTTACGGTCAGGCGGCCGGAGCTTCCACCTCTCATTGATCACCTCGCCGAGCAGGCGCAAGGCCGTGATGACATCCGGACCGAATGTGCCGGCATCATTGCCGGTTCCTGGTTCGCCAGTCCTGCCCGGCGAGGGGAGGACTTGATTGCGGCTGGACTTCTCATGCTCGCGGGCCATGTCGATCTTGACGAGTTAGACCATTGGATCCAAGTGGGTTGGGAACCTCAACGTAGAGCAACAGACCTCTATCCAGAGAGCGAGGACTAGGTGCCCAGGTTTTGGCACCGACTAGCCGACATGACTACTGACGAGCCTCCGGCGGCAAGGATGGGACTTATAAGAGGCTTCCCTGTGCCCCTCGAGCAAGGCCTCGACGTAGAAGCCCGCGTAGGTTCCGAGGTCCAAGGCCGCGAAGTTGGCGTGTCCGATGCAATCAGGTCGAAAATCCACGAAGTACTCGCGAGTCTCCCTGATCACGCAGACAGCAACGATTAGCTGGCGCTTTCGTACGCCGTGCAGATGACAGCAAGATCACGATTACGTCGTATGTGACTGTCGATCAAGGAACTGCCAACGCTGCGCTCACTACCCCGGAAGCGAAGGCCAAGATCATGCCGGACCCTGAGTTCACATTGGCACCGGGCACCAATAACTGGATGCAAGATTTCGCTTGGGACCCACTCAAAGACGAGATCTTCATGACTCAGAACATCCGGACCGCGAACGGTCGGCAGACCGTCAAGATCAACAGGCTCGGCAGGGCTGACGATCAGGGCGTACGTCACTTCATCTCGGCCATGACGCTGACCGACGCGGGCCACGGTGACGTCCTCGGTCTCCAGCGCAAGGGGGACGCGCTTCTGCTGTGGATCAGTTGGTCCCACTATTCCGGCAGCACCAGGAAAACTGATCTGGTCCGATTCCAGTGGGAAGGCGGGTACTTACAACTGGTCCACCCGTCCGCCAGCATTCAAGATCATGCCGAAGTTCGGCATCACGCAAAATGTGCAAGCCAAGCTTGACCCCACGGGGACCTACCTCGTCTATCGCATCAGCGGCAATGGCCGTGATCGTTACGAGCGTCGCAAAGTCACTGAGGTTGAAAGCGGCGTGAACCATACCTACGGAAAGGCCGCGTCGTTCCCGCTCACCAAGGCGAGAGCTACGGCGATGGGATGGAAAGATCGATGGACCATGCAGGGCTGCGCAACCCTCGGTGACCGACTGTGGCGCTACACCGGCAATGCTGATCGGACGGACCCTGCCACCCTCACGGA
>DATDKX010000477.1:0-4819 GCA_036519615.1 Propionibacteriaceae bacterium
GTTCCAGCAACAACCAGCGGTGAGCGGGTGGCGCACTACCCGCCAAGGGATCTGCTCGCTCGCGCGCTGCGTCCGCGCAGCGGAACGCCGGCTTTGGGCGATTCACTCCACGATGACGACGCCGGCGAGCAGTAGGCGGCGCGCAAGATCAAGACTGAGGTCACCGGCCCTTGCGACGCCTGCCGTCAGCAGAGTCTTGAGCGGCGCGACATCGCTTTCGGTCACTGTCAGGTCCCCGGCACGACTGCGCAGGACTATGTCAGCTCCGGTGTGATCAAGAGAGGCAATCAGGTGCCGGCGGAGCAGGATCTGAGTGTCCGCAGCGATTACATCGGCATCCCGAAGCTGCTTGAGGGGTCCGACCGGCTCGGCCCGCTGGTTGGACCGAGCATTCCGGAGCAGCGCCTCAGACATCTGATCAATGTCGGCATGCTTGACGGCGCCCGCTAGGGCAGCGGTCACTAATTCGACGTCTTGTCGCAGCTCAGTCGGGTCGGCGACGTCTATACCAGGCGCCAGGCTGCCGCGTACAGCTGGATTGTTGGCGAGAGTCTGCAACGCCTGGTGCATCAGTTGCTCGGCCAGCGCATAACGGGTCCAGACATGCACGCCGAGTGTGAGATGGGTGCTGACGCCGCCCAGCGCGGTCGCGGCGTGGAGATATCCGCGTGGGAGATAGAGGCAGTCGCCCGGCCTGAGCAACGCCTCGATCAAGGGAGGCTCTTGGGCTCGTTTCTCAACTTGAGCCTTGCGATCGGCCCACGGCTGATCACGCAGCGGCGACTCCAAGATCGGTCGGTGAATCCGCCACCGCTTCTCGCCTTCGATTTGCAGGACAAAGACGTCGTGCACGTCATAGTGCGCGCTGAAGCCTTGGTTCTGGGGCGGAGTGACGTAGGCATTGGCCTGTACGGGATGGCCGAGTTCGGCCGCGAGTCGCTGACAGAACTCAAGAATTGGCGGCCAGACGCGATGCAAGGCTTGCAATACCAGAGTTGATCCATCAGCAAACAGTCGGACAAGCTTGTCATCGCTGACCTGATCTGCAATTCCCGCTCCAACACCGCCAGGCGCGGTAAAGGTTCGATCGGCGAGGGTTGCGCCATTCTTGGCGACGCGGAGGAACGGGGTCCGTAAACCACGCTTGGACACCAGCTCGTCGATTGCCCGCGCATCGAGCAACTCGGTAAAGCCGGTTGCAGGAAGATCGTCAGCTGGGGACAGCAATGGCTGCTGTCCCCAGTACTGACTCGCGAACTGATCGCGGTCAACTGCGATCAGTCGAGGGAGAACGGAGTCCTCGGCGAATCCAATGGACACTGGCTCTCCGGCTAACCCTGGCTTGTCACACGGATCGGTGCTGCCTATGCGTCACCGCGCCCCACTGCCTGCGCCGCCGTCGGCTCCACCATCAGCCCCACCGTCGGCTCCACCATCAGCCCCACCGTCGGCGCCGCCATCGGCTCCACCGTCGGCGCCACCGTCGGCGCCGCCATCGGCTCCCCCGTCAGCGCCGCCGTCTGCACCGCCATCGGCTCCACCGTCACCGCCGGTACCGCGAACACCGAAGCCTCCGGTATCAGCGCTGCCATCGGCGCCGCCATCGCGAACACCTGAGATCCCCTCGGCACCGCCGTCAGCGGGGCCCTCGAGGCCACCCGCGTTGGAACCCTGTGTTGACTCGCCCTGGGTTGATTCACTCATTTGGGATCCTCCCTACGTCGTTGTTTTTCCCGCTACCGGGCTCGGAAAGTTGGCGCCTGAGATGACGCTGCGGACCTACTGTCCCACCTCGGCGTGATACCCGAGCAGCCGGGTCGCAAGCGGATACCGCAGACGCTGTTTTGTGTGTGCCGACGACTAAGGTGCAAGGCGTGGCTGCCTCGTGGAACTCGCTTCTCAGTCATGAAGCGATCATTCAGATGGTGGGCCACGAGGCCTTTGCCAGGGCGATGGTCTCGGTCAAATCCGGCAATGTGTTCGACGTTGAATTCAACGCGGAGTCGCTCACCATCACGGGACGGGTCAAGGGGACCGTGCGGGATGACTACGCGGTCAAAGTGTTCTTGGCAAGCTCACGATCCGGCGCGGTCAGCGTCTACCGCAGCCAATGCACCTGCCCGGTGGCCGTGGACTGCAAGCATGCGGCCGCCGTGCTCGTCGTGGCTCGCCATTTGATTGCCGGCAAAGCGGTGGAGCGGCCGGAGTGGGAGAGAACTCTCGAGAAGCTGCTTGCCGCTTCCCCGGCGCCGCCGGTTGTCGATGTTGCGCCGTTGGCGCTGGAGTTTGGCGTTGAGCGCATTCCAGCGTTTCGCGGCTACTTAGGCCGTCAAGATCTTCGGATCCGCCCGGCCCGGCGCAGTCGCAGTGGCAGCTGGGTGCGCTCCGGAATCTCCTGGGATGATCTTGATTTCGTTGCCCGCTCGTACGTCCCTGAGCAGCGCGAGCTGTTGCTGCAGTTCCGCGCGGCGGCCGGTGCGAGCGCGCGTTATGCGTTGCCGCGCAGCGCCTGGCTCTCCCTGGCTACGGTCAGCAGCGCCTTCTGGGGCTTGGTCGACCAGGCCGCCGCAATTGGGCTGACCATCCTCGCCGCGAAGCCGCTCCTGGGCCCGGTGCGCACCGAACATCAGGCAACGGTGATGCTGGATGCTCGCCGCGACCCAGACGTTGGATTGCTGGTCGGCCCGCGGGTGCTGCTCGATGATCGCGAACTCGAACTGTCAGCACTTGGCGTCCTTGGCGATCCGGCACATGGAATCTTCCACGTCGGCAACGAGGTTGGAGGAGTCCAGGAGCTGGTCGTGGCTCGGCTTGATCAGCTGCTGAGTCGCGAGATGCGCCAGCTTCTGGTCGATCCACACTCGCTCATGATCCCGGCTGAGGACGAAGATCGCTTCTTGACCGACTTCGTGCCACAGCTGCGTACCAAGATCAACATCACCTCCGCCGATCGATCTGTGCGACTTCCGGACTACGTCGAACCGGTACTGGGTCTCACCGTGAACTTTCGGCCCGAGCATCGGGTACGGCTCGACTGGAGCGTGGACTACGACGCCCCATCCGGTGCCAAGACGTACCAGATCGATGACTTGCCTGAGCGGCAGAGCATCCGTGACCTCCTCGAGGAACGGCGCAAGCTGGCCGCGCTTTCCTTGCCGTACGCCGAAATTCCGCAGCTGGCAAATCCCAGTAAGGAACCGCCGCCCCTGCCGGCCGCCCACGTGCTGTTGGACGGCCTGGCAGCGCTCAGATTCGTTGAACAGGTGCTCCCGCAGCTCGAACCTGTGGGAGTGCGGGTGAGGTTAGCGGGCGAGGTACGCGACTACCGCAAGACCAGTTCTCAGCCGAGCGTCGAGATCGGGGCAGTCCCGCGGCCGGACTCGGCCGACTGGTTCGACCTGCGGGTCAAGGTTTCCATCGACGGCGAGGTGGTTCCCTTTGAGGAGCTGTTTGTTGCCCTTACTGAAGGGCACGATTTCCTGATCTTAGACACTGGGGTCTATTTCTCCTTGGATCGACCAGAGTTCAACCAGTTGCGTGAGCTGATCGAGGAGTCCAAGGCTCTGCAAGATCATCATCGCCCGCAACTGACCATCAACCGATTCCAGGCAAGTCTCTGGGAGGACCTGACCAATCTCGGCGTGACCATCGACCAGTCGGCTCACTGGGAGCAGACGGTCCGCGGTCTCACTGACATCTCCTCCATCGAAGAAGTCGACGTTCCACCGACGCTACAGGCCCGCCTCCGGCCCTATCAGATCGACGGCTACCGCTGGCTGTGCTTTTTGTGGGCCCATCAACTGGGCGGCATCCTGGCCGACGACATGGGGCTCGGCAAGACTCTGCAAGCGCTCGCATTGGTCTGTCATGCGCGCCTGGTCTGCCCCGAGCAGGCCCCGTTCCTGGTCGTCGCACCCACCAGCGTGGTGTCGAACTGGTCCACCGAGGCGGCCAAATTTGCACCCCACCTCCGCGTTGTGTGCCTCACGGAATCTGAATCCAAGCGCGGCGCCCGATACAGCGAAGCGGTGGCTGCCGCCGACCTTGTGATCACTTCCTACGCGCTGCTCCGGATCGACAACCCCAGGTTCATCGAGCTGGACTGGTCAGGAGTGATTCTGGATGAGGCGCAGTTTGTGAAAAACCATCGGGCAAAGACCTATCAATGTGCCCGGCGCCTCACGGCACCGTTCAAGCTGGCGATCACCGGAACGCCGCTGGAAAACAGCTTGATGGACCTCTGGGCGTTGCTGTCTATTACCGCCCCCGGGCTGTTTCCGGATCCGGATCGGTTCTCTGAGTACTACCGTCGGCCGATTGAGCGCAGCAAGGATGTGATTCGACTGCACCAGCTGCGGCGTCGCATCCGCCCCCTGATGCTGCGTCGCACCAAGGAAAGCGTCGCGGCAGAGCTGCCGCCCAAGCAAGAGCAGACTGTCGAAGTCGAGCTCGACCCACGCCACCGCAGGATCTATCAGACTCACCTGCAACGAGAACGTCAGAAGGTGCTGGGCCTCATCGAGGATCTCGACCGAAATCGCTTTACAGTGCTTCGCTCGATAACGCTGCTACGCAGGCTGAGCCTCGACCCGGCATTAGTCGACGAGTCTCACAACAACGTGCCGGCGACAAAGACTGAACTGCTGCTCGAGGACCTCAGAGAGCTCGTCGGCGAAGGCCATCAAGCGCTGGTATTCAGCCAATTCACCAGCTTCCTGAGCAGAATCCGCACCCGCCTGGCTGATGCGGAGATCCCGTACGCGTACCTGGACGGGCGTACCAGGAATCGCGATCGGGTGATCCAGCAGTTTCGAGACAA
>DATDKX010000478.1:0-5543 GCA_036519615.1 Propionibacteriaceae bacterium
ACACGGCAATATTTCTTTCGGGAGACGAGATTAAGGGCACGGTTCTGGGAGCCGAGCTCGCAAGCTCATCGTGCTGTCACATCAATCCCGTCCGGACCGTCAATCGCGGTAGGGGCGACAAATGTGAGGATGTGACCGATGGCGCAGGACGACTGGCTGGCCGACCGATTCGAGGAGTATCGACCCCACCTCAGGACGGTTGCCTATCGGATGCTCGGCTCTGCGAATGACGCCGAGGATGCCGTCCAAGAGGCCTGGATTCGGCTGAGCCGGTACGACAGCAATGCCGTCGAGAACCTTGGCGGCTGGCTCACCACTGTCGTGGCTCGGATAGCTCTGGACATGCTGCGTTCCCGCACATCGCGGCGTGAGGAGCCGGTGAGCGAGGTGGCCACCGAATCGGCCCACAACGGCACGTCTGACACGCAGCCTGAGGAGGCAATCATGATCGCCGACTCACTGGGTCCCGCCATGCTGGTGATCTTGGAAACGTTGTCGCCACCGGAACGGATTGCCTTCGTCTTGCACGACATGTTCGCAGTTCCGTTCGATGAGATCGGCCCGATCGTTGGGCGCTCCCCCGCGGCTGCCCGTCAGTTGGCGAGTCGCGCCCGTCACCGGGTTCAGGGTGCCGATCCTGCCGGGGCAGGTGATCGCAGCCGAGCGCGGCGGACTGTAGAGGCCTTCTTGAGCGCCTCACGCGACGGAGATTTTGGAGCACTACTCGCGCTCCTCGATCCAGACGTCGTGCTGACTGCTGACGCCGACGCGGTGCGCGTAGGTGCCTCGCAAGTACGAGGATCACAAGCTGTCGCAGAGACGTTTGCTGGACGAGCCCGGGCCGCGCGACTGGCCTTGATCAATGGGCAGCCCGGTCTTGTCTGGGCGCCAGGTGGCAAGGCCCAGGTGGTCTTCGGGTTCACAGTTGAGGAGGACAAGATCACAGCGATCCAGTTGCTGGCCAACTCGGCGACACTCGATGACCTTGACATTGTGCTGATGAGCAAGTGAGCTAAACCGCTGCCGCTGAATTTGCATCGCGATTGCACCCGACATGGGCCTAGATCGCTGCTCCTGGGTCAATGATGATGCGAAATCAGGGTTCCCACCGTCGCCCGACCGGTGTTCCCGCGATCGCTCGAGGTGCCCGGGGGCTGCGTTTGTAATCGGATACGTAGGGACTGCCGCCGATCCAGAATCGCCAATGCCGATCCGCCTCTACCGAGACCCCGACCCGTGGCCCGACCATGATCATCTCTGCAACCTCAGCCGGAGGCTCGAGCTTTACCGGTCCGTCGCCGAGCAGGTCAGATCCCTTGTGCTCGGGATGTAAGCCGAGTGCCTGGGTAAGCCGGCCGGGACCTCGTGCCAGATTACGATCACTCGCGCGTCCGCGTCGCGATCTTGCCAACTCAAGGCCCTCGATCACTTCGCCAGCCCGCATCAGAACTCCGCAGCCAACCCCTTCCGGTCCGCAGCTGATGTTCCCGGCCCAGTGCATGCCGTAGGTGAAGTACAGATACAGATGACCGGGAGGACCGAACATCACTGCATTACGCGCCGTGCGGCCGCGATAGGCGTGCGAGGCCGGATCGCTGGCGCCGTCGTACGCCTCCAGCTCTGTCAGGCGAACCACGACCGGCCCATGCCGTATCACCGCACCCAGCAGCCGTGGCGCCACCTCCTCGACCGGGCGGCAGAGGTCGGGAATCATCCGAGCACCTCCACGGTGCCGGCCGTACCGTCAACCCGCACCAAATCGCCGGTTCGAAGCCGCATGGTGGCGTTACCACAACCCACAACTGCCGGAATGCCGAGTTCCCGCGCGACGATCGCAGCATGGGAAAGCGGTGCGCCAACATCGGTGATCACGGCCGCGGCGCGTGGAAACAGCGGAGTCCAACCGACGTTGGTAATCGTGGTCACCAAAGCCTCACCAGACTGCAGGGCGCCGCCATCGGCCGCGTCGTTGATCACCCGCACGCGGGCCTCCACGACTCCGGCCGATCCAGGGAAACCGCGCACCGCAACGTCCGCCTCCTTCGTGCTGCCCTCAATGAACACATCGGACCGCCGGTGCGGATCGGCGGCCCATACGTACGGGTTAAATGTGCCGCGAATGAGAGCCGGGTAAGGCGGCAAAGCCGAGTAAGCCTGATACGCCGCACGACGCCGCTTGATCAACTTAGGGCTGATCGTTTCACCGTGCAGCACGCGCACCATCTCGGTCTTGTCAAGGAAGAAGATGTCGTCACCAAGCCCGGTGAGTTCAGCGGCCCGCAAGGCGTAGGCGCGCAACACCCAAAAGTATCTGATCACCTCTGATCGAGCTCGCTCTCGATCTCGAGAGATCTTGGCCCACCCTCGCAACTGGTGATGCAGAATCCTTGCCTGCACCGGATGCCGCTGCTCCAACTCGGTCCACGCCTCGTTTCGCCGTTGCTCTTGCGCAGCGAGCAGCTCACCGTAGCTGGTCGCCGAGTCCGCACGCTCGGCGAGCTGTCGATCTATCCAATCCGGATCCTCGCCGGGCCGTGGCAGCGATATCTCAAATTCGTGTGGACCACGGTGACCATAGCGTCGATTGAAGGTCTCGCGGTCAATCTCGCCGGCGGCAAGCTGTTCTAGGCCGTCGAGGAGGCCCAGACTCGCAAGCTGACCGGCCTGGGCGCGCAGCCCAGCGGTCAACGCATTGGCAGCAGCGTCACCGACAAGTCGCTGCAGCCGCTTTCGGGTGGTGATGAAGGAGGCTCCGCTTGATCGAGTAGCCGCTGACAGCATCCAGCTGACCCGATCGAATTCTCGACTCAGCACATTGATCCAAAGATCAGCAAGCTCGACCGGTGTAGCGACCGCTGCAATCTCAGCACGCCGGCGATCACAGAGCGCTGGATGGGCAGCAAGATAGGCAGCCAGCAGCTTCACATCCCGGCGGGCCTCTCGTAGTACATGCAGAGCCATCGGCAGCACCGCCCGAATGATGTCTCGTCGGTGCGCTTTGACTGGCGGTATTTCAAGATCATCCGGGAGCTTCCCGAAAACTTCGGAGGTCAAACTGCGATAGCGCCTCTCGCTTACGCCAACGGCCCCCGACAATGTCATCATCACGCTGACGTTGAGATAGATCCGGCCGCCAATCCGGCCATAGCCGACGTACGGCGGGATGGAGGCAGTCGCCATCGCATCGGTAAGAAATACCTGCACCATGGACCAGGTCGCCGGTGTCATGACATCGGGGATGGCCTCACCCACATTGGTGTTGGTCCACAAGAAATCACCCGAACGGCTGTCATTCCACGGATCAGGGTGGATTGCGGTCGTGATCGGCCTGGCTTGGAGCACGAAGAGCTGATCGCCTCTGCGACACCACTCAATATCCATCGGGTCTTTGAACAGATCCTCGACCATGATCGCGAGGTCAACGAGCCGCGACACTTCCGAATCACTGAGCGCAGGGGCGTTTTGCCGGTCCTCGGGTACCGGCAGCGAAGTCACGCCGCCATCCGCCAGTCGCGTCATAATCGTTTTGGTATTGATCACAGTGCGCATGATCCGACCGGATGCCCGCTCTACCGCGATCGTGTCCGGCGTCACCTGTCCGCCGACAACCGCTTCGCCAAGACCCCAGGCAGCATTGATTTCGATCATTGAGTCGTCCCCCGTCACCGGATCCGCGGTGAAAACGATGCCCGAGGCGTCAGCGTCAATGAGTTCTTGCACTACGACCGCAAGGCTGATCTTGTCTGGCGGAATGCCGTGTCGCGCCCGATAGGCGATGGCGCGGGCGGTCCAGAGCGAGGTCCAGCAGCGCCGTACCGCCTCCAGGAGTTGATCATCACCACTGACGTTCAGGAGCGTCTCCTGCTGCCCAGCAAACGAGGCTTCGGGCAGGTCCTCCGCTGTCGCAGATGAGCGCACAGCGACTGGGGGCGAACCCAGCTGGTGATACGCCCGCGTCACCTCAACCGCGATCTCTGCCGGGAATTCGTGCTCGGCGAACTGCGCGGCAATGGCGGACGCCGCCCGATCAGCCGGCTCGCCCGCTGACACGTCTGGAGTCGCAAGCTGGTCCGTCAGGGGCCCCTCGAGACCGTGTTCAGCGACGAAGTTGTCATAGGCGGCAGTGGTGATGTGGAATCCGTTCGGCACCGGCAGGCCAGCCGAGGCCAGCCGGGCCAAGGATTGGCCCTTCCCACCAAGCTCGGAAAGGCCGAGGCCTTCGTCTGCAAGGTCTCGAACGTACCGTGCGTTCATTCGCTGCTAAGCCGAGCCGAGGCTAACCCACTCCTTGCTCGCCGCAGACCGCAGCATCGCGTCGCAGATTTCGGCAGCTCGAGCCCCGTCGGCGAAGGTCGGCAGTCCTTCGGGAACGTCGCCATGGCCCGCGTAGGCATCCACCGCAGCGTAAGAGTCCGCAACGTAGTTCTCGAAGCACTGGGCGTAGCCCTGGGTATGGCCCGCCGGCAGCGTGGACAGCCGACGCTGTTCCGCCGAACCCTGGTTGGGGTCGCGGACCAGCAGCTGGGCGCCTGCCTCGCTCCCGAGCCACAGTTGCTCGGCCTGTTCTTGATCAAAAACCGCGCTCTGGTGCATGCCGTCTACCTCTAGCCAGAGGCGATTCTTGCGGCCGGCACTGAGCTGGCTGATCACTGCGGAGCCGGCAATGTCGTTCACCGTACGGAACATGATCAAGGCGGAATCCTCGGTCTGCACATCCACCAGCGGCGCATTGCTCTCAGCTGCGCTAAACGTGGCGGCGGTCGCGGCCGGGCGCTGCTTGATCGTGATGGAGGTGGTGGCAACTAGCCGAGCGATTCGATCACCTGTCACCCACTCCAGAAGATCACACCAGTGGGAGCCGATGTCGCCAAAGGCTCGCGACGGTCCACCAGCCTTCAGATCAACCCGCCAGCTAGTGGACTTGGGGTTAAGCAGCCAGTCCTGCAGGTAGCTGCCGTGCATCAGGTTGATCGCGCCGAAATCCTCAGCTTGCACCCTCGCCCGCATCTCGCGTGCCATGGGGTGAAACCGATACGCGAACGGCATGGTGTTGACGACGCCGGTCTCCTCGGCTATCTCCGCTGCGTGTAGAGCATCCTCCAGGCTGACCCCGAGCGGCTTCTCGCACAGGACATGCTTGCCGGCCTTCATCAGAGCTATCGCGTACGGCACGTGAGAGGCGTTCGGGGTACAGATGTGCACTACGTCCGCCTTGCTCTCGGCAACTTCGTCGATGCTTCCGTACGCCTGCTCGACTCCCCAGGCCTCGGCGACCTCCCTTGAGCGCTCGGGACTGGAAGCCATCACCCCAAGGAGCTGTGCTCCGGCGAGCAGTGCAGCCCGCCGATGCACCTCGCCTATCATTCCGGCACCCAGAATCGCTACCCGTTTCGCTGTGTCAGCAGCCATGCCGCAAAGATTAGTTCTGCGCACTCCGGTGGTCCCGAGCAGCAGGCAAAATGGCCATGTGGGCGGGGCTCGGATCTTGGTCGTCGAGGACAGTGACGCCATCCGGCTGCCAGTGGTTACCGCATTGTCCGCAC
>DATDKX010000479.1:0-3408 GCA_036519615.1 Propionibacteriaceae bacterium
GTCCGCAACCCTCCGATCTCTCCCTCATCCAGGTCAGAAAGCTCGAACGCCTCAAGCGACCCGTCGTCATCCTTCTTCAACACCAGCAGGTCAAGCACCCGGATCAGATCACGCTCGACCAGATCGAGCAGCGCAGGTGCAATCTGCCCGTTAAACCTGCTACCCGGGAACTCGACCACAATCCAATCGACCGGCCCCAGCTCATCGACTGCATCGACTTCGTCCATAGACATTCTCCTATTTGAGTGGGAGCGGATTGTCGGGACACGCCTTGCGCACCCACGTCATGCCGGCACTGACATCGTGCATCCAACGCTCCGGGCTCGCATCACCCGCACCGGGTGAAGACCAGCTCGACCTGGCTAGACGCCGGTGACGGCTTGGATACGGCCATCGGCTATGGCTCTGACGAAGGTGTCGTAGTCGCGCTGGTTCTGGTCGGCGTAGCGGCTTGAGAAGTCGGCAATCGCGTTATCGAAGGCGCCGTCGGTGCCGAGATACTCGGCAATCGCGATGGGGTCGCCGGATCGCGCATGGGCCCGGGCGAGAGTCCAGCCGCACATTCTGGCATAGAACGTCATCGCGAACGGCGACATGAGCTCGACCAGCGCGGAGGCTTTCATGTCGCGCAGCTGGCGCCAGTAGAAGTACCGGTCGGCTTGGACTCCCCTGGTCCAGCCGAGGAAGATGTCTGAGGCGGCCTGCATCAACCGCTGACCTTCCACTACGCGCTGGCCGGGGCTGTTGTAGCGACTCTTGGGCAGATGGTCCTCGAGGACCGAGGCGGTGGCCTCCTTGACTTGGAGGAACAGGGGGTCGGCGTTGTCGCGGCCTTGCAGGAGCACCATGAAGGCTCGGGTGCCGACGCTGCCGACTCCGACCACCTTGCGTGCCATGTCGATGATCGTGAATTTGTCCAGGAGCTGTCGGCGGTCGTTGCTGAGCGTGGCCTTATAGAGCCGGAACTGCTCCTCGATCACGTCCCGGGCCTGGTCGGGTGTCATCTCGTAGCTCGCCGCTAAGTCTCGCAGCGGGATGATGACGGGTGGCTGGCTGACGATGCGGTGGCGGCCGTCGACGACCTCGGCGAACTTTGGCAACGCGCCGAGGCTGTCGCGGGTGTGGGCCTTGCGGAGTGTTTTGTTCATGCGCTTGACCGCTTTCGCGACCAGGGCGGCGTCCGCCTTGCCAGCCTTGGAGGCGCCTCGCTTTTTCTTGCCGGTCTTGCCTTTGTTCGGTTTCACGGCAACCGAGGCTTCTTGGACGGCCCGCATCGCGTCTTGGATGTGCTGCTCGGACATATGCGAATACCAGACGTCCAGGGTGCGCATCGCGGCGAACTCCGCCATCCCCAACCGGTAAGCCTTGACCGACTCGACGGTCACCGCTCGCGCGTCGGCGGGAGTGAAGCCGTTGTTGCGGGCCGCGATCGTGAAGCTGGCCGCCATCCGCTTCAGGTCGTACTCAAACGGCCCGGGCAAGGTTTCGTCGAAGTCGTTGAGGCCGAACAGCAGTTGCCGCTCCGGTGAAGCGAAGCCGCCGAAGTTGGACAGGTGAGCGTCGCCGCAGAGCTGCACCACCATGCCGGCCATCGGCGTGGTGGCGAGATCGGTCGCCATCACCTTCGCCGCGCCGCGATAAAAGGTGAACGGCGAGACCGTCATCCGGCCGTGCCGCACCGGCACCAGATCGGCCTCCCGGGTGGCGTTCTGCGCGATCAACAGCTCGACCGGGTCGGGCCGCTCAGCCGCCGGCTCCCAGTCGGCCTGAGATGACAGCGGCGTTTGCTCACGCGCTCGTTCGCCAATCGCCTGACGGTCCTCGACGCTGGTGTGGCTGGGGACGGTACTTGTAGTCATCAGTGCTCCATCGATGGGATCCAATATGTTCACGCAGGCCGGTGGATGCTCAACTCCCCCGCGGGGGATGGCTGTCCTGGCTGAGTGGGCGGTCGAAGATGGTCCGGATCCCGACGGCCCTCACCGCGAGCGTGAAGACTGCCGCCATCCGCATGGCGTGGACGGAGAAGAGTGATCGGACGGTTTTGCGGCCGAACGCGTAGTCCTCGGCGTTGACGCTCGTTCCTGCCAGCGTCGCCATCAGGCTGGTCGAGGTGCCCGCGCCGACGAACAGCATCGCCACGAGGAGCAGTCCGCTGTCGAGAAAGACCGTGGAGAACAGGCGATCCTCAACCCCGCCGAGCTGGTCGCGGCCGACACCGATGAACCACAGGAAGGCGATGCCGGCAAACGGCACAAGGTGCGGGCTCAGCCGGATGAGAGTGCGCCGCTGCTGATCGGTTCGCAGCGACTGCATGCTGTCGGCGGAAAGGTCAATTCGCAGCATCGTCATCGCCGCCAGCAGCAGCACTCCGAAGACGATTCCCGCGATCGCCGCCGACCGCGGCTGCGCCAGAAGGCAGCGGGTATGAGAGGCGCAGGGACGGTGATGTTCATTGACCTCCTGACATTGCCGTTGCATGTCGGTGACAGAGCCGGTGCACCACTGGCTCAAGCTTGCGGTGACTGCCGGCACCAGTGCCTCACCCGTCCGGGGTGAACCAGAACCGGTCCCACCCTGCATGCACATCGATCAGAAGTCGATCGGGAAGGTGGCCAGGATCACCATGGCTGCGACGAGAAACGTAATCGCGCCTCCGAGCAAGGTCCATTGAGCTCGTGGGCGGCCCAACCGCGTCGACGCTGCGGCGAAGAACAACACCAGCGCGAAGAGCACGGTGAGAATCGTGTAGTTGTCTCCGCGCTGGTTGAACTTGAGCGCATCAGCGAAACGGCCGTCGGCGCGCTGGTCCGCAGCCATGGCCTCGGTCGTTCCAGGTGGGACGTACTCCTTCATTTTGAACGGACCGCTCGTCGGTTCCCTCTGAGCAAGCCAAGCTTGGTAGGCCACCCGGAAGTGGTCGGTGAAGCGGCGCTCCACGTACGCCGCGAGGGCGGTGTCGCGCTGAGCACGCGCTTGTACGTACACACCCCAGATGCTGAGGTCGGCCTGGCGGGCGGCATTGGCGACCCCTTGCTGCCTCGCCGCCTCGATCCGGGCGCTCGAGGCCTGGCTGAAGGCGATGGACATTTCCCCGCTCCACTTTGACGACTCGAAGCCGCACCACGCCGTGAGCACCGCCGTGATCGACAGCACGATGATCACGACCGTCTCCCGTACATGACCCGGCGGTCGCTTTTCAGGTTCCTCCGCGGCCGCAGGGGCATGTTCGGTCACTTGCTTCTCTGGTACGTCCGCGGTACTGATGCCGATTCCTTCCACTGGCCGTGGCATGGTGCGTCGCAACGTGGGATGTTGCTATCTCGCATGCCGCCTGACACGCTCGACATTCGGTGCACGACCAGGCCCAAGTCTGCCAAGGCTCGAATGGGATCCATGTCCCAACAC
>DATDKX010000480.1:0-3053 GCA_036519615.1 Propionibacteriaceae bacterium
AGACGCGGCGTTAGCCTGAAAGCCGTCGACGCTGGCACACCAAGATCATCTGGCAAGCTCTACAAGATCACGGCCAGCATGAAAGAAGGCATTAGTCAGGAGAACGCGAAAAAGGTCTCCAAGCTGATTCGGGACGAGGGACCGAGGAGCGTACGCGCGCAGGTCCAAGGAGATGAGCTGCGGGTGAGCAGCAAGAGCCGCGATGATCTTCAAAAAGTGCAAGCACTCGTCAAGGGCGCTGATCTGGACTTCGCCGTACAGTTCACCAACTATCGGTAGTGCGCCGCAGCCGCGTCTGTCGATCATGGGCGTGACCGCCCTAAGATGATGCCGACCCGGCCCACCCGGTGTTGGGCAGTTCAGACAGATTTGAAGGAGCTTCTCGCGCATGCAGACGCTCGAAGCTCAGGATGGAAGGATCACAAGCATGGGTTTTCTGGATGAGCTGAAGGACAAGGCCGAGGAGTTCGGGAACAAGGCCAAGGAAGGATTCGAAGCTGCAAAGGACAAGACGGAGGACGTGATCGAGAACGCCAAGGACAGCTTTGACAGCGACGACACCCCTGCTGAGAAGGCTGGTCAGCGCGACGCCGCGGCAGCGTCGGACGCGGGCCAGGACGTCGGAGACTTCCCACCCGTGGGCGCCACAGAACCCGAGGTGGCAGCCGTGGAAGACGCCACAGCCGGCGCAGCGGAGCAGTCCACCTCAGGGATGGGAAGCGAGTCCGGAACTGCGGCCTCGGGAGACACCAGCCAGGACGTCGGAGACTTCGCACCTGTGGGCGCGACAGAACCCGAGGTAGCAGCTGTCGAAGATGCCACAGCCGAGGCAGCGGAGGCTACCTCCAGTACAAGTGAAGAGACAGCGATTAAATACACGACAACAAGGGCAGCGGACACAGCTCAGGGCTTGGGAGAAGCAGCCCAAGATGCAACGACGTCGGCGACCTCATCGGTCGATGAGGCCTTGGGTTCTGAAAAGGCTGCTGGAGATACGAAGGGCGACTCCGAGTTAACGTGATCAAACAACCTCACAAACGTCAATGGCGCCGTTCCCTTGTGGACGGCGCCATGTCGTTAGGCACGGCCTGATGACCATGACACACCTGATGGATTTCGAAGAGCGCGCCCGGGCGGTGCTACCCACGGCATATCAGCGCCTACTACGCGGCGGCGGCCGGGTCAGCCGTCGGACTTGACGAAGGCACAGCTGACTGGTCTGCTGTCCGCTTCCGGCCTCGCGTACTCCGCGAGGTCGGTTCGATCTCGATGTTCACGATGATCTTGGGCACTCAGATGCGGACGCCGGTTCTCGTCGCACCAATGGCGCATCAGATGGCATGACGACGCCCGCCGCTGCGTCGACGCCGGAGCTGCCGATTTACTTGCCACCGTCCTCAGGCGGCCGCGCCATTTCCTCGACCAGCGACTCTGAACTCGTTCCCGGCTGAGTCAGAGCGTCCACCCACTCCAGCGCGTCGTACGGGCACTCCTCCACACAGATGCCGCAGTACATGCACAGCGACCAGTCAATGGCAAAACGATCAAGCACATTCCGGGTACGGTCCCGAGCCCCGGGCGGCAGGTCCTCCATCGGCTCGATATGCGAGTCAATGCTGATGCACCAGCTTGGACACTCCCGCGCACAGATCATGCACGACGTACAGGCCGGTTCAATCAACCGAATCCACCGATGCGACTGGCCGGACGAGCTCACGTACGCCTCCGCCGCACCCTGCCGGCGGCGGCCGACTCGGCGATCTCCGCCGGGTCAGCCGCGGGCTGTGATGGATCCCGATCACCCCACACCACGGGCTCCGGCACGCCAGGAGGCACCATGCGGCGTCGGCTTGCCGAAAAATCAGCCTCTCCAGGCTCCTTAGCTCCTGGCCAGTTCATCCCAGTACGCGCCGCCAGCACCTCATCCTTACGCAGCGGCGTTCCTTCAAATCCGGGATTGAGTAGCAGCCGGCGGCGCTCACCACCCACAAACTCCACACCGAACAGCTCCGCCACCTCCCGCTCGTGCCACGCGGCGCCAGCAAAGACGCCGCTTACCGTCTCGATCCGCGGATCATCTCGGGGCAGCAAACAGCTCAGCATCCGTGGCTCAGCTCGCTGCGCCAGATCCCGTACCACCAGCACGATCCGAAAACAGTCCCGGCGACCGATTTCGTCGACGCAGCCAAGCCAATCGAAATAGTCGAATCCATCAGCCCGCAGCACCTCAACCGCGGCTAGCCAATCCTGCGGCAATACCTCGGTCACGACGGCAGCCGACCAACCATCTGGTCAAGCACCGCCGACAACGCCTCCGGCGGAGGCGGGCAGCCAGGAACGTACGCGTCCACGGCTACGAGCTGATCAACGCCCTTGGTCACCGCGTACGAGTCCCAGTACGGTCCCCCAGATGAGGCACACGCCCCGAAAGAAATGACCGTTGGCCGACGCCCGGCCTGCTGCTCACAGCCATCGACGATTGCCGCAACGGCAGGGGCCAGTCGATCGGTCACGGTGCCAGAGATGACCACCGCCACCTGCGCCTGATCATCAAGAGTCGGCAGGGGCACCGCAGGGACCGGCGCGGCGGCATCGAATTCCAGGGTGCAGCATGCCAGTGCGACATCGAGCACCCACAACGAGCCGTCGCCGTACCAGTCGACCCAGCGCATGGCTCCACGGTAATCCGGCCCAGCTGAAGCAAACCGATGCGCGCCGACACCGAACTAACGAACGGGTTTCATGAGCTGAACGTCCCTGAATCCACAAAAAGCCCTGCCTATGATGGATCTGTTAGCCCGAGCTGCGAGCGTGGGTATTACGTGAGCAGCTCCCAACAAATCGGCAGCCTCAGCGGAGATCGCAGCCACGAACCCCCCTGACACCTCACCAGCAGATGAGGCACGCCACAGGAAGAAGGCACGTAGAGAAGTGAAGCAGGTCAATACCCTCGACCGGGTCGTGATCCGGTTCGCCGGGGACTCGGGCGATGGCATGCAACTCACAGGCGATCGATTCACCTCCGACTCGGCGGTATTCGGCAACGACATCTC
>DATDKX010000481.1:0-11538 GCA_036519615.1 Propionibacteriaceae bacterium
CGGACATATTGCGGCCAACGTCGCCCAGGCCGCCCAGTGGGACGATACGCATTGCGTTTGGGGCCAGCAAGGGCGGGATCTGCAAACTACCGGCTGCCACGTGAGCAAAGGCTACAGGCCAGATACCATCGCGGCCGTGGGAGCAGCTTCCGGTGAACCAATCGCCGCGTCGGTACGCCTCGCGTGGCCCGCCGAGGCGTCAAGCATTGCCGAGCTGCAACGGCGCTCGTGGGCCACTCAATGGCCGGCCGATCTTGCGGAGTTGATGCTCAGCTCCGTGTCGCTGGCTGAGATGAACGAATCCTGGCGTACGGCCATTGAGCGACCGCCGGAGGCCAGCTTCCGAGTTCTCATCGCAACCGACGGCAAGCGAGTCGTCGGTTTTGCCACCACGATGCCCAACCAAGATGACGATGCCGACCGTAGTAAGGAGGGTGCGATCGATCAGTTCGTGGTCGATCCGCCGGCTCAACACCAAGGACATGGCTCCCGGCTGCTGAATGCCTGCGCCGACACGCTCAGGGCCGACGGCTTCGTCCGAGCCGCCTGTTGGGTGAACGCAGCCGACGACAAGCTCCGGAGGTTTCTCACCGCTGCCGGTTGGGCTGCAGATGGTGCTACCCGAGAAATCGGAGCCGAGGATGAGTCCGTCCGCCTGAAACAGGTTCGGCTGCACACCAGCCTCGAAGCTGCGTAAGGCCGAATCGCGAGGACGATTCTCGTTACGTGCCCCCGCTAGGACGACCCTCGCTAGGACGATACCGCCAAGTTGTCTCCCACCAGATCGGCATGCACGCCATCTTCGGCCGCGGTGATTCTGGTGACCGTCATGCCGAGCGGCATCCCCTTGAGCGGGATTGGGTTGAGCAGGGCTACCAACAATGCTTGAGAAGTGAACTCGGGCAGATTGACGCCGGCAACCGAGATCTTTGCATCGCTCAGCGTCATGGTCTGCTCTTTGGCGTTGAGCCGTGGCATGCCGCTGACGACGGCTTCGACCTCTCGGCGGAGAACTGTGGTCTTCATCACGAGCTCTACCCGGCCATCGCTGCTGTAGGTCATCGGTGCTTTCGCGAGCGAGGAAAGTTCGCCGTAGTCCAGCAAAGCGGTGCCCTCGGCGTGACTGATCTTCATCGTTTTGAACCAGTCGTTCGTCGTCACATCAATCAGAACAAGATCGGCGTGCGCCAAGGCGAGCAGCGCTTCGTTTGTCGTGCCGAGTTGATCAGCAACAATATGGACCCGGTCAATCGAACTCGAGGCGACTTGAGTGAGGAACGGAAAGCCCTCGATGTCGACATGTGGTGGCTGGGGCGTTCCCAGCCGCGGCTGTATCGCGGCTGCGGCCCTCTGCTCGGCGCGGTGCTGAGCAAACCGATCACCGAAATAAAGCGCAGCACCGAACAACGCCACGGCGAGAACGATGATCAAGATGGCGACCAGCGGGGAAGCCCGTCCAAGGCGAGGCCGCCGTAACCCGTTCACGTCATCCAATCCCAAGAATGGGTTCGATTCCCACAGTTAGCCCAGGTCTGCTGCCGATCGCGCGGATGGCAGCAAGTACGCCCGGCATGAACGAGACACGATCGAGGGAATCATGACGGATGGTCAATGTCTCACCTTCGGCCCCGAACAACACCTCCTGATGCGCGACCAGACCGCGCAGCCTGACGCCATGGACCCGGATCCCGTCGACCTGGGCACCTCGAGCGCCAGGAAGTTCCTGGACCGTTGCGTCCGGTGGCTGGGCGAGGGCAGCCGCGGTGCGCGCGGCCGCAATCCTGCGAGCGGTGTTCACTGCGGTGCCCGATGGGGCATCCGCCTTACCAGGATGGTGCAGCTCAATGACTTCGGCGCTCTCGTAGAACCGAGCCGCTTGCTCAGCGAAGCGCATCATCAGCACCGCTCCGATAGAGAAGTTGGGCGCCACCAAAACACCAACGTCGTCACGTTCGGCGAGGCTCCTACGGAGCCGATCCAATCGCTCGTCGGTGAATCCCGTTGTGCCGACGACGGCGTGGATGCCGTGATCGATACACCACGAAATGTTGTCCATCACCGCATCAGGATCGGTGAAGTCGACTATCACTTCCGCGGCTTCGGCTGACGCGCGGTCATCTCCCAGATCGATTGCTGCAACAAGCTCCAGGTCGGGGGCACACTCCACGGCACGGCAGACTTCGGCGCCCATTCGGCCACGGGATCCAAACACTCCGACGCTGGTCATCCACGACCACCCTTCTGACGTGTCAATCTTCCACGACACACCGTCAACCCGAGCTTTACCAGCGGGAAAGCGCCGACTCAATTCCCCGAGCGCCCACCCGAGCTCCGGCGATCGCAAGCGTCGGTGGGTGGCTAAACAGATTCGCTGCCTCGGCGCGCACCTCTTCAGCAGTCACCCGATCGAAGTGGCGCAGCAGTTCGCTCAGGGTGCGCTGGTCGCGGAGTACGGCGTTGATGCCCAAGCGGCTCATTCGGCTGCCAGCGCCGTCGTAGGAGAGCGCAGTCTGGCCGCGCATCTGCCCTTTGGCTCGAGTCAGCTCAGCCTCAGTGACGCCCTGCTCAGCCACGTCCGCAAGTGTTGCCCGCACGAGTTTGAGAATCGCCGCTAGTTTCCCCGGAGCGCACTGCCATTCCACGCTCCATAAACCAGCATCGGAATAGGCCGTCTCGCCGGCGTCGATGGTGTAGGTCAGCCCACGCCGTTCGCGTACCTCGACGAACAACCGAGAGGCCATGCCGCCTCCCACAATGAGCGAGAGCAGGCCAAGCGGATAGCGCCGGGCGTCGAACGCTCCAGGGCTTGGAAACGCCAGGACCGCGCTGGACTGTTCCAGCGGCAGCCGGTGCATGATCAACCCACCGCTGTCGTTGATCATTGTGGGAGCTGGCAGCGACAACTCGGGCGCCGCCGGCTGAGCATCAAGAAGACCGAGCCGCTCTACCAAGCGGTCATGATCAACTTTGCCAGCCGCCGCGACCACCAGCGAGCCGGGACGATAGTGCCGCCTCCAGTGCTGCACGATGTGTGACCGGCTGAGGGCAGCAACAGAATCACGCGATCCGATCACTGGACGTCCGAGCCCCGACTTGCCGAAGATCGCGGCCGCTGCTGCTTCGGCGGCCAGCTCTGTCGGGTCGTCGGCATGCATAGAGATCTCGTCCAAGATCACCGCACGCTCAGCGTCGATGTCTTCTGGCGTGATCAGCGAGTTGCTGATCATGTCGGTCAGAACGTCCAGAGCCACGTCAGCATCACTGTGCAGTACCCGCGTGTAGAAGCACGTGTGCTCCTTGGCCGTGTATGCGTTGAGTTCGCCGCCCACCGACTCGATCGCGGCCGAGATCTGTTCAGCGGTCCGCGTCGAGGTGCCCTTGAATAGCAGGTGCTCCAAGAAGTGGGAGGCGCCGTGCAGCCGCTGTGTCTCCTGCCGCGACCCCACCGAGGCAAAGACTCCGAGGCAATAGGTATTGGTCGAGCGGATGTCTTCGGTGACGACCTGGAGACCGCCGGGCAGCACAGTTCGCCGCACGGCGCCATCCAATTGAGGAATTCGTCGGCCGGGACGGCTACGGGGGACGAGAGGCATTGGTGTTGGTCAACGTTTAACCGCTACGCCGACACCGTCTCCTCGACCACAGGAATCAGCGACAGCTTGCCGCGATCATCGATCTCGTTGATCTCTACCTGGACCTTCTGCCCGACACTGAGCACGTCTTCCACACTCTCAACTCGCTGTCCTCCGGAGAGCGGGCGCATCTTAGAGATGTGCAGCAGACCATCCTTGCCGGGCAGTAGGGAGATAAACGCGCCAAACGCGGTGATCTTGACGACCGTGCCGAGATAGCGCTCGCCCTTCTCCGGCGCCGTCGGATTGGCAATGGCGTTGATCATGGCGCGTGCTGCCTCGGCCTTGTCGCCGCTGTCCGCTCCGACATAGATCGTCCCGTCGTCCTCGATGGTGATCTCAGCGCCGGTGTCGTCCTGCATCTGGTTGATCACCTTCCCCTTCGGGCCGATTACCTCGCCGATCTTGTCCACCGGGATCTTTATAGTGATGATCCGCGGGGCGTAGATGCTCATCTCGTCGGGGCCGTCAATGGCCTCGCGCATGACGTCGAGCAGTGTGTTGCGGGCGTCCTTGGCTTGGTTCAGTGCGTCGCCCAGCACCGAGGCTGGGATTCCGTCCAGCTTGGTGTCGAGCTGCAGGGCAGTGATGAAGTCTCGCGTTCCCGCCACCTTGAAATCCATGTCGCCGTACGCATCTTCGGCGCCGAGGATGTCGGTCAGCGCTACATAGCGCATCTGACCCTCGACTGTGTCAGAGACCAAACCCATTGCGATGCCTGCAACCGGTGCCCGCAGCGGCACACCAGCGTTAAGCAGTGCAAGCGTTGAGGCGCAGACAGAGCCCATCGATGTGGAGCCGTTTGAGCCGAGAGCCTCCGAGACCTGCCGGATCGCGTACGGGAACTCGTCGCGCGTGGGCAATACCGGGACCAGCGCCCGTTCCGCGAGCGCGCCATGACCGATTTCGCGTCGTTTGGGGGAGCCGACGCGGCCAGTTTCACCGGTGGAGTATGGCGGGAAGTTGTAATTGTGCATATACCGCTTGGTGGTTTCGGGCGCGAGAGTATCGAGCTTTTGCTCCATGCCGAGCATGTTCAGCGTCGAGACGCCGAGGATCTGAGTCTCGCCACGTTGGAAGAGCGCCGATCCATGCACGCGCGGTACCACACCAACCTCGCAAGACAAGGTCCTGATATCGGTGACGCCACGGCCGTCGATGCGGATCTTGTCTGTCAAGATCCGCTGCCTGACGAGCTTCTTGGTCAGCGCCCGGTATGCGCCAGTGATCTCCTTCTCGCGGCCCTCGAACTGAGCTGCCAGACGCTCGACAATCGAGTTCTTAAGGTTGTCGGCGGCCTGCTCTCGGGAGTGCTTGTCGGCGATTGACATGACCACTGCCAATTCCGCAGTGGCCGTCTCGGCAGCCGCGTCGTACACATCGTCGCCGTAGTCGACAAAGACCGGGAACTCGACAGTTGACTTGGGAAATTTCGCTGCCAGCTCGACCTGGGCGTCACAAAGTGCGCGAATGAAAGGCTTGGCAGCCTCCAGGCCGCTGGCAACGACACCCTCGGTGGGAGCCGTATTGCCACTGCGGACGAGATCCCAAGTGTGCTCTGTCGACTCTGCCTCGACCATGGAGATGGCGACATCCCCGGCGGCAGTGACTCGACCGGCGACAACCATGTCGAATGTCGCATTCTCGAGCTGATCGACATCAGGGAACCCGATCCAGCGGTCACCGATCAGTGCAACGCGTACGCCGCCAACCGGTCCGGTGAACGGCAGACCGGCGAGCTGCGTCGACAGTGAAGCCGCATTGATGGCGACGACGTCGTAGAGCTTGTTCGGGTTCAGGGCCATGACGGTGACGATGACCTGGACCTCATTGCGCAGGCCCTTGACAAAGCACGGACGCAGTGGGCGGTCAATGAGCCGGCAGGTCAAGATGGCGCCCTCCGATGGACGGCCTTCCCGGCGGAAGAAGGAGCCGGGAATGCGACCGAGGGCATACATGCGTTCCTCGACGTCGACCGTGAGTGGGAAGAAGTCGATCGCCTCGCGCGCCTTGCTCTGTGCAGTCGTAGCCGACAACACCATAGTGTCGTCGTCTAGATAGACGGTCGCCGATCCGGCGGCTTGCCGGGCAAGTAGGCCCGACCCGAAGCGGATGACATGTCGCCCAAATTCGCCGTTATCGATAACGGCTTCACTGAATTGAAGATCTGGTCCCTCCACGGGAATCCTTTCTGTGGCCTGGCGTACGGCCAGCGCCGGAACGTGGATCGCATCCATACACAGGATGTGGCTCGACGTGGCGTGGGAGTGTGTCCCGCGTCAGTCCCCGCGCTCATGGAGGCCGGTCTTCGATCGAGGTCCGCGGGCTAGAGCGCGACGCTCCTCCCGAAAACCACTACCGAGGACCGAGTCGCTCCTCGTCGAGCATCTGCGTCCCAGATGCGATCTCGAACGTGATGTGAATATTTAGTTGTCCCTCTTGAGTTGTCTGCGAGCGCCGATCGCCCAACAGCGCGCCAGAAGCTCGTGCGGATCAGCGACGTAGGCCCAGGCGCTCGATCAGCGAGCGATAGCGCTCGATGTCCGTCTTCGCTACATAGTTGAGCAGCCGACGCCGCTGGCCGACCAACAGCATCAGGCCGCGCCTGCTGTGGTGGTCGTGCTTGTGCTCTTTGAGGTGTTCGGTGAGATGCGCGATCCGCTTGGTGAGGATGGCGACCTGGACCTCGGGGGAACCCGTGTCACCGTCGCTTGTGGCGTACTCGTCGATTATCTTCTTCTTGGTTTCAGCGTCGATCGACACTGACGTTCTCCTTTCGGTTTCCCGTTGCGCGGCGCCCCCGATACCCTGTGGCATCTTTCACGCGGTGTGAGTGGGAGCTCTTAGCAATCCGCGGCCGGTCAAACGGCGCGGCTAATCTACCAGCGCAGTGCTGTACGCGGCGAATTCCGGCTTCCAGACAGCGGCGTATGCGGCGCGCTCAGGCGGCGTGCAGCAGATGCCGAGCTTCTTCGACATCGGCATGCATTTGCTTGATCAACGCTTCTCTCCCTGCATATTTCACCTGCCCGCGGAGTCTGGCATAGAAATCGATCGCAATCTCCACGTCATAAAGCTCGAGGTCGTCGCGATCCAGTACATAAGCCTCGACCCGACGTTCCACGCCATCGAAAGTCGGGTTAGTACCGACCGAGATAGCTGCCGGCCAGCGCGGTGCAGAGGGGACATCGAGCCTGGTAACCCACCCTGCGTAGACACCATCGGCCGGCACCGCGATGCCCGGGGGCACCGGTACATTGGCCGTCGGGAAGCCCATCTCACGACCCCGGTGGTCGCCCCGTACCACTATCCCTGAAAACCGGAAAACGTTGTCGCTCAGCTCCCGGACCCGACCAAAATCGCCCTCAGCGACTGCATGCCGGATCAACGTCGAAGAGCTCGGCTGGGTGCCATCGGTGAGCAGCGGTAACGCCTGCACCTTGAACTCCCCCGCCCCGAGCTCCGCCAACGTCGAAACATCGCCAGCCGCCCGGAACCCGAAGCGGAAGTTCTCCCCCACCACTATTCGTGTCGGGTGCAGCGGCCGCAGCACTGTATCGACGAACTGCGCAGGGCTCCAGCTCGCGACCTCGGGGGTGAAGTTCACAACAACGACCTCGTCAACACCCGCCTTGCGCAGCAACTCCTTGCGGCGCTTCAACGTGGTAAGCAAGGGTGGCGTCTGGTCGGGTCGGATCACTGACATTGGGTGCGGCCAGAAGGTCACTGCAACGAGTCGGGCTCCAGGCTCAGCTTCCCGGGCGGTGCGAATGAGCTCGAGATGTCCTCGATGGACCCCATCGAAGTTGCCGATCACCACGACGGTCGGCTTGCTCACTCGATGCGCCTCCTAATGACTTTCTTTGCAATCTCGAACAGTTAAGCAGACAGCTGAATATCCAGCGCTGTGCCACGTGACCCGGCTTGACACGAAACGGCTCGAAGAGCACGCCAACTATGTAAGATTGCGCGAGCCTATGTAAACATCTGACTCTCGGGGGGAAGCAGTGAGGCGCATCACTAAAGCTGTGCTCGGCGGATTTGCCGGCTGCGCATTGGTTCTGGGCGGAACGCAGGTCGCGAGCGGGGCCCTGTCAGACACGTACAAAGTCACTGACGCATTGACGGATCTCCTAAGCAATGATGGGCCGTTCGACTCAGCCAGAGCGAAGACGACGATCGTCAAGACCCCCGACGGAGGCACGGACTTTGCCCTGCGTGTGACGGGGATTGATCCTTCTGAAGTGCCAGACGGGGGGTACGGCGCTCACCTTCATGTCAATTCATGTGATAACGAGCTCGGGCCTGGCGGGCATTATCGGGACAAGCCCGAACTCGGCGGTATCCCCGAGAACGAAGTCTGGTTCAGTCTGTTGCCCGACGAAGAGGGTATGGCCTATACCCGGACATCGGCGTCATTTGTCCCAGTTGATGTTGACGGCGAGATGTCCATCGTCATCCACGTAGGCCCCGCAGCCGCCGGCGGGGACAAACAAGCATGCTTCCCGCTAGATGTATCAGGGATCTTCCCCACTGAGCGTTCTCCCTCCGAGTCACGCTCTCCGACTGAATAATCTGCGGCTCAGACAAAGACGGCTTCAGCGAGAGCATCGGCTCCCTCCTGACGATAAAGCGCCAGAAAGGAGCCGTCTTTGGTCAATAGCGCGCTCGTCGCTGCAGGCAACCTAAGGTCCGGCAGTCGACGGCCATGGCGGACCCAATCGGCCTGGTGCTCCGTAATCGTCTGGGTCACAAAGCAGCGGCGGACGACGCTATTCAGTGTCATAACGGCTAGCCCATGTTCGCCGGCCTCTTCTAGCGTCTGTGCTTCCAGGACATCGAACGTCCCAACCCTGGTACGCCGCAGTCGGGTGAGATGGCCGCCAACTCCAAGGGCGGCTCCAAGATCACGGGCCAGAGCCCGCACATAAGTTCCAGTGGAACACTCGACCTGGACATCAAGATCGAGCACCTGCAAACCGCCTACCTCTGCGGCTCGCCTGGCAACCGCCGCGAATCGCGATACCTGAACTGGTCGTGGTGTCAGACTGACGACCTCGCCCCCTCGCACTCGCGTGTAGGAGCGTACGCCGTTGATCTTGATTGCCGAGACCGCCGATGGGATCTGAAGTATCTCTCCCCGCAAAGCGGCCAGGGCCCGCTCAATGTCCTGCTCATCCAAGCCCGCAGCACCGATGCCTGCGGTGACCTCACCCTCGGCATCATCGGTGATGGTCGCAATTCCCAACCGAATGGTGGCTTCATATGCCTTTTCTGACAAGGCGAGGTACCCCAGGAGGCGTGTGGCTTTCTCTATTCCAACGATCAGCACCCCTGTAGCCATGGGATCCAGCGTGCCGGCGTGCCCGACTCTGCGGGTGCCGGCGAGTCGCCGAATCTTGGCAACGACATGATGGGAGGTCCAGCCAGCCGGCTTGTCGATGACGACGATCCCGGATGGTGCCTGGTCAGCATCAGGCTGGCTCGTCATCATCGCGCTGTACGCGTTCCTCAATATTCTCGTCATGCTTATAGGGGTCGGACTCCCCCGCGTACGCCGCACCTGCGGCCTGCTCGGCAACGCGAGTGTCCGTCGAGCGCGCCTGGGCGAGCAGGTCGTCGATCTGCCTGGCATTTTCGGGTACGGCGTCGGCGACGAAGGTCAGCGTTGGAGCGAAGCGCAAGCCCAGCTGCTTGCCAACCTGAGCACGGATCAAGCCAGTCGCGGAACGCAATGCGGCCGTCGAACTGGCTTGTTCCTCGTCAGAGCCGAGCACTGTATAGAACACCGTGGCGTCCCGGCTGTCACCGGTGAGCCGGACGTCGGTGATCGTGACGAAGCCGAGGCGCGGATCCTTGATCCGCCGCTCCAGCATCTCCGCGACGATCACCTTGATCTGGTCGGCCAGCCTGACCACACGTGGCGAGGCCATGTCCTCCTCCTTGCAAGGGTTACGAGCGCGGCTTCTCCCGCATCTCGTATGTCTCGATGATGTCGCTGATCCTGATGTCGGAGTAGTTGGCGAGCGTCATGCCGCACTCGTACCCTTCACGCACTTCGGTGACATCATCTTTCTCGCGCCGGAGCGAGGCGATGGTGCTCTCGGTCACGACCACACCTTCGCGTAGCAGTCGCGCCTTGGCATTGCGGCGGATGGAACCGTTGAGGACCATACAGCCAGCGATAATGCCAGCCTTGGACGAGCGGAAGATCTCCCTGATCTCCGCCTGGCCGAGAGTGACCTCCTCGTAGATCGGCTTCAGCATGCCCTTCAGCGCTGCCTCGATCTCATCGATCGCGGCGTAGATCACCGAGTAGTAGCGAATGTCCACGCCCTCGCGATCAGCGAGCTCCGAGGCCTTGCCCTGCGGCCGGACGTTGAAGCCCACGATGACGGCGTCGGAGGCAGCAGCCAGCGAGACGTTGGTCTCGGTGATAGCGCCAACACCACGATCGATTACCCGCAGACTGACCTCGTCGCCGACGTCGATCTTGGACAGCGCGTCCTCCAGCGCCTCCACCGAACCAGCACCGTCACCCTTGAGGATGAGCCGCAATTCCTGCGTTTCACCCTTCTCGAGCTGCTCGAATAGCTGGTCGAGGGTCTTGCGTCGGGTACCGGCGGCCTGAGCTGCCATCCGCAGCCGTGCTGCCCGTCGTTCGGCGATCTGACGCGCCATCCGGTCATCGTCGACCACCAGGAAGCTGTCTCCAGCACCCGGCACCGCCGTCAGACCGAGCACCTGCACCGGGAACGATGGCGGCGCCTCGGTGACGTTGTCGCCATGATCATCGAGCAACGCGCGTACCCGGCCGTGTGCAGGACCGGTGACGATCGAGTCGCCTACGTTGAGCGTGCCGCGCTGCACCAGAACGGTGGCTACCGGGCCGCGCCCCTTGTCCAGGTGCGCCTCGATGGCCACGCCCTGAGCGTCCATATCGGGGTTGGCTCGCAGGTCCAGGGCAGCGTCGGCCGTCAGGATGATCGCTTCCAGCAGCGAGTCCAGGCCCTGGCCGGTGACCGCGGAAACGTCGACGAACATGGTGTCGCCGCCATACTCCTCGGGCACCAGGCCGTACTCGGTCAGCTGGCCACGAACCTTCGTCGGATCGGCACCCACTTTGTCGACCTTGTTCACTGCCACGACCACCGGCACTTCGGCTGCCAAGGCATGGTTCAGCGCCTCGATGGTTTGTGGCATCACACCGTCATCGGCTGCAACCACCAGCACCGCGATATCGGTCGACTTGGCTCCACGGGCGCGCATTGCGGTGAACGCCTCGTGACCCGGCGTGTCGATGAAGGTGATCTTGCGTTCCTCATCATCCACCTCAGTGGCCACTTGGTACGCACCAATCGCCTGGGTAATGCCACCCGCCTCACGGGCCACCACGTTGGTCTTGCGGATCGCATCCAGCAGCTTGGTCTTGCCGTGATCGACGTGACCCATCACGGTGACGACTGGCGGTCGAGCTTCGAGTTCCTCTTCGCCGCCGGTGTTCTCTCCGAACTCGATGTCGAAGCTCTCCAGCAGTTCGCGGTCCTCGTCCTCGGGCGAGACCACCTCGATGTCGTAGTTGAGCTCAGTACCGAGCACCTGCAACGTGTCGTCGCTCACCGACTGGGTGGCGGTCACCATCTCTCCGAGGTGGAACAGCACCTGGACTAGCGACGCCGCGTCAGCACCGATTTTCTCGGCCAGGTCGGTCAGTGATGCGCCCCGGGCGAGCCGGACCTTCTGGCCGTCGCCCTGCTTGACCCGAATGCCACCAATCGACGGCGCCTCCATCTGGTCAAACTCTTGACGGCGCTGCTTCTTCGACTTACGGCCACGGCGAGTCGGGCCGCCAGCCCGGCCGAACGCACCCTGGGTGCCACCGCGGCCGCCTCGGCCACCACGCCCG
>DATDKX010000482.1:0-9897 GCA_036519615.1 Propionibacteriaceae bacterium
TCCACCCGGTTCGAGCATGCTGAGCGCGATACGAGCGACTGTTGCCTGATCCATCCAATGAAATGACTGGGCGAAGCTGATCACCTGGTATTGCCCCAACTCCGCTGGCAGCTCCTCGGCGCGCAGCTGGCGCCACTGCAAATTGGCAATCCGCGACTCCTCAGTTCGCCGCTCTGCTTCCGCGAGCATGTCCTGGTCTGCATCAACACCGGTTGCCTGCTCAAACCACGGCGCCATCAAAAGAGTGAAGTTGCCTGGACCGCAGCCAACGTCCAGCAGGCGGCCCGAGCCGTCAAGCTCCAGCGCCGTTGCGAGAGCCTCAGCAAGCGCAGTTGGGTAGCTCACGCGCCCTATTGCGTAGTAACGGGCAGTTCCGGCGTAGAGCGATGGATGCCATTGCAGGCCAGCCTCGACCATCTGACCAGTATCGCCGCACATTTTCCGCATGCTTGATCCGATGCGCTTCACGTGGTGAGGCGAGATTGCAAAGATCATGATGTGGCAGACCTCACAAGTCGGGCGTTGGCGTTGGTTCCAGCGCACCTGCGGTTGACGGCACTGTCTGCGAGCACAAGGTGCTGGGAATCACCTTGCTGCCCTAGACCCGCTGCAGCCGAAGTGGCAAGGCGCCCGTGGCCTGCAGAGTGATCGCGGCGTGCACAGCGATCGACGTCAGCTGCGTTTTCACAATGAATGCTTGAAGGACGGCCGCGATCACGATCGGAATCTCGAGCATGGCAATCTGCATGCCGATGCATGCACGCGGCCCGGCGCCGAAGGGCATCCACGCGTACCGGTGGCCACCTGGATATTGCCCGACCGGAACGTCGAAGCGCCGTGGGTCAAAGACTTCAGGCTCGGGCCACACAGCGGGTGAGTGGTGAATGCCCCATATCGATACCTCGAGCCAGGATCCCGCGGGAATGTGCGCGGCGAAGCAGTTCTTCGTTGACCAGACTGAAGCGGGTGAGCTCAGGAATGGCGCGACTCACGTCGGCCCCGAACAGGATGCGGCCAATTATCCGCGAGGTGATGTCCACCATTTCTGGGTACAGATCAACGCTGCGGCCCGCTGCCGCGGCGGCTTGCCAGCGTTCGACGAGTCGCTGCGCCTCTTCGATCATGATGTGGATGTAGTCACCGGCGATGCGGCGTCGGGTGAAGATCGGCGCCAGGAATCGACGCTGCCGATGCCAGCTCTCGTCTTCGCTGGTGAGCATGTTTTCGCCCAGTGCCTGGCGCAGCTCTCGATAACCGGGCCCATTCTTGCGGAAGCGGTCCGGCTGACCGAGGACTCCGCTGCCAGCTCTGGAGAGGTAACGCTGTAGACGGTGACACGCCACCCTGGCGGCCCGGCCTCAATCCGGGCAAGCCCGCCGATCTCGCGCGCCGCACGCGAAATCGTGCCGAGATAGTCACGACGCATCTCCCGCATCGATCCGAAAACGGGGGAACTTTTGAGCCTAGGTACCTGTTCAGCACCGGAAGTGGCTCTCACGACCTATCAGGCTAGCTGCCACGCCGCTTTCGAACTCGACCGGTTTGCAGCAGCCATGCGAAAGTGACGGGATGGACATCCTCCGCTGGCGTGTTGGCGAGGCGACGGTCTTGCGTATCGCCGAGTTGGACGCCACAGCGGCGCTGCAGGGCCTTATTCCCGAATTCGATCTTGCTGATGTCGCGCGTGCGGAGTGGTTGACACCTGATTTCGTAGACGAGGATGGGCAGCTACGCGGATTGGTGCAGGCATTTGTCATCATGATCGCCGACCAGGTGATCGTCATCGATCCAGGAATCGGTAATGGCAAGAAGCGCTCCGCTGTCACGGGATGGGACAACCTGCACACAGATTTCCTTGATCGGCTGCGAGCTGCGGGTGTGGCACTCAAGACAGTGAACTACGTCGTCAATACGCATTTGCATTTCGATCACGTCGGTTGGCACACCCAGCTTGTCGAGCGAGCTTGGCAGCCCACCTTCCCCGCGGCCCGCTACGTCATGTCCGAGGAGGAGTTCCGCTATTGGCAGTCCAGGCCTGAGAGAGAGATCGCGGATCAGCACGCGGGCTTCGCCGACTCCGTGTTGCCGATATACGAAGCTGGCCTAGTCGATCTTGTCACCGATGATCATGTTGTCACCGAGGGGGTACGGCTGGTGCCATCACCAGGTCACACACCCCATCATGTGTGCGTGATGATCGAGTCTGGTGGTGACTCTGCGGTGTTTGCCGGCGACGTGATGCACCATCCGTGCCAGATCGGGTATCCGGACTGGGGAGCGTCATCGGACTTCAATCCTGATCAAGCTCGAGCTTCTCGATCTGATGTGCTGAAGCGGTGTGCTGAATCGGACACATTGCTCATCGGCGCGCATTTCGCTGATCCTGTCGCCGGACGCATCAGGCCGAACGGCTCGGGCTTCCGCCTGCTGCCTGTCGCGGACTAGCGGGGCTTACTGCGGTGGGGACCTCGCCCTTGTTATCCGATCATGCCGCGACCGTCGCCTCGGCATATGGTTTCGGAAGTCCGGTGCGCGAGATGATCATGGCGGCTCGTGGCGAACAGGGTCGGATCTGGCGACTTGATACCGATATGGGCCCGCTTGCGATCAAGGAGTTGATCATCTTTCAGACACGGGCCGATGCGGCGGCGGATGTTGACTATCAGGAGGCCGTGCTGGCGACCGGTGCGGTGCCAATGCCGAGGCCGGTTCGCACGGTGGCAGGTGAAGTGCTTGTTGATCTTGATGGCCACCAGGTACGGGCGTACGAATGGGTCGACCTGCTGGCGATGGATCGGAGCTTGGATCCGTCGATCATCGGCGCCATGCTGGCCGCCGTTCACCGGGTGCACTATGCGCCCGCCCGGCCGCTCATCGGCTGGTACACCGATCCCGTCGGCGCACGGCGCTGGGGCCAGTTGCTGAACGATGCGAAGGCAGTAGCGGCCCCATTTGCAGAGGAGCTCGAAGCGGAGATTCCAGAGCTGCTTCGCCTGGAAGCGTTGCTCGAGCCGCCGAGAAACCTGCAGAGCTGCCATCGCGACCTGTGGGCGGACAACATTCGGCCGACACCGAGCGGCGGGATCTGTGTGATCGATTGGGAGAACTGCGGACTCGCGGATCCAGCCCAGGAGCTGCCGATGGCCATGATCGACTTCGCATGGAGTGATCAGCAGCGGGTGGCCCAGCTGTACTCGTCGTACCGGGAGGCTGGTGGGTCAGGACGAGTCAGCGGCTACGGCGCATTCACGATGGTGATCGCACAGTTCGGCCACTTCTGGGAGTTGGCGATCACCAATTACCTTGCAGCAAATGTGTCGGAGGACAAGGCCCACAATCTTGATCGAATTGCTGAATTGCTCAAGGAGCCGTTGCGGGCTACGCACCTTGAGGAGATGCTCGACACAATGGCATCTGTTCGGTGAGCCAGCCTGGGAGGACAACATGGCAGAGATGACAACGCTTGGTCGTAGCGAGGTTCGCGTTTCGCGGCTCGGATTGGGCGTCATGGTTTGGGGCGAGGCCAGTGGTGTGCAACGTGTGATGCCGGCAAAGAGTGCGTACGGCGGAACGGCCGCCGCTGATGAGCAGGCCGCTTTTGCTGCCAGCCTCGCGGCGGAGATCAACTTCTTTGATACGGCGGCTATGTATAGCGGCGGAGGCTCAGAGCGCCGGCTGGGAGAGCTTGCGGAGGATAAGGATGTCGTTATTGCGACCAAGTTCCCGCCTACGCCACTGGGGCGTGCGGAAGATATGCCCCAGGCACTCGATGCGAGCCTGAAAAATCTGCGCCGTAACTCGGTTGACCTATATCAACATCATTTTCCGAGCCGCCTCGTGGATATCGCGAAGCTCATGGACTTAATGGCTGACGCGGTTCAGGCGGGCAAGATCAAAGCGGTCGGTGTCAGCAATTACTCCGCAGGGCAGATGCGCACCGCGTACGACGTCCTAGCTAGGCGTGGCATTCCACTGGCATCCAATCAGGTGCAGTACTCCCTGCTCCATCGGCAACCAGAAACCAATGGGGTGCTGGACACCTGCCGCGAGCTGGGCATCACCTTGATCGCCTACCAGCCGCTCGCCAGCGGCGCGCTCACTGGGAAGTACCTCGATGGGAGCCGGCCAGTCGGAATCCGCCGCTTTCGCGAACCTTTCCGAGGCCCAAAGTCTCATGCGCTGCGACCCGTCGTAACACTGCTCAGGTTGATCGGTGATCATTACGGCAAGACGCCTGGTCAGGTGGCGCTGCGGTGGCTCCTGGAGCAGGAGAATGTGGTGCCTATCCCAGGAGCAAAGAACCCCGATCAGGCCAGGCATAATGCAGGCGCTTTGTCGTTCACCTTGAGTCCCGATGAGATTGCTTATCTCAACGAAGCGACGGAGTCCTGGCGAACCTAGCTCGTCAGCAGTCAGACCGCAAAGCGCAGCAGTGCGCAGACGATAGCCGCGATGATCATCGCGAGCACAGCTGGCACGCGCAACCAGAGGGCGATGGCGCCGACGGCGAGTCCGGCGGCGCGGGCGTCGATAACCAGCTGTCGGCCGACGGTGAATGTGCCCGTAACGATGAGTGCGCTGATCAGCGCCGGGGCAACTAAGGCGATGACCCTGGTGAGCGACGCAGGCGGCTGCCGTCCCCCAGCTAATACCGGACCGATCGTCTTCAGTAGCACGGTACCGACGGCCAGCACAATGATCAGGAACCACGTTCTCATGTCTCATCTCCTCCTGGCAGGCCCAGCTGATTGGCGCGGCGCCCGGAGTCCGAGGAGCGCGGCAGCTGCCGCGACAAGTACCGGCACCCCTGGCGCCGCGATGGGTGTCAAGACAAGGGTGATCATTGCGGCCAAGACGGCCACCATGATCGGCTGCCTGTTCCGTGGCGCGTGCTTGGGGAACAGCTCGGGCAGCACCAGACTGAGATAGAACACCGGAAAGAAGACATCGAGACCCCAACGGCTGGGATCGCCGATTGCCCTGGCGCCGGCGACTCCGGCAACCGTGCCCCCGACCCACGCCACATATTGCACGGGAGCTGCCCACGCGAGAGCGCTGATATCGAACCGGCCACCTCCCCGATGTCCAATGACGAAGGATGCGTCGGCTATCAGCGCTCCGGTAAGCAAGCGCCGTAGCGGTCCGCCTGTCATTGACGGGGCGACGGCAAACCCCATCGGCAGGAAGCGGGTGTTGGCCAGTAGCGCAGCGCTAGCTGCCAGCGCCAGTCCTCCTCCCGAGGTCACAATGCTGAGGGCAGCGAACTGAGCCGTGCCCGACCAGACGACAGCCGACATCAAGATCGACGTAATCGCACCGAGCAGCGGAGCAGCCAAGATGCCGAAGCTCATCCCAACCGCTGCAATAGGTAATGCGAGCGGCAGCGAGGCACGAAGGCCCTCCGGCCAAGCTCTCGTACCCCGCATGGCTACCAAGCCGTTACGACCTGCCGCGTGTTGCGTACGGAGTATGCGTCGGCAGCGCCATCCGTGGCCCGCGGCGTGGCCGGCGTCGCCCAACCATGGACAGCAGCATCTGCACCCGGAAACGGTGTCCGCGGTACGGCTCAAGGATCTCCACGCAGGCGTCGTCATCGAGTTCCTCGCCGGTCAAGACGTAGGTGATGTCCCTGCCCACGTGATAGTCGCCAATGCTCCAGGCGTCTGGATCGCCGTGGGCGCGCTGCCGTACCTCTGCCGATGTCCATGCACCAACACCGGGGAAGCTGCGCAACGCCCGATCAGCCTGATCGTGCGGCCACGTCAAGGTGCGCTCTAGTGTGGTAGCCCGGGCGGCGGTCCGGACCAGAGTGCGGCTGCGGCGCTGCTCAACTCCCGCGGCCAGAAATCGCCAGCTCGGCACGCGCAACCATGCTTCTGGCTTCGGCGGCAGGTACATGCCGTACGCCGCCGAACCAGGCTCCCGCGCCGGCCCTGGCGCCGGCTCACCAAACTCGCCGACCAGCAGTCGCCAGGCTCGGAACGCCTCCTTGCCAGTCACGACCTGTTCGATGCACGCGGGCGCCATCGCCTCGAAAACCGCCTCCGTTCGACCGACTCGATAGTGGCTGTACCGCTGCCAGGCCTCGACCAAAGGCCCATGCTGGAGTCGCGGCCGAAAATTCCGCGGATCGTCTGCCGCGCCGAGCAATCGCGGCAGTTGATCAAGGCTCCAGTCAGCTCCCTCACCCCAGGCGCGAGCAGCCACCTCCGCGCCATTGGCGATGATCTTGATCAAGGCCGGCCCTTCCGGCGTACGCGTCGCCCGTAGATAGAGGTCGCCGACCCGGCGGTGAGTGGGATCGCCCGGACCGCGGCGCAGCTGTGCGAAGATCGGCGCGATCATGACCGGCTGCTGTAGCCGGATGTGGCGCGTCAGCACATTCATCATTTCTCCGGACGCTTGATCATAAAGACGCCGTCGGGCCGCCGACGGAAGCCATTGCCAAGCAGCACCGCCTGCGATGCCACATTGTCATGATCGGTCTCGGCAATGACAGTCTCAGCACCGTCCTGCCAGGCCTGCTGCAAGATCACCCCGCACGCGCGGCTCGCGACGCCGCGCCCACGCCAAGCTGGCACCACGCTGTACCCGATCTCTACAGCCTTCTCCGGCCCCGGCGGGCCATGGAATCCAATGTCACCAACCACCACACCATTAACCACGATCTGATGTATCCACCAGGTCGGCGGCTGCTGCACTGCGCCGGTCATGGCCTCGTGGGCTGCAATCACCATGGCTATCGCATCGAGGCTGTCAGGCAGTGGATATTCCGGATGCCAGGGAAGCTCCGGCTCAGGTCGCAATGCATCGGTGAGCATCCGCCGCGCCAAATCGACCGGGAGCGCCACCAGCATCAAGTGATAAGCGGTGCTCAGTCTTCGGTGGCCTGCGGCCATGGGTTCTTTCTGCAAGCCCCGAGCCCCTTGGTTTGCTGCATCATCACCGGCGCGAGCCTCCCCGGACCTGGGCAGTCCACGTGATGTTTGCCCAGTGCATGCCCAAACTCATGATTAACCAGATAACGCCTGTAGTTGGTCAGATCAGATCCGTACGAATCGACGCCAAGCAACCACCGCTTGGCGTTAAGCACGACTCGGTTGCCGTTCTGACAGGACACTTCGCCCCGGGTGAGGTACGGCGCGCACAGCCGATCGGTCGTGTCCGGCGTCACGATGTACGCGTGCAGTGTGGCCGGCCCTCCGACTGGCGTAAGTTCGAAGCGCCAGTGACCGGTGCTGCGCCAACTTCTCTTGTCGTCCAGGATTCCCTGGATCAAGGCGGCGGCCTTGTCGGGATCGATGGACAATCCCTTCTCTACCCGTACGTCATAACGGATCAAGGAGCCGGCCGCGGTCGTCGGTCGGACTGACTTGTCGGCCGCGTGATACGTCCCAGACCCGCTTGCCGGCACCTCCACCTTCTGCAGGCTCTTGGCCTTGCGCTTCGCCTGCAACTTGGCTGGTTTGGCGCTCGGACTTGTCTCGGTCGTTGGATCGATGCTCATTGACGGCGTCGGAGCTGCCGGTCCAGCGGTCCTCGGCGGACTGGCCGGGATGCCAACCAGCGGCCCGGTAATCCCACCGAGGAGATTGGTCTCCATCAGGACCGTCGGCACCGTCCTCAGACAGAGTCCGACCAGGCCGAGGCCGATGATCGCAGCTATCAGTCCCATCGCACTGCGACGTTGGCGCGCTCGGCCAATGGAACTGGAGGGGTCTGACCGGATGCGCCGAGGATGACGTGAGTTAGATTGTGTGCTCAGTCCGCTCCTGGATGCCTGGCGAGCCACTGCGCGATGCGGCCGGATGCCGTCGCGACTCGCCCCAGGTAGCTGACTCACGGGGACTAAGACTAGGCGGCAACGTGGCTCACTCGCACTTCAGCAGAGAACGTCTTTCAGATAGTGGCCAGCAACCTTTGGTGAATCCCGACGAATTGCGTCGTCACCAGCGCGCCCTGCGCATCTTGATCGTGGTGCTGATTCCGCTGGCGATTTGGACGCTGGTGGGGCTGTTCGTCTTCTGGCCGGGCGACATCTCGCGCCACGTGAATGCCGACGTTGCCGGCTACAGCGTTCCAGGAGTCACCTACCCGACCGCTCGAGTCACCGAGGTCAGAGAGATCTCATGTGAGGGCTTGTCGGGGTCGACGCCTGGAGTGACCAACGCCCGATGCGCGGACGTGACATCTCAGTTGCTCCAAGGTGACGAGAAGGGCAAGACCGTCTCGGTGCCCGTTACCGCCGCGATCTACTCCTCAGGCATCAAAGCCGGTCAGGTCATCAAGCTGGTACGGATCCCGCCGTCGGCCGACCAGCCGGCCCAATATCAGTTCTCAGACTTCGAGCGGCGTATCCCGCTGCTGGTTGTGGGATTGCTCTTCGCCGTCGTGGTCGTGGTGGTCGCCCGCTGGCGGGGCTTCGCGGCCCTCATCGGACTGGGCTTCGCCGGCTTCATCCTGGTCGCGTTCATGTTCCCCGCGCTAATTGCCGGAACCAATCCGATCATGGTCGGACTGATCGGCTCCGCTGCGATCATGTTCGTGGCTTTGTATGCCGCCCATGGTTTCAGCGCTCGAACGACCACCGCGCTGGTGGGAACCCTCTTCGGGTTGATCTTGATCGCGTTGCTCGGCTACCTCGCGACCAAGTGGGCGCACGTAACCGGTGTCACCTCGGAGGACGACTACGTCTTGGCTGCAACGGCGCCGGATCTCCGGCTTACCTCGGTAGTGATCTGCGGGATCATCGTCGCCGGTCTCGGTGTTCTCAACGACGTGACCATTACCCAGGCATCGGCAGTTTGGGAGCTGGCCGATCAGGGTTCGAGCCGCAAGCATCTGTTCTCTCGTGCCATGCGGATTGGTCGCGATCACATTGCCTCCACCGTCTACACGATCGCTTTTGCGATCGCTGGTACCTCGCTCGGCGTCTTCTTGTTGATCAAGATCAATAATCGGCCGGTGCTCGACGTGCTGATGACCGAGCGGTTTGCCGCCGAAGTGTTGGGCATTCTGGTGGCCTCGATCGGCCTGGTATTGGCTGTGCCGCTGACGACCGCGATAGGTGTGGCCGTGGTACGCGCTAGCGGAACTGGGCAGCGTCCGATTCGTACCACTGGCACGGCTCGAACTGATGATGTGGCCCGTACCCCTCGCCCGGCGGCGGTCCCAGAACCTTCGCCACCGAAGGAACCGGTACGACCTCCGGTGAAGATGCCATCTCCCCAGCCGACACCCGTTGAGCTGACCCCAGCGACCCGCCAGCCGCAGCCTGCCGTATCCAACGCCGGCGAACCTGTCCCGCCGGAGAGTCAAGGTAAGCGTCGCTGGTCGCGCCGTCATGCCGATGATGACTTCGGCGATTTCACCTATCTTCACGAACCCGACGAAACCGACCCCGGATTGCCGGAGTCCCGCGGCCGCCGCGCGCTGTAACCCAAGTACTTCCTCAGCGGTTGCCCGCTCCGCCTGGGCCATCTCCCGTGTGCGCTACCCGCGGACCGCATAGCTCTGCACAGGTTTCTGACCGCATGACACCCACGTGCGCGTAGTTTGCGACGCCCCGGTATCCGGGTGGGCTCTTGAATTCAAGTTGACTTTAAGTTGAACAATGGGTCTATGCCTCACGCATTGATCACGGGTGCCTCCCTCGGACTTGGACGCGCGGTCGCCCTCGAGCTAGCTCGTCGCGGCTGGGCTCTCACCATCGACGCTCGGCACGCCGAGCCGCTGGCGAGTACGGCGCAGGTCCTCTCGGAACTCACATCGGTCCGGGCCATTTCAGGCGATGTTGGCGACCCGGAACATCGCGAGCAGTTGGTAGCTGCCGCAGCCGCGGTCGGGCAGCTAAACCTCGTGATCAATAATGCGAGTGATCTTGGGGGATCACCCCTG
>DATDKX010000483.1:0-2642 GCA_036519615.1 Propionibacteriaceae bacterium
GTCCTCGGCGCTGCGCCGGCGCTTCAACACCGTGGTCATGCCACTCCCGGACAATGAGGAAGACGAGGTGAACATCGTCACGACTCGAGTGGCCGACCTCTCGTCCTCTCTGGAACTACCCAAGATCCCCGCCGCAGTCGAGGAGATCCGCCGGGTGGTGACTGTGTTCCGTGAACTCCGATCTGGCGTTACGGAAGACGGCCGTACCAAGCTCAAATCACCCTCCGGTTCACTCTCGACAGCGGAGGCGATTTCGGTGATCACCAGCGGCATCGCGCTGTCAGCGCACTTCGGCGACGGTCATTTGAGACCGGCCGACGTCGCTGCCGGTATCGTTGGTGCAGTAGTCAAAGACCCCATCGCGGACCGGGTCGCGTGGACCGAATACCTCGAGGTAGTCGCTCGCGAACGAGAGGACTGGTCAGAGTTCTATACGGCCTGCCGCGAGGTGTCGTGACGACGACGCTGCCGCCTGCTGCGGTTAATGATCATGTTGTCGGCCCCACTGGCGAGGGCGCTGCCGAGGAGGGACCCCCGGTCGAGGTGTTCGGCATTCGCCACCACGGACCGGGTTCGGCCCGCTCGCTGATTGCTGCGCTCGAGGAGTACCAGCCCGATGCCGTGCTCATCGAGGGTCCTGCCGACGCCGATCCCTTGCTTCGATGGGTTCTGGCCGATGGAATGACGCCACCGATCGCCCTGCTCGGATACGCCCCTGACCGTCCGCAGCTCGCCGCGTTCTGGCCGTACGCTGTGTTCTCACCTGAGTGGCAGGCGATGACCTTTGCGCTGCAGCGCGGTATTGAGGTCGGCTTTTGCGATCTTCCGGCGTACGCGGTACTGGGCCGTTGGCGGCGCAATGTGCCAGACGATCATGATGATCATGATGCTCCTGAAGAGTCGAATAGCGCATCAGAAGCGACGTTGCCGGCAGCTTTACTCGAGGAGCCAGATCCGTTGGCCCTACTGGCCGAGGTCGCCGGCTATGACGATCCGGAGCGCTGGTGGGACGATCTTGTCGAATCCCGATTGGATTCTTCCTCGCCGTTTCCCTTGATCACCGATGCGATGGCAGAGCTGCGGATGGTCATGGACCAGCCCGGTCGTCACGCTGACCGGGAAGCTCGTCGAGAGGCGTACATGCGCCAGAAAATCCGGGAGTCTCTTAAGGGGGGTCGGGAACGGGTCGCTGTGGTCTGCGGCGCTTGGCACGCGCCCGTACTGCGCTGGCCGCTGCCTCCAGCGGCTGCCGACGTCCGCATGCTCCGTGGCATGCCTCGACGCAAGATCACGCTCACCTGGGTGCCCTGGACGCATCAGCGGCTGGCTTCGGCGAGCGGCTATGGGGCCGGTGTAACCTCACCTGGCTGGTACCAGCATCTCTGGCTGGCTCCCGATCAGACCATCGTGCGCTGGCTCGCCAAGGTTGCCCAGGCGCTGCGTGACCGCGACCTCCCGGTATCGAGCGCACACGTGATCGAGGCCGTGCGGCTCGCCGAAACCTTGGCGAGCCTACGCGGCCGACCGCTAGCTGGTTTGGCAGAGGTGACCGAGGCGACTCGGGCAGTGCTCTGTGACGGGGACGAGCTGGCCGTCCGCTACGTCACAGATCATCTTGTCGTTGGGCAGGCGCTCGGGTCAGTCAACGACGCCGTGCCGACTGTGCCTTTAGAGGCCGATCTCATCGGTACGTGTCGGTCTCTGCGGATCAGGCGCGAAGCACAAGTCCGACTTCATGATCTTGATCTGCGTAGGTCCATCGATCAGGCTCGATCTCGGCTATTCCACCGGCTGCAGTTGCTTGGGCTGCGGTGGATTTCACCGATGGAAACTTCGGTGCAGAGTCAGGGCACATTCCGCGAGACCTGGGAGTCCAGGTGGGAACCCGAATATTCGATAGCCATCGTGGAGGCATCCGTCTGGGGAACGACCGTGGAGTCAGCAGCCACGGCGCGCGTGCGGAAGATCATCAAAGAGGGATCGCTGGTCGAGTTGACCGAGGCCGTAGAACGCTGCCTATTCGCAGACCTTTCCCGGGCGCTTGACGAGCTGCTTGCCACGCTTGCCGACAAGGCTGCGCTGGATGCGGACGTGGTGCACCTCATGGATGCATTGCCGGCGCTGGCGCGAGCACAGCGCTACGGCAACGTACGGCAGACCGATACCAGGGCGCTGCGCAAGGTAAGTGAAGTGCTGGTGGTTCGGATCTGTGCCGGTCTGCGACAAGCGTTGACGAATTTGGACGCGGACAATGCCGCGGCCATGCGGCGCCGGATTGATGCCGTCAATACCGCCATCGGTCTAGTCACCGCCGAATCGTCGCGCGACGCGACCGAGTCGGCAGCCTCGAGCCCACCCGATCTCCGCTCCCGCTGGCTGGAAACGCTCGCCACCATGATCGACCGAACTGATGTGCACGGCCTCTTGAGCGGCCGCATCGTGCGGCTGCTGCTGGATGCCGAGCAGCTCAGCGACGTTCCGGTACGGATGCATCGGGCCCTGTCCGCTGGAGTTCCGGCCGCCGACAAGGCGGCCTGGGTGGACGGCTTCTTTGCCGACGGCGCGCTACTGCTGATTCACGATGCGGAATTGCGGGGATTACTCGACGAGTGGGTCTGTCAACTGGACGACGGCCAATTCGT
>DATDKX010000484.1:0-2837 GCA_036519615.1 Propionibacteriaceae bacterium
TATCCCTTCGGCCAGTACATCATCAACTCTTTCATCGTGGTGGTCGGCGCTATCGCCGGCAATCTGTTTGCCTGCACGCTGGCCGCGTACGCGTTTGCTCGGCTGAAGTTCCGGCTGAGGGGGCTCTGGTTCGCCATCATGCTGTTGACGCTCATGCTGCCCTTCCACGTGGTCGTAGTGCCGCAGTACATCCTCTTCAACGCGCTGGGCTTCGTGAACACCTTCGTTCCGCTGATCTTGCCTAAGTTCCTGGCCACCGATGCGTTCTTCGTGTTCTTGATGGTCCAGTTCATCCGAGGCATTCCCAAGGAGCTGGACGAGGCGGCTGTAATCGACGGTTGCGGCCACTGGAAGATCTTCACCAGGTTGATGCTTCCGCTGATGGGCCCAGCAATAGCCACGACGGCAATTTTCACCTTCATCTGGACCTGGAGCGATTTCTTCACCCCGCTGATCTATCTGACCGATCCCATCGCCTACACGGTTCCAGTCGCGCTGCGCTCGTTCCTAGACGCAACGGCTGGGAGCAACTGGGGCGCCATGTTCGCCATGTCAGTCGTCACCTTGATCCCGCTGTTCCTGGTGTTCTTGTTCGGCCAGCGGTTCCTGGTCAAGGGCATAGCAACAACCGGCGGAAAGTAAATCCACTGTGGGACCTCGCTTACCCGGGGTCCCACAGTTATTCGATTCGCGAAAGGCACTACTATGACTTCCCTCCGATTTCGGTCGCAACGACGCGGATTGATGGCCAGGGCGCTCGAGTCGTCGCTCGCCAGGGCAACGCCGAGGACGGACCGTGCCGCGTTCCCTAGTCGGCGTCGATTGCTGACGGCTCTGCTCCTGCTGGTCTGCCTCCTCGCCGCGGCAGGCTGCGCTCCGGGCCAGAGCCAGAGGAGCCAGAGTGACTCCGGAGGGCCGGTCACACTGCGGGTCTCCACCTGGGGCAACGACTCGCGACTCAAGCTGACGCAGCAGGCGGTGGATGCCTTCACCGCGGCGAACCCGGACATTAAGGTCTCTATCGAGAACAACGACTGGACCGCCTATTGGGACAAGCTCGCCACGATGACGGCGGGCAACAACGCACCTGACGTCATCCAGATGGACGAGTCCTACATCGCCGCCTATGGCGCCCGAGACGCTCTGCTCGACCTGGGCAAGGTGAAGGGCAATCTCGACCTGTCGGCGATGGATACAAAGGTGCTCGATACGGGCAAGGTAGGAGGGACGCTCGTCGGTGCGCCGATCGGCGTCGCGAACTTCTCGGTCGCAGTCAATCCCGAGGTGTTGAAGAAGGCCGGGGTGTCGATGCCCAACGACAAGACCTGGACCTGGGACCAGTTCGCGCAAGTTGCGGCCCAGATCACCGGGAAGCTCGGGTCACAGGGCGTTTACGGTCTCGACGGATTTGGCACTGGCGCCGCGGAACTGGGTGCCTGGGCCCGCCAAAAGGGTGAGGAAATCTGGCCCACCGACGGTCCTGGAGTCAGCCAAGAGACCATCACCAGCTTCTTCGACTACGCCAACAAGCTGGTCGCCATGAAAGCCACACCTCCGGCCGGGCGCCAGGTGGAGAATGCTACTGCCGTTCTGGACCAAACGTTGTTCGCAACCAACAAGGCCGCTTTCCACCTGCTGTTCCACACCCAGATCTCGGCTTTCGGCACGGCGAGCGGCACGGAGATGAAGCTGCTTCGGATTCCGGCGCAGGCGAGGGGTGAGTCGCCCAAGATGGTCAACAAGGCATCCATGTACTGGTCGGTGTCATCGCGTTCAAAGAACGCTGACGCCAGCGCCAAGCTGATCGACTTCCTGCTCACCGATCCGGCGGCCACCAAGATCCTCACCACCGAGCGGGGCATCCCGGCGATTCCGGCGGTGCAAAAGGAGATCGCTCCGCTGCTGGATCCGCAGGCCAAGGTCGCGCTCGAGTTCTGGCAGTCGATCGCGCCGGAGCTCGTACCTCCGCCCCAAGTCACCCCGTCCAACGCCTCCGGCTTCAGCGCCGAGTTCACCCCCGTGGCTACCGACGTGCTCTTCGGTCGGTCCAGCCCAGCAGAAGGCGCTACCAAGGTGCTCTCAATCATTCAGAGCATGAAATAATGCTCCGATTTGCCGCCGTCGGCTTGGACCATGCGCATGCTTTCGGGCAGATCGAGGGCTTGCTCAATCAAGGCTGTGAGCCGGTCGGGTTCAGCTCCGACGACCCCACCGCTGCTATTGCGCAGGCGGTCCGGAGTCGCTGGCCTGATGTGGCGTGGATAGACGACCCGACGAACCTGCTCCGCGATCCGGCCATCGACGTGATTGTCACAGCCGCGGTTCCCGACCGACGCTCCGCCATCGCCGTCGAGGCCCTGACGAACGGCAAGGACGTCATCGCCGACAAGCCCGGATGCGTCACGCTCGATCAGCTCGACGAAATCGAGAAGGCCGTCGCCCAATCGGGTCGATTCTGGTCGGTCACTTTCTCGGAGCGCTTCGAAGTTCGCTGTGCGATCAAAGCTGGACAGTTGGTCCGAGAGGGGCGGCTAGGACGGGTTGTGCAGACTCTGGGACTCGGACCCCACCGGGAGGGCGACCGTGCCCATCTCGCAGGTGGTGAGGGACGTCCGGAATGGTTCTATGACCGCAACCGGACGGGAGGCATCATCACCGACATTGCCAGCCACCAGATCGACCAGTTCTTGTGGTTCACCGGTGCCGAGGACGCGGAGGTCATCTCGAGCACCGTCGCCAATTACACGCATCCGGAGTCGCCGAAGATGCAGGATTTCGGCGAGGTGACGCTGCGGACCGAAGGTGCTCATGGCTACGTCCGCGTCGACTGGTACACC
>DATDKX010000485.1:0-7379 GCA_036519615.1 Propionibacteriaceae bacterium
GACCGCGACCAAGGTTGGGCAGGATGCGGTGCAGCGTTAGGTTGGCTGGCTACAGACCATCGCCGAGGAACAGCGAAAGCTTGCGTCATCTCCGCAGGTGAGTGAGATGGACTGGTTCGCCTCGATGTTGAAGGCGCAGGCGGACTTCACACAGCAGTTCGCCAAGATAGTGGGCAGCACCTCGTTCGGGCAGCAGTCCCAGAGCTAGTTCGCCAACTGCCGCCACTGGCGCGACGCGTTGCCAAGTTCGGCATCGATAGCAGCCGCAGCAGCGAACAGCCGGCAGCATCTCGCGAATCCGGGCAGAGGAGAAGCGCACACTCGGAACGGAGACGGCGATCGCCGCCGCCGGCCGCCCGCCGTTGTGCAACCCGGCCACCACCGAAATCGGCCAGCGCCTCCACCGTCAACTCTTCGTCCACCACCGCCAGCTCGCCGCCGTGAAAGTCCAGTTGCCGGAGTAAGACGTGCACGCTGGAGCGTTCATCGGCTGGCGGCGGCTGCTGCGTCGACAGCCAGTGCGGAAACCGGCCCTGAACGCCTTCGCCATCACGTTCCCAGGCCGGATACCGACAAGATGATCAACGACTAGATCAGATCCACTGTTTACCTGATAGACCCGGTGCCCGCCGGGGGCTCGTCTTGGCAGGAGGGCTCAGGTGTCGGCTGCGGGTTCTGCGGCGTCTTCGATTTCGCCGACGAGGACTTCGATGACATCTTCGAGGAAGAGGATTCCGGTGGTGCGGCCATCGTGGTCGACGGCACGTGCGACGTGGGAGCCGGATCGCCGCATTGCTGCGAGGGCGTCTTCGAGGTCGGACTCGTGGTAGACGGTGGGCAGGCGCCGGATGCGTTTGGCGGGGATGGTCTGGTTGGCGGCGCTGGTGCCGGTGAGGTCCATGACGTCTTTGAGGTGCAAGTACCCGGTGGGCTCCCCGGCGGCGTCCTGGATGCCGTAGCGGGAGTGGCCGGCGGCCACGACGGCCCGTTGCAGGTCGTTGGGGCTGGCGTCGGCGGCGAGGGCGACCACGTCGTCGATCGGGACTTCGACGTCGGAGACCTTCTTGGTGGTGAACTCGAATGCGGCGGCCAGGGCTCCGGTGGTGTCGTCGATGAGCCCTTCGCGGGTGGATTGCTCGACGATGCCGCCGACCTCGTCGAGGGTGTAGGTGCTAGTTGCTTCGTCCTTGGGTTCGACGCGGAATAGCCGGAGGACGCTGTTCGCCAGCCAGTTGAGCAGCCAGATGATCGGTTTGAAGATGCGGGCGATCATGACGAGGGGCGGAGCCAGCAGCAGGGCGGCTCGGCCGGGCACCGAGAACGAGAGGTTCTTGGGAACCATTTCGCCGAAGACGACGTGGAGGAAGGTGACGAGGACCAGCGCGACCGCGAAGGCGGTCACACTGATGGCGCTGTCGGTCATCCCGGTCGCGGCGAGCGGGATTTCGAGCAGGTGATGAATTACGGGCTCGGAGACGTTCAGGATCAGCAGCGAGCAGATGGTGATGCCGAGCTGGCTGGTGGCCAGCATCAAGGTGGCGTGCTCCATCGCCCACAAGGTAGTGCGCGCGGCACGGTTGCCTTCCTCCGCCCGGAGCTCGATCTGGGACCGTCGGGCGGAGATCACGGCGAACTCGGCGCCGACGAAGAAGGCGTTGACGAGTAGCAAGACGATGAGCCAGATGAGCCCGGGGACGTAGTCAGCCACGGTCGTTCTGATCTGCACCGGACTGTCGGCTCGGACTCGACGGCGTCAGCGGCTGGGGTTCTTCGGGGGTGTAGCGGAGGCGGCCGATTCGTGTCCCGTCCATTTGCTCGACTCGGAGGCGGCCTTGCGTGATGGTGATCTCGTCCCCGATTTCGGGGAGTCGATCGAGGTTGTCGGTGACGAACCCACCGACGGTCTCGTAGTCGGGGGCGTCGGGAACTCGCACCCCGGTCCGCTCCAGCAGTTCATCGGGTCGCCAGTTGGCATCGAAGACCAGACACCGGCCGTAGCGGACCAGACCAGGGTGGGTTTGGTCGTGCTCGTCGCGCAGCTCGCCGACGATCTCCTCCACAAGGTCCTCGAGGGTCACAATGCCGGCCGTGCCGCCGTGCTCGTCGACGACGATGCCGATCTGGAAGATGCCGCGGCGCAGCGCTCCAAGCAGCGTGTCAACCCTCATGGACTCCGGCACTCGGAGCGGGTCGACCATCAAATCCGCGACGGTCACCTGCGGCCGGGTGGCGGCGTCGAGGGTGAAGGCCTGCTTGACATGGACGACGCCGAGGATGTCATCGGCATCCTGGCCGATCACCGGGAAGCGGGAGAATCCAGTGCGTTGGGACAGGTCGATGACGTCAGCGGCCGTCGCTGTCGCCGCCAGCTTCGCCATCCGCACTCGAGGCGTCATGACGTCGGCGGCGGAATGGTCAGAGAACCGCAGGGTTCGGTCGAGCAGGGTGGCGTGGTCGGGGTCCAGCCTGCCTTCGGTGGCCGAGCGTCGGACCAGGAAGCTGAGCTCCTCGGCGGTCCGCGCCCCCGATAGCTCCTCCTTCGGCTCGACCCCGAGGGCGCGGATAATCGCATTAGCGGTGTTGTTGCACAGCAGGATCAGCGGCTTGAAGACCGCCGTGAACACCGTCTGAAAGGGCATGACCACCTTGGCGGTTGCCACCGGCAGCGCTAGGGCTAAGTTCTTCGGGACGAGCTCACCGATCACCATCGACAAGAACGTGGCGAGGCCGATCCCCACGACCGCACCGACGACCGGAACAGCGCCGGCCGCCACCCCCACCGCGGCCAGCGGACCCTCGAGCAGCCGGCTGGCCGCGGGCTCGAAGGTGAAGCCGGTCAACAAAGTGGTCAATGTGATCCCCAGCTGAGCACCCGACAGGTGCGTCGAGGTGATCCGCAAGGCCCGGATCGTCGGACCAAGCCGCGCCTCACCAGCACGTTCCCGACCCTCGAGATCGTTCCGGTCCAGGTTGACCAGGGCGAACTCCGAGGCGACGAAGAAACCCGTCCCGACCGTCAGGACCAAACCCACGGCGACCATCAACCACTCAAACCACATGATCAGATCACACCAACGAAGTCATACGAGCCAGGGTCAGGGCTGGTGCCAATCACCAGCGATCGGGAAGGCAGTGGCAGATCATCACCATGGTGCGGTGCAGCCTAGCCAATGCGACGGCTGGTCCTGCATGGTCAGGGTCAGCCCGGGATGGGGGTCGCTGTTCATCGGTGTGCTCGGGTTGGTCGTACCGCTCGGTGGGATCGGTCTGGTCGCCCATGGTCCGTTCGGTACCCCGCCCTTCGCGCGACTAACGCTGAGGGTCAACGCGCCGCGTAACTGCTAGCTCCATGATCCGCGTGGCGAGACCGCAAAGTTTCCACGTTGGCGCATTTCCCTGGCGCCTCCCGCATGCCGCCCGTGGGCTTCGACCTGTCTTCCCATGGCGGATTGGCCAGGAACGTGGAAGAGCTTTGGAAAAGCTGCTGGTCTGGCGGCGTCGACAAAAATCGCGATTGTCGTGATGACGCTTGCACAACTAACCGAAAACGGGCAGACCCTGGATGGTGGGAGCGCATCCCCACCTCGACAGCTGTACCGCTTGTGGGCGGATCATCGAGGTCAGCAAGGAGCAGGCAGAGGCAGCGGCCCGGCAGGTCGGCCCGGACCTGCGGTGATTCGGCTAAGGCTTTCACTTCAGATCAAGGGCGGCTGACCAACGCCCGGCGCCGCCTGCCAGCCCGCAGGTATGCCGGAGCAGCCGATCGGGCTCGGCTTCAGCTTGTCGGGCGGTGACTGACCGGTAAATAGTGCGGGATGCGGGAGCGGGATCTAATCAGCAAGCTTTAGATATCGAGGAACGCGCCGGCGCCGAACCAGCGAGTTCATACGTCTTAAGTTGGCTGGTGGGGAGGGATTCCTTCGCCTCGCAAAGCGATCATCCGGGCCGGTGCCCAACCTGAGGGCGGCGCCTCTCAGGACCCGACGACTTCGTGTGGTGACTGCGGTCCTAAACGCCAATCCACGACCGAGGAGGATTCGCGGCCTGGGGGGAAGAACGCGAGTGGTGTATTGGAGCGGATGGTTCGGCGAGCAGCGTGGCATAAGCGTTCGCCCGGGAAAGGCACCGCGGTCTTTAGAGCTGGACGCACCGTTCCGCCGCTGAAGGCGGTCGCTCAAGAGATCGCCCGCGCCGGAGACCACCGCGCAGGCGATGCCGAAGCTTCCCACCTTCGGGAAGCCCAGCCGGGCTGCGTCGGCGGTGATGGTCAAGATCGCTCCTCGGCCCTAGGCTTTCATCTGCGCGCCGCGCGGAACGCGCCGTTAACAGATCCGTGTCGACTCGGCCGGCGACCGGGTTGACGTCCTCCACAGGCAGGCAGGCGAGCGGAACGCCCTGGATGTGATCAACGGCGATGGCGTTGAAGGAGGTGTCGACTCTGCCAGGGTCGGCAATCGCTTCGACCTGCCCCAGACGGTTGGCTCATCAAGCACATCGACACTCGTGCCCAGCTCCGAGCATCGATACTGAAGGAGCTTCCCAAGTGCGCGTTGCGCTACGTTCCCCCCCGGGAGTCTCACGGTCATCACGGGCAATGCGCAGCGTACGCAACCTCGACGCAACACCGCCGTTAGCGTCGGGCGCAACTTGTATCGGCCGGCGCTACAGCCGTAAGGTTCGGCGCGCTGCCGCGGGACGGGACTGTGGCTGGGAGCCGCGACCTGATCCCGCCTGGCGGCCGGTGACAGCAGTGCGCCCCCCGCGGATTCCGCGAAGGGCGCACTGGGTAGCGGCGTCAGGCTTTAAGGAATGAGCGCCACTTAGTTATGAAAGGTGATGACTGAGCAGGTACCTGGCAACGCCACGGTTTAGCGGGTGTCGTCGCGGCTGCCGGACTTGGCCAGGCCACGGCTAATCAGGTAACCGATCGTCAACAAGCTGACCAGAAACCAGCCCTGGTAAGCGCTGAACCCTTGACCGTCCTCATTGACGTCGACCACCAAAGAGGCGATCAGGACACCGAAGACCGACAGTACATAGACGATCAATTCGGTGGTTTTGAACGAGGGCTTGGTCTCCCTGGTGAGACGGCGGTCGCCATCTTGGGATGCGACAGCGCGGCTGTCGCTGGTCACGGGACTATGGTCGGTCGTGATGGTGGTCATGCTTCTCCTTATGGAGGTTGTCATTGCTCGGACGCTTCGCCGCGTCCCGGGATCCAACTAAATTGGGTCAGACACTTCCACGCGTCAGGGAATTCCAATCTATATTGGGGTCGGACGCTTCAGCGCGTCACGAGGATTACAACTGATTAATATCCGGCTTATTCCGGAAATACACTCCTTTTCCCCTTTTTCTTGCTGCGCTGTGTGATGTGCGTCGCACTATGCAGGCGCAAGCATGGTGTCCCGAAGAGACTGGTGGTCTTCGGCTAGGCGTGACCACCTAGCGACAATGCTGCGCGGTCAGGCGCTGAGCGTTGGCTGGCTGTAGGCCTCAGTCCGGACCAGGGCGAATGGCTCCCTGTGCTGCGACGTCGTTGCGCTCGCTGATTATTTGGAAGACGAATTCTGGGCTCCATGACCAATATGAGGAAGGCCGGTCAATAGACCGAATAAGCAGGCCTTCGTGAATTTCGGATTGCTCTTGGCGTGGATCGGAAATTCCATCGAGTCGTTCGGCTGCGGAATAGTGGCGACCGTACTCCCGAGCGGGCGCTGCGCGACCCACTTCCCGGGCTCGTGACCTCGTACCCTCAAGCCCCGGCGTTTTTGCGTGAGATCCGATCTTGGTGGAGGACATTCACGGCACCAATCTGTCGTGGATCGAGCGGGCAAGAGGAGGAGGAGGAGGAGGAGGGATCCTTGACCGGTCAGGATGTGAGCGACCGTCGCAATTTCGATGGAACGGTATCAGCTAACCTCGACCGAACCTTCCAGCTGCTCGCCCGGGCGAGTCAGACCACCAACCGCAAGCTGCGCGACATCGCCGAGGAGCTCACCAGACCGGCGCCGTACCGGTCCACGCGGCCATAGCAGACACGGGGCAGCGAGTGTTTGCGCGGTGACTCGTGTGTCCGGCGTCCTGGACCAATCCGAGCGGTAGGAGGTATCTCTAGCGAGCCGTAGAATCTAGTTCTTAGCTGACATGCCAGCCGACCTGGAACGTGTCCGCCGCATGGGGGCCGCGGCATGGGCGAACAGCGCCACAGCCAGGACCATTAGAGTCCTATGTCCTGATCGGATACCCGCTCATGAGCCCGCCTGCGCTGTCGCCTGAGCCTTCTAGTCGCTTACGACCGGACCCAGCCTCCGGCCCGCAGCACGTCCTGACCGACTCAACTTCGGCTCAACCCGAGGCAGCCGCCGGGCCGCTCTGGCAGATGCCGCCGACCGGCGCACCGTGTGATCTGGCTTATACGACAGCTCTCGTCGCGGCCTCTCGACGGATGTTTGCCGCAGAAGACGTCGCCGGATTGTGGCGCACAGTCGTCGACGAAGCCCTGGCGCTGATCGCCGCCGACGGGGCCGCCGTCGTCAGTTATACCGAGCGCTCCTGGCAAACCCTCGCCGTACGCCCCAGGGACGCGGCGCCCGATGATTCGGCGGCAGCTGCGGTGATAGAGATGCTCTTCCGGCAGCGTCTACTTCAGCAACCCCTTCCGATCGACGATCCGTCGGAAGGCGCCTCATGGAATGGGCTGGGCAGAGGCGCATTCCTCGTGGCGCGGATTGAGGGTTCGCCTCGGCAGCCGGTCCGTCTGGTGTGGTACGCCACGCGCCCGGCCACCCTGTCGCGGTATGCGGACGCGGCTGGAGCATTCGCCCACCACACCGGCTTGGCCTTGGAACGTGTTACAGAGCGCGACAACCTGAATCGAGCGGTGGCGGCGCGGCATCGCGTCGGACTGGCCCAAGGAATCTTGATGGCCCGCCACCAGCTTACGGCCGACCAGGCCTTCACTTTGTTGCAACGCCGGTCGCAGAAGACCAACGTGAAGCTCCGAACGATCGCTCAAACCGTCATCGAGACCGGCGATGTGCCGTTCTGCCGCGGAGAGTGAGGCCAATGACCGCCAACTGTCAGCCAAACCCGGCGAGGACCCGCAGGCACCCCTTTTTTTGATTTAGGACTCTCACGTGACATCTGTTGAGCAGGCAAGCCAAAACCGCCGCTGCGCGGTTATCTATAACCCGACCAAGGTCAGTGAGAAGTTTCGCGCCCTAGTGGAGGAACGACTCCAGCGAAGCGGCTGGAGCAACACGTTGTGGCTGGAGACCTCGGTCGAGGATCCGGGCCGCGCCATGACCAGACAGGCCGTCGCAGAGCAAGTTGATCTTGTCATTGGTGCTGGCGGGGACGGCACAATCCGCTACGTC
>DATDKX010000486.1:0-3692 GCA_036519615.1 Propionibacteriaceae bacterium
ACCTGCTATCTACATCGGAGTCGCCACCGACCTTGTGGCTACGTTGATGGTGTTGAGTGGGTTGCCCAGTGCGTCATGGGTCTTCACCTCGTCGAAGCCTGCATTGCCTAGAGGTTGTTCGTGATGCCGCCTCGGCGGTAGCGGAGCCAGGGCGGCGGGTAGCATCACGATGCCATTGCCATCCGCCGACAGCACAAGAACGTTGGCTGTTGGACGCCTTACGCCGTCGTAGAAGGCCTCAAGAATCGACATCACCGGACGAAGTCGCTCACCAGCTTGGCGACGCGGTCGTCTGTGCAGCTCGTTCAGACTGCCTGAGGGGACGCGGATACCTCAGGCTGCATTGGTTCCACCTGCTTTAGATGCTTGCGCGACAGGTTTTGGGAGCCGTACGCAATGACCAGGACGATCGCCACCACCCCCCACAGCGCTAGGCGCAGCCACGCCTGGTTGGCCGAGTCTGCTCCTGAGAACATTTGGCCGACATACACACCTGAGAAGGCATTATTCATGTTGTGGAATAGCATGGCGATCAGGACACTTCCCTTAGCGTTGTTGAACAGCCAGGTAAAGACCGGTGTCCAAACGATGGTGAACAAGAATCCGTCAATCCATGTGTCCACCCCGGTTACCACGAGCGGCAGGTGCCAGAACGCCCACAGCACTCCTAGAATTCCGCTCGCCCGGAGCGCCGACCGCCCGACCTGCAGTCGTGGCAGGGCGTAACCTCTGAAGCCCGGCTCCTCCCAGCAGCCGCCGATCCCGGGGATGAGGAGTAGGAGAAAGAACGTCGAGAGGAGGGTCCACAAGCCACCCGGATCTGCCGCCGAGGAGGAGGGTTGGGCGCCGAGCAAGAAGACGTTGAGCGCTGCCGCAGCAAGGGTGACCACGATGGGAAGCAGGAGCGCCACGGCATACCATTGGAGCCCGACGCGCCAGCGCACCATCCGTCGCAGTAACCCCATCACACCGCTCTTGCCTTCGGTAAGCGCCAGCACGACCAGCGCCGCCAGGAAAGGCCCGACGCCCACGATCGGGGTGGGCAAGAGGCCGAAAGAGTAGAGGATCCAAGGCCACCACGAGAGTGCACAGGCCAACACGAAGAACGTGGTAAGCGGATACCTTCTCACCAGCGACATGAGGCCATTCCTCTGCCACTTCCCAGTGGGGTCATCTCTTCCATGGCGAGCATGATGCCAGCAGCCCGTGGGAGATTTGTGGCGCCTCCACCACCCCCCATGGACGTTCCCTTGCAGCGTCACGGTGGCGACCAACCCTCGTAGGCCCGCCCGGGAGGTATGAGTGGCTGCCCTTCATGTGCCCACAGAGCCGCCGGGGTCCATCAAGCGAGGGTCCCCCATCTCGTCGGAGCGCCTTGTGGCACCACAGCGTTTGCAGGTCCACACCGTCTGATGCCGGGTCCTCGTCCCAGCCGTTGTGCCTTCACGGCACCGCCTTCCCGACAGAATCGACACTACGCATACAGGCACCCGGTGTACACGATCGAGGCGCGATCACGAGCAGGTCGGTCTGTTGGTTATAGCCACGCCTGCTTACCAAACTGCTTACCAATCGGTTCGACCTGAACCGATCAAGCAGGTACTCAGGCGGACGCTCAACACGCTCAGCGCTGCTGCCATGCGCGGGCGGATCTTGGCTGACACGGAAGCGGTCACCCGTACACCCAGCAGGCCGCTTCGGCGCCGAGAGCTTACGAGAGAGACTCGGACGGAGTGCTGAGGGTCGCGCCAAATGTGAGTAACGAACTGAGTAACTATCGCGGCGCAAATCGGCAACCGCGCCTGGACGATCCTGGAAGTTGCCGCGCTCCGGGCATAGGAATCGACGCCCATCTGGGGTGCTTCGGGACGAAGTGGTCAAGTCAATTAATCGAATAGTCGTGGTCGGCGTGCCCAAAACGTGCGCGAAACGGGCACGGATTTCGGTGACTCACGGTTACCCGCGGTCACTACTCTCTTGCTGTGTAACGAAAGTAGCCCAGTCGAAGACCCGCTCTGGACGTCTTCCAAGGTGATTATGCGACTTCGATTCTCGTTGCTCTACGATCGCCCGCTGTCGTTTCGCGACTTAGGTCTTTGACGGTTGCCAGTCCTCAACCGGTCGAGCGGTCTGGCCGAGCCGCTGACCCGAACGCACGGGCGACTGCGCCCAGGTCGCCACACTGACTCGGCGGGACAAATGCTCTCTAACTGCGATCTACGAAAGGAAGATGATCATGACACTCGAGGCCGGTGACAAGCTGATGTCGCTTGCGGATGTCTCAGAAATGTTGGGCATTCCCGTTCACACCATGTACCGCTGGCGGTACAAGGGCGGCGGCCCAGTCGGCTACCGAGTGGGCCGTCACGTGCGGTACCGTCGTGAGGCCGTCGAGGCTTGGCTGGAACAGCACGTCGACCAACGCTAGCAAGCGCGGCGCAGGAAAAATCGGTCCCCGAACGGCCCACAAGGCCTTGAACCGAGAGCCAGGCCAATCGGGCCCGGAGAGATCTCGAGCCTCTCGGCCGCTCCGGTCGCGTGTCTTGCGGCCCGTGTCGATCTCAGCGGGAGGGGTGGGTATCTGATGAGCCACATTCAAAAGCGAGCCGATCGCAGATACCGCGCGCGCTGGCTCGACCCTGATGGTCGCGAGCGGTCCCGGACGTTCACCCGCAAAGCTGACGCAGAGCGGCACCTAGCGGCCGTCGAGGGAGCCAAGTTGTCAGGCGCGTACGTCAACGACGCGACCCCGGTCACCGTGGGCGAATACGCTCGCAAATGGGCAGCGAACAGACCGCACCGCCAGACCACCGCGACCAGAGTCGAGTCCTTGATCAGCAAACACATCGAGGGCACTACCATCGGCGACAAGAGGCTCTCAGCCGTCCGAGCCTCTGAAATCCAGGCTTGGGTTACGGACCGAGCCAAAGTCTTGTCTCCGACCACCGTGCGGCTCCTGGTGCAGACTCTGCGCTCAGTGTTCAATGCCGCCGTCCAAGATCGCCTAATCGCATCGAGCCCGGTAGCGCGGCTGAGCCTTCCAAGATCAGAAAACGCGCGGATCGTGCCACTGACCGTGGCCCAGGTGCAGGCACTCGCTGACGCGATGCCGGATCGTTGCCGAGCAATGATCATCATCCAGGCTGGTCTCGGGCTCCGCATTGCCGAACTGCTCGCATTACGCCTCGAGGATGTGGACTTCCTGCGCCGTACTGTGCGGGTGGAGTGGCAGCTCACCCAAGATGGCAAGCACCGCGTATCACCCAAAACACCAAGATCACGCCGCACGCTGCCATTGCCCACCGTGGTCGCCGAAACGCTTGCGGCGCACATCTCGGAGTTTTCACCGGCTGAGGACGGGTCCCTGTTCACCACGACCTGCGGGAACCTATACCGGCAGGAGCACTTCGGTGCTCGCGTGTTTAAGCCAGCGGCCAAGAGTGCGGGCCTCCCCCCTGGCGTCACCTCGCACGACCTGAGGCACCATTACGCCTCGATCTTGTTGGCCGCTGGCGAATCCGTCGTTGCCGTCGCCGAGCGGTTAGGCCACGAGAACGCGACCTTGGTGCTCAAGACTTACGGCCACCTCATGCCAGACAGCGAGGACCGGACGCGGCGGGCCATCGACACCGCGTGGTCGACGAGTGACGGCCCACAGACGGCCCAAGTCCCTAGCCGTTAGGTGTTCCACC
>DATDKX010000487.1:0-14959 GCA_036519615.1 Propionibacteriaceae bacterium
CAGGTCCGACGTTGGCCAGCGAGACGGCGAAACGCAGCCGGCGGGTAGTCCCAACAACCTCTATCCGCAGATCGCTCGCGCTCAGGCTCTTCATGTTGGGAAGCAGTAACGGAGCGGGCCGAGGGAACGTCGGAGTTGGCATTGGCGCCAACTGCGTCGCGCTCGGCGCTGCACCGCTCGGCGAAGGGCTAGTGACGGTCGAGCCCGAACGCCGACGGTCATCGACCACAAGCACAATTCCCACCACTCCGACAACCAGCGCTGTGGCGGTCGCAGTCGCTGCTACCGCCACTCGGGTTGTGCTACCCACCTGTGTCACGGTACCCCGAGGGACGACGAACGAGGCGGCTTGCAAAGCGCGATCCGCGCGGAGCGAGCGTAGCGAGCGGAGCAATCAAACGCGGCGCATCCGACCCCACATATGGGTTTGCAAGCTGTATCCCTGCGCTGCCTTGTCAAAGGTCCACAACAACTCATCACCAACATTCCCGTACAAGCGCTGCCCGGCTGCGTAATCCTCCGCCGAGGCGGTCCGCACGACGGCGTCCGTCGCTAGCTCGATCTTGGATCCTTCGACCGATCCGTACCAGATTTCGGCGTACCCAGCTGGGTTACACATCACGACCTCGAGGTCGCCATCTGCTTGTGGTCGCCAGAATCCGGTTTCCATATCGAGCGGCCGGATCGCCATGCCTTGGTCGTCGACCTCAAATATTTGTGACAGATAGTGCAAGTAGTTCCCGCCATTGTGAGCAAAATCGATCTGCTGCCCGAAATCGAAGTCCTCAGTACCCGGGTAGGTTGCCTTGCCACTACCTTCCCAGCGGCCGATCAGCCACGCGATGGGAGTCAGATCAGGATGTAGATCTGCTGGGAGCTCGGACGGCATGCTCAGCCGCCGGAACGGGTGCTCGCCGAACGCACCATGAGCATGATCAGCAAGATCAGCAGCAGCAAGCCCATGGCAGCGACACCGCCGATAAGCAGCCCAGCGAAGGTGGAGGACAACGACATGGCTGGGAGTCTAGCCCTGCGCGGCATCATCGCTTTGGATCTCGATCAGCCTGCGTTCCATGATCGTGCAGGCTGTTACGTAGGTGCGGCCACCAGCGACTGGCCAGCTGTCGAGCGTTGCTCCGGCCTCGGTATAACCCAAACGCGCATAGAGCACCCTGGCTCGCGGGTTGTCATGCTCAACCAACATCCTGGCCAGCGGCCGACCATGATCGATGATCTTCCTCTCCAATGCCGCAATCAGCTGAGCTCCCGCACCTAAAGACTGGAACCGTTCGTGCACCGCCAGCATCCAAATGCTCCCGGCATCCTCCGATGGCCGAAAGTCCACACCACCCATGGCAATCAGCCGGTCATTCGGAAGACAACCCACGACCAACGCGACTTCGCCCGCGTAGGAGGCCTCAAGCGCCGCCGCAACCGCCCGGATGTGCTCCGGTGCTCCTGACCAGTCCAGATCGCTCAGGTCGGCTGGTTCAAGATCACGAAAGCTTAGGGTCAGCTCCATGGCCCACCACTGTGCCAGGTTACGGTGAGAAACATGCCCCGCTACATCATTCTCGGTGCTGGAGCGGTCGGCGGTGCCATCGGCGGTCGGCTCGCGCTGGCTGGCCGCAGTGTTGTGCTGGTGGCTCGCGGCGATCATCTGACGGCCCTTCAAGAGCGTGGCGTGCGGTTGCGTACGCCTGATGAAGACCTCACCGTACGCCTGCCTGCAGTCGGGAGGCCCGAGAACATCGAGCTTGGTATAGACGACATTCTGATCTTGGCGACGAAGACTCAGCAGGCAAACGATCTTCTAGTCGGCTGGACCGATGCTCCGGTGCACCAGAACGGCGCGGTGGTTGGGACGGCAGGCAGGCACCTTCCGGTCTTTGTTGCGCTCAATGGAGTCGCTGGGGAGGCGTTTGCGCATCGGTACTTCCGGCGGGTGTTCGGAGTGTGTGTCTGGATGCCGGTTGTTCATCTGGTGCCGGGGGAGGTGATCATCCGCAGCACACCGCGATCGGGAATGCTCCACATCGGACGGGTACCCAGGACGGCGCGAGATCATGATCAAGTGCTGCAGCAGGTGGCTGCCGATCTTGTCGCTGCCAACTTCGACGCGCCCCTTCCCGACGACGTAATGGCGTGGAAGTATCGCAAGTTGATCAGCAACATCGGCAATGTCTTCCAGGCTCTGGTGGCCCGCAATGGGGACTGGCGTCGGCTGGTCGCCGAGGCGGAGACCGAGGGCCGCGGCGTGCTCGATGCCGCCGGCATCGCCTACACCAGTGAAGCCGAAGAGGCCGCGGCTCGCGCTGCCGGCTTCATTATGAAGCCGGTCCCAGGCGTTCCTGAGGCTACCGGCGGTTCCACTTGGCAGTCGTTACAGCGCGGTACCGGAAACATCGAAACGGACTACCTGAACGGCGAAATCGTGGCGATCGCGCATCGCGCGGGACTTCAGGCACCGATCAACGAGCGACTCGCCATGCTGGCTCGGCGTGCGGCTGCTACAGGAGCCAAGCCTGGTGACATGACCGCGGCGGAGCTCGCCAAACTTCTGCATGGATAGCTGCCCGATGACGCCTAGTAGACCAAGGCCTGAACGTTGTCGCCGAGAGCTGCCTCAACGAAGCTCGCAGCGCCCTGGATCGTCGCAGACTGCACGAGATCCTCTACGCGGAGTTCCCGCCGCGCGGCGCATTGGGTGCAGACCGTAATCGCGCCACCTAGCCGGACCGTCTCGATGAGCTCGGCGACTGGTGTCGCGTACGGCAGCTCGAGATCCGGCTGCCGCCCGGGCACCGCGAACCAGACGGCCTCGCCGGTCAACCAGACCGATACCGACGCTCCGGCGGCCACGCCCATCGCGGCGACAGTCCACCCCTGATTGGCGCGCTCGGCCGCCTCAGCCCCACAGGTGATCTTGATCAATAGCGAGCGCGCAGTCATTTCAGTGGACATGACCTCCCATTGTGGCAGAGGGTATCGCTGTGTTGATCACAAGATTCGCCGGCTCGGCGCTTTGGGAGGCCAGCTACGGCTACTCGCGTGTGGTGATAGCCGGAGATTGGGCGATCACGGCCGGAACCACAGCAACCGGTTTGGACGGCGTGTTGCATCCAGGTGACGCGTACCGGCAGACAGTGGCCGCCTTCACGATCGCACTCGACGCCTTGAAGGGAGCAGGCGTGACAGCGGAGCAAGTGGTACGAACCCGGATGTATGTCACCGACATCACCTCTCAAGCAGAGATGGGGCGGGCACACCACGAACTCTTCGGCCAGATAAGGCCAGTGGCGACTATGGTCGAGGTCGCGAGGCTGGCCGATCCATCGCATCTTGTCGAGGTCGAGGTCGAGGCCTACCTCGGAAACTGAGTTCTCGCCGTCCCTGTAACTGAAAGACTGGCTGCCGTGATCAAGCGACTGGCCCCCCAACCATGCGCCTGGTGATTCAGCGGGTGAGCTCAGCGCGGGTGCAGGTCGACGGGGAGATCGTCGGCGCGATCGATCGGCCCGGCTTATTGATCTTGGTCGGGGTAACTCACGATGATCAGCCGGCGACGGCCGATCGGCTCGCCGAGAAGGTCTGGACGCTCCGCATTCTCGACGGCGAGCGATCTTGTGAGGATGAGAACGCCCCGATCATGGTGGTCAGTCAGTTCACCCTGTATGCAGACACCCGCAAGGGCCGCCGGCCGTCCTGGAGCGCGGCAGCGCCTCGTGCCGTCAGTGAACCGCTGATCGAGGCGTTCGTCTCGTCTTTGCGGCAACGCGGCGCAGAAGTTGCGACCGGCATCTTTGGCGCTCATATGGAGGTCACTTCGACTAATGACGGGCCCGTAACACTTATTTTGGATTCGGCGGGTTAGCAACCCTGATTTTGCATCACGGTTGCTGCCGGGGCCGGCGCAATCGGACGGTACGACAGTCGCCGGTGACGCAAAATCAGGGTGTTGTTCGTATGAAGACGAAAACTCTCAGACAGTTTCGACGTCGACGTCGATCTCGGCTACCCGGCCGCGTGCGGCTACGACTGGACGATCCAGCGTGGCCCCCGGCACCAGTGTGCGCAGCGTCCAATTCCCGTCGACGGCAAAGAAGCGGAAATGGCCAGTCGCCGACGTCGGAACTTCAGCGGTAAATTCACCGCCCGAGTCGAGCAGGCGTACGTAAGCCCCGGCCACTGGATTGCCACCGCGCAGTACGCGGCCCTGAATCACAGCTTCTTTGGTGACGTCGACGTCGGTCAAACTGAGTCCGCCCTTGGTTGCTGCGCACATGATGTTCCCCCTTAAAACTGACGCGAATCGCGTGGATGGTCAGGCATTGAATTGATTAGCCCAAAGTGTGATTAGTCCCAAAATTCATTAGATATTGCCAGGTTCGTCGCCGACGGCCACGGGAACGCCAACTAGCGAGCCGTATTCGGTCCAGGAACCGTCGTAGTTCTTGACGTTCTTTTGCCCGAGGATCTGATGCAGCACAAACCAGGTGTGCGCGCTGCGCTCCCCGATCCGGCAATAGGCAATGATGTCCGTGTCCCAGCTCAGGCCCGCGTCGCTGTATAGCTCCTTGAGCTCGTTATCGGACTTGAAGGTGCCGTCGTCGTTGGCAGCCTTGCTCCAGGGCACATTGACTGCAGTCGGAATATGACCACCACGTTGCGCCTGCTCCTGCGGCAGATGTGCGGGTGCCAGCAGCCGGCCGGCGTATTCATCAGGGCTGCGAACATCGACCAGGCTCTTGCTACCGATCGCGGCGACCACCTCGTCGCGGAAGGCCCGGATATCGAGGTTGGGCTCGGTGGCGGTGTAGCTCGTGGCCGGTCGGGTCACCGTTTCGGTGCTTAGCTCGCGGGCGTCAAGCTCCCACTTCTTGCGGCCACCGTCGAGCAGCAGTGCGTTCTCGTGCCCGTACAGCTTGAAGTACCAGTACGCATACGCGGCGAACCAGTTGTTGTTGCCGCCGTAAAGGACGATGGTGTCGTCATTGCTGATGCCGCGCTCGGACAACAGCTTCTCGAACTGCTCCTTATTGATGAAATCGCGGCGAACCGGGTCCTGCAGGTCTTTCTTCCAGTCGAGCTTGATAGCGCCTGGGATATGACCACCGTCGTACGCGGTGGTGTCCTCATCAACCTCGACAAGAACCACATTCGGATCACCTGCATGCTCTTCGACCCAGTCAGCGTCGACGAGTACTTCTTGCCTGCTCATGTTGTGTCTTTCTCCTGATCGGTGTGTGGCTCAACAGCCAAGGGTGAGTACGCATGACCATACGAAGGCGGGAGGAGGACGGCGGCGACGACGAGCCCGTGCGGTCACGGCTCGAGGCGACGAGAACGCGCCTCTACATTCGCCGCAGCTGACACAACGACGAACGCATCCGGCCGTGATCCACAGCACGCCGGCGGGTGAGCAGCAGCGCCCACGGGTTCGTCGAAGTCACGAGGAGAAGACTAGGGGTCAAGACGACTGCATCCCAACAAGCGGTCTCATAAAACGAGACAGCGTTTCAAATATTGGACATATTACTAGGTGGCAACCGGTTGATCGGAGTTCGTCATGCTTTCGTTACCGTGACTTTGGCCACAACTTTTGAGATACGCGATCAATCAGGCAATCCAATTCTGATCAGCCCGCTGCGATCACGTTATGTGCCGCCGGCGAACGGCGGCAAAACCTCAACTTGTACGGCCTTACTCAGCTGCTGCTCAAGATCTTCCTGGTGAGCCACGCGTCCATCAATCAATATAGAGCTCACCTTGATAACCCTGTCGAAACGCGGATCCGACCGCTGCTGGCAGGCAAGCCGTAGCGCTTCGGCGACCGATTGAGCCTCAATTGCTTCCTCGGCGACGCCTGCTGCGGCCCTGGCCCCAGCCCAGTAATGAAGGGAAACGGACACCATTGCGTTACTCTCAAGCATGCATTCAGGCCATATCGGGGTGGGCTGAAGGCTAGCACCGGCACTGAAACCCAGAAGGTGAGGAGACCGCAATGGCCACCTTGCTGCTGCTAACCAACGACATGCACGCCTCCGCGGAAATCCTTCCCGCGTTGGAGCTCCTTCCCCACCAGGTCAAAGTCGCCCAGGCCGAAGCTACCGCGCTGCTCGACGCGCCGGCAGCCGACGTGATCTTGCTTGATGCTCGTCGCGACCTTGTCGGCGCCCGCTCGCTGTGTCGACTCATTGAGACGACCGGAAAAGAAGCACCCCTGCTCGTCATCGCCAGTGAAGGCGGGTTGGCGGCGCTGTCGGCCGACTGGGGTTTCGACGATCTGCTGCTCACAACCGCCGGCCCTGCCGAGGTCGACGTGCGGCTCCGGCTGGCCATGAGCCCTGCTATGGCCAGCAACGTCGACCCGGTGATACAGTCCGGCAACATTGTGATCGACGAGGCCGGTTACAGCGCGAAGCTCAACGGCGTACAACTTGATCTCACCTACACCGAGTTCGAGCTGCTGAAGTACCTTGCGCAACACCCGGGACGGGTGTTCAGCCGCCAGCAACTGCTGAGCGATGTCTGGGGATACGACTACTACGGCGGCACGCGGACCGTCGATGTGCACGTCCGGCGGCTCCGCGCGAAACTCGGACCCGAGTACGAGTCAGTCATCGGCACTGTTCGCAACGTGGGCTACCGGTTTGTCACGCCGGCTGAAGAGTCGGCGCGACTCTCCAGCTAGTCCTTGCCGCTGACGCTTCAGGTCACCTGTTTAGTCGTTGCGCATGCGGGACTGTTCTTTGAGGCGGCGGATATGAGCCGGAAGAGTTCCCGGCGGGCCGCTCGGGCGCAGGAACTGCACGCCAGCAAGCACCTGGGCAGCGATCACGAGAAGCAACGTGATCGCCAGCAGGCCGGCTGATGCCGTCACCCATCCGGCTGCGTCACTGCCTTCCATGCACGTGAACAGAGCGGCCAGGGCTACGGCGTAGGACAACAGGTGAACGATCCACGACAGCCTTGCCTCGCCGTATAGATCGTGTGGCCGTCGACCGCTCCAGGAAGCCATGGCCCGCCGCCAGACGACGACCTGGATGAGACAGATGGCCAACATGAGGGCGGCTGAGACGAGCGCTCCGATTGCCCACCTACGTCCTGGCCCAGCCCCGGCGAAGGACGGGAACAGCGCTAGCGCCACCGCCGCGGCGAGGACCGCAAGTCCAGCGCATACGGCACCGATCTGGGTCAAGCGCAGATGAGGCGCCATTCGAGCGGCGATGGCGGGCTGCACGGTTGCCCCATACGGCGCGAGACGCCTCGCCAGCTCCTCATCGTCGCTCATGGAGGGCAGCATAAACGCCTTGGGTGGCTGCCATAGAGGCACCATCGGCGACATCTGGACGCACCCGTTACCGTGGGGACGTGTCCACGCTGTTGACCGTTGCGGTGGTGTCGCAGCTTAGCGAAGCAGAGATCAACAGCGTACTGCGGTCGCGGGCCGATGCGGAGGCGGTCGACCAGATAGTCGCTCTTAATGAGGCGGCGGTGCTACGCCTGCGGCGTCCGCATCCGACCACCCGGCATCTTCTGGTTAGCGAGGATGGAGATCTGGTCGGGTACGCCCAGCTTGAGTTCGGGACCGAATGGAGCACCGGCCAGCTCGTCGTTTCCCCGAGCTATCGGCGAGAACGCGTCGGCACGCAGCTGCTGCGACGACTGATCATGGAATCCCCCACTCCACTGCGCGTTTGGGCGATGGGTGACACACCTGCGGCGCGGGCGCTCGCCATGGGCGCCGGCATGGTCCGTCGGCGAGAGTTGCTGATCATGGAACGCCGGCTCGATGATGAATTACCCGAGCCGGTGATCCCACCCGGCGTACAGATCCGAACCTTCGTGCCGGGTCAGGACGAACGGGAATGGCTGCACGTCAATGCCGCGGCGTTCGCAAGCCATCCCGAGCAGGCGCTGATCGACCTTGACGACCTCAACGACCGTATGGCTGAGTCGTGGTTCGACGCAAGTGGCTTCTTCGTCGCGACGAAGGACGGCAGCATGATGGGGTTCCACTGGACCAAGCAGCATCAAGATCAGCTCGGCGAGGTCTATGTGCTTGGCATCGCACCCTGGGCTGCTCGGCGGGGACTGGGTAAGGCGCTGCTCCTCACCGGGTTGCACTGGCTGCAGCAGCAGGGAAACTCCCGGGTGAAGCTCTACGTGGAGTCAGACCATCTGGCGGCAATCGAGCTATATCTGACCTATGGATTCGCTACAGCGAGCCGTGATGTGATGTACGCGCAGGGCTGAGCCCCCATCAGATCCGGCTGGATGCGATAGAGATCACGAAGCAACTCAGGAGAAAGACATGGAAGCAGTCGAGGTCTCGACCGTTATAGAAGACTTGGTCCCTCCGCCGACCCACCTGGAGCTGCCGCCAGATCGTTTCCTGGACCGCGAACTGTCCTGGTTGGCCTTCAATAACCGGGTACTCGATCTGGCTAAAGATGCCAAGCGTGTCCCGCTGCTGGAACGGGCGAAATTCCTTGCCATCTTCTCCTCCAACCTTGATGAGTTCTATATGGTCCGCGTCGCCGGACTAAAGCGCCGCATCGCCGCCGGCGTCGCGGTCCCAACTGTAAGCGGGATGATGCCCCGTGAGGTGCACTCGGCGATACTCAATCGGACTCGCGAACTGGTAACTGATCAAGCACAAGTTTTCCAGGAGGACATCCGACCTGCCCTGGCCAAAGAGGGCATCGAAATCCTTCGCTGGGATGAGCTGACCGCCACCGAACAAGATCGGATGGACGAGTTGTTTGCGGAGCGGATTTTCCCCGTGCTGACTCCGCTTGCTGTCGATCCGTCACACCCGTTTCCCTACATCTCCGGCCTGTCGATCAACCTCGCTGTGCTGGTGCGCAACCCCGAGACCGGCATTCGCCAGTTCGCCCGGGTCAAGGTGCCAACGATGCTTTCCCGCTTCATCTCCTTGGCCGAGGGTCGCTATGTGGCGCTGGAGGATGTGATCGCTCATCACCTCGATCAGCTATTCAGCGGGATGGAGATAGTGCAGCACCACACCTTCCGAGTGACGCGCAACGAGGACGTCGAGGTCGAGGAGGACGATGCAGAGAATCTGCTGCTTGCCCTTGAGAAGGAGTTGCTTCGTCGCAAGGTAGGTCGCCCGCCGGTCCGGCTCGAGGTCGAGGACGACATGGATCCGAGAATGCTCGAGCTGCTGAGTGGTGAGCTGGACATCAGTGAGAGGGAAGTCTTCCATCTGCCCGGCCCCCTTGACCTGACCGGCCTATTTTCCCTGGCCGACATCGATCGGGCCGAACTCAAGTACCCAACCTTCCTTCCGTCCACCCATCCTCACCTGGCTGAGGTCGAGACGGCAAAGCCGGCCGATATGTTCGCTGCTCTGAAGCAGCGCGATGTTTTGCTGCACCACCCGTACGACTCGTTCGCAACGAGCGTGCAGCGCTTCATTGAGCAAGCGGCTGATGATCCGCATGTCTTGGCAATCAAGCAGACCCTCTATCGCACCTCCGGCGACTCACCGATCATCGACGCACTGATCGAGGCGTCTGAGGCCGGTAAGCAGGTACTGGCTCTAGTCGAGATCAAGGCCCGCTTTGACGAGCAGGCCAATATCGCGTGGGCCCGTCGACTCGAGCAGCACGGTTGCCACGTGGTTTACGGGTTGCTGGGGCTGAAGACGCACTGCAAGCTCTCCATGGTGGTCCGGGACGAACCCGATGGTCTGCGCCGGTACGCCCACATCGGTACCGGCAACTACAACCCGAAGACCGCCCGACTGTACGAGGACATGGGGCTGCTTACCGCCAACCCGATCGTTACCGAGGACATTGGAAGGTTGTTCAACCACCTGTCCGGAATGGCCCAGGAGACGCAGTACAAGCGGCTGCTCGTCGCCCCACATGGCATCCGTACTGGTCTAGTCGATCGGATCAATCACGAAATTGCCAACCACGAGGATGGCAAGCGCGCGGGCATCAAGATCAAAGTCAACTCGATTGTGGACGAGGCGACTTCCGACGCGCTCTATCGCGCTTCACAGGCCGGCGTTCCGGTGGACCTGTGGGTCCGCGGCATCTGCACGATTCGGCCCGGGGTACCTGGGCTGAGTGAGAACATTCGGATACGTAGCATCCTGGGACGCTTCCTCGAGCACAGCCGGCTCTTCTGGTTCGCTAACGATGGATCGCCGTCGGTCGGTATCGGTTCTGCCGACTTGATGCACCGCAACCTCGACCGCCGGGTGGAGGTGCTGGTCTCGATTACCAACCCAGCACATATCGCCGAAATTGAACAGCTCTTCGACCTCGCCTTCGACGATGGCACCGCATCCTGGCATCTCGAGCCCGACGGCACCTGGATTCCACACACGACGGACGCGGAAGGTCATCCCTTGCTCGATATGCAGGAGTACTTGATCAACGCCACGAGCCGGCGTCGGGCCGCGGCGGCGAAGTAGCCGTTCAGTGTCTCCAGTAAGCGCCACCAGCATCAACAAGAATGCTGTGCGGTCTCCGAGCCGTCCCGTCCTCGCCGGCGGCGCTGTGGTTACTCGGGAAGATCCGCGGCGCGGTACCGAAGTCGTGATTATTCATCGGAAGCGCTATGACGATTGGACCCTTCCCAAAGGGAAAGTCGAAGCCGGCGAGCCCGTGCCGGTGTGTGCGATACGTGAGGTACACGAGGAAACCGGCGTCACGATCAGGCTCAGTGTGCCGCTGGATTCGATCACCTACGAAGCTGGCAACGCCGGCCTCAAGAAGGTCGACTACTGGGGCGGCATTGTCTTGGACTCGGTACGCCGTGCGCCGGATGCGGAGGTCGATGTCGTGTCCTGGCTGCCGGTACGCGCCGCGCTCAGCCGGCTCACCTACTCCCATGATCATTTCTTGGTGCAGCAGTACCTTGATCAGCCGCCAACAACCCCGCTGATCATCTTGCGGCACGCCAAGGCAATGGATCGCAAGGATTGGTCACGGAAAGATTCCGCGCGGCCCATCAACTCTCGAGGGCGGCGCCAGTCAAAGCTGCTGATTCCGCTGCTGGAAGCCTACGGAGTCAGCAAGATCGTCAGCTCGACCTCGACTCGCTGTGTCGCCACTGTGCTGCCGTACGCGCACGAGCACGAGCTGGCTCTCGAGACCTATAGCCTCCTGACCGAGGAGGAAGGCGAAGACGATCCAAAGAGTGTGGGGAAACTCATTAGGAAAATTCGGGACGCCACGCTCGAGAGCGGCGAGCCAACTGCGGTCTGCGTACATCGACCGGTGCTGCCGCACATTCTCGACGCGCTCGGCATACCGCCGACGACGCTGGTGACTGGGGAGTTCCTGGTCGCTCACTTGGTGGCCGACGGTACGGTCCACGCTCTGGAAAGGCATCGGCCTCAGGCCTGAGCCGGCCCTTCCACTCCTTGCCGCGTACGCGCGGACGTTGCGAGCTGAACATCAGGCAAACACTGCAACAACGCGGCAAGTGATCATCGTGAGTTCACCCGGTGTTGCGGCCGATCAACATCTGGATGGGCGTGACGAGCCCGCGTCGAACAGGTGAATCGTTCACCTGTTGTTCACCCTGGCACGCCCATGACGACACGTGACACGCGTACTTTCGCGGCATCGGGGAAGCCGCGACGATGCGTGCCCTCCGAGCTAAGCCCGGCGTGCATTGTGCCTCCGGGTTCCTCCAAGGGATAAGCCCCCCGTCTGTGAAGGACACGCATGACCATGAACCGCCTCGTGAGCTCGCGAGCTACGCAGCTCGTCGCCCTGGCTGCTCTGGCCACCCTCAGTCTCACCGCTTGCGGCTCCGATCCGACAGCCGCGAACGAGCCGGCCGGAGCTGAGCCTGGCAGCAGCGCTAATGCTTCAGGCCTCACCTGCCCCGCTGGGAAGCTGTCTGCGGAGGGCTCGACCGCCCAGGCAAATGCCATCACCGAAGTCATCGCCGACTACAACGCCGAATGCGGTGACAAGGCGGCGATCGAGTACAACCCGACCGGATCAGGCGCCGGCGTTAAGGCGTTCTACAACGGCCTGGTCGACTTTGGCGGCTCCGACTCCGCGCTCAAGACTGAGGAGAAGGACGGCGTTATCGAGGCTGACAAGGCCAAGCAACGCTGCCAGAACAACCCCGCTTGGAATCTGCCCATGGTGATCGGACCACTCGCCTTTGCGTACAACCTCGACGGCGTTGACAAGCTGGCGATGAATGCTGAGGTGCTCGCCGAGATCTTCAACGGCACCATCAAGACCTGGAACGACCCAAAGATTGCCAAGCTCAATCCCGGCGCCAAGCTGCCCAATGAAAACATCACGGTGTTCTTCCGTTCGGACGAGTCCGGCACCACTGAGAACACGGAGAGGTTCCTCGCCAAGGCCGGCAACGGCGCGTGGAAGACCGAGCCGTCCAAGACCTGGTCCGGCACCGGGGAGGGCAAGAACAAGAACTCGGGTGTCGCTGAGGCACTTTCCAGCACAAAGAACTCCATCTCCTACATTGAGTGGAGCTACGCCAAGGACAACAACCTCAGCATGGCACAGCTAGATAGCGGCAATGGCCCGGTCGAGCTGACCGGTGACTCAGTCGCCAAGGCCGTGGATGAGGCCAAGGTCAAGGGCCGCGGCAATGATTTGAGCCTTGACCTGAAGTACTCCGGCACCAAGTCCGGCGCATATCCTGCACTGCTGGTCACCTACGAAATTGTGTGCAGTAAGGGCCTGGCGGCCGACAAGACGGCGATCGTCAAGGACTTCTTGACTTACTTCTCCTCGCCCGACGCGCAGAAGAAGCTCCCAGACCTCGGATACGCGCCACTTCCGAGCGAGCTGGAGTCGAAGGTCCAGGAAGCGGTCGCGGCGATCCAGTAATCACCTCCCCCAGGGGCGGGTCATCGCGGCGACCACCCGCGGTGACCCGCCGTTCAATTCACCGAGCAGGAAGACCCATGTCAGTGACTGATACGAATGCCACCGAGAGGGTCGAGTCGGAACCTCCCGCAGCGCAGGATCCGAGCGTGTCGCCGGTCGTGGACCATAGTCTTGTGACCCTGCATTCCCCTGTTCCACGGGTCACCCGTCACGCCCCGGCGCCGTCCACGGACGGTCAGGTGGACCGGGCACCGCGTGGTGTCAAGCTCGCCAAGATCAGCAAGACCGGCGATCGGGTGTTCCGTGCGGCGGCGAGCACCACTGGCCTGGTCATTGTTCTGATCGTGCTCTTCGTAGGCATCTTCTTGTTAGCTCTGGCATTGCCCAGCCTGCAAGCTAACCAGGACAACTTCCTGACGTCCCGTAATTGGACAGTCGCCGGCAACGAGCTTCGATTCGGGATTGCCGGGCTGCTGTGGACCACAGTCCTGTCCTCGGTCCTTGCTATGGCGATCGCCGTCCCGATCGCCGTCGGCGTGGCGCTCTGTCTGACGCAATACCTGCACAAGCGAGCGGCAGCGCCAATCTCGTTCATCGTCGACTTGCTTGCAGCCGTGCCGTCGATCATCTTCGGCCTTTGGGGATTGATCGTCCTGGGGCCGTTTCTAGCTCCGGTGGCAGAGTGGTTGATCAAAGCGATCGGCTGGATCCCGCTGTTCAGCAAGAGCGTCGATCCTAAGGGCTCAGTATTCGTCGCATCCGTCGTACTGGCCATCATGATCTTGCCCATTGCGATGGCGATCTCTCGTGATGTCTTCGCCCAGACGCCGCGCGACCACATCGAGGCCGCGCTTGCGCTCGGCGCAACCCGCTGGGAAGTCATTCGCACAGCCGTCCTGCCGTACGGGCGATCCGGCGTGATCAGCGCCTCCATGCTCGGACTTGGCCGTGCGCTCGGCGAGACCATCGCAGTCATGATCATCTTGACGACCCCCGCCGCCGGCAGCCGCTTCACCCCGTCGATCTTCGCCGGCGGAGAGACATTTGCCAGCAAGATCGCCAACAACGCCGCCGAATTTGACAGCCCATCCAAGACGGGCGCCTACATTGCGGCCGGACTCGTGCTCTTCCTGATCACCTTTGTGGTCAATGCAATGGCCAGAGTGATAGCTGAGCGGGGAGGAGCGAAGTCATGAGTGCGACGACCACCGACTCTCAGCTGACCTTCCGCCGCCCGGGCGGCATCCGGACGGTCAAGAACGCCCTTGCCACGGTCTACGTGACCGTCGCGACGGTCTTCGCGGTGATCCCGCTGTTCTTGGTGCTGTATACGGTGATAACGAAAGGCGTCCGACTCATCCTCACGTCTACGTGGTGGCTGCAGAGTCAGCGTGGCATTACGCCGCGACGCGAGGGCGGCGGTGCCTATCACGCCATCGTCGGCACCGTGGAGATGGCTTTGATTTGCGCCGCTATCGCGGTGCCACTGGGCATCATGGGCGCGATTTTGCTCATCGAGTACGCCAAAGGCACCAAAGTGGCGCGTGGTGTGAGCTTCATGGTTGACATCCTCAGCGGTATCCCATCCATTGTCGCGGCGCTCTTCATCTATGCGCTGTTCATCACGATCTTTGGGCTGGGCCGCTCGGCGATCGCCGTATCGTTCGCGCTCGTGCTGCTCATGCTCCCCGTAGTACTCAGATCCACCGAGGAGATGCTCAAACTGGTACCGCAGGAATTGCGTGAGGCGTCGTACGCGCTCGGTGTGCCGAAGTGGAAGACCATCCTCAAGATCGTCATTCCCACTGCGTTCGGCGGCATTATGACGGGCGTCATGCTTGGGCTGGCGCGCGTGATGGGTGAGACGGCGCCATTGCTGATCTTGGTCTCGTACGCGGTGGGCATTAACTTCTCACCAACCAGTGACACCATGGGCGCGCTGCCCACAATGATCAACGCAGGTCGTGATCAGCCGCCCCAGATGCCAGGCTACGAACGTGTGTGGGCTGCCGCACTGACGCTGATCATCATCGTAACGTTGCTCAACCTGCTGGCCCGCGCCATCGCCCGTGCCAGCAAGCTGAAGGAGAAATGAG
>DATDKX010000488.1:0-23229 GCA_036519615.1 Propionibacteriaceae bacterium
AGATCCAAATCAATGGCCGCTGCCAGTTGACCGTCCTCTTGCGCCGCTATCAGGCGCTCTTTGGCAGCCTCTACTCGCGGCCAGAAAATGCGTTTCAGCAGCTGAGTCGCCAACGTCTGGTCATGCTGACTCTCGGCGACCGAGCTCGGAACGACGGCCCGAAGCTCGGGTCATTGCTGAGGTCGCTCGCCGACTTGAGCTCCGCCTTAAGGTCGGCTGCCAGATCTCCGGTGTTGGGGAAGATCAGGTGTTCTTGCACCTCGGGTGCCCACGCGTCTAAGACGACCGCTGCTTTAGACGGCCACCATCGGTAGATCGTTTGCTTGCCGACGCCGGCGGCTGCGGCGATGCCCTCAATGGACATTCGGTCGTACCCGATGCTGCCTTGGGGTTATCGATGAGAGCACCGATGCTTTGGCCTCGGCCTGGAGAAGCTTGGCCCGCAACGTGATCAAGATCGCCGCGCCGTGGGAGTTGGGCCATACCGTGGCGCTCGAGTACGTGTCCGCGGCAAGCGGCAATGTGCCGGTCTGGTTGTGGATGCTGACCGCGATCATCTATGGCTGGCTGCTCCTGAATCTGATCTTGTTGATCATTCCCTCCCGGAAGCCGCTACATGATCGGGTGGCCCGCACCAATGTGGTGCGAACTAGGAGTTGATCAACCAACTAAGGCTGCTGCCAAGACCGCTCCGCATCGACGACTGTCCGAGAGAGCACGGCCGACAGCAGGCTCGCGATACACAGGCCGATCACCATGTTGATCAACGCAGCGCAGATCTTTCCTTTGAGGTTGCCCTCCAACGCGAACGGCAACACCATCGTGACGACCGTGACGAGACCAACAATCCAGCCGAAGAAAATCCGAGGGCGCGGTGTGACCACGGAAAGCAGATGCGCAAGCCCGGTTGCCACTAGGGCGGCGACGAACGCCGTGATGGCATAGTTCCCGGCAAAGGAATTGGTGATCTTAAGCAGGGGCGGCTCGACGAGCTTGACATGCAAAAGGTCCCGGCAGACCAACACACCAACGGCAGCGACCAAGGCCGCGACCACCGCTGTTGCCAGGCCTCCGCCCCACAGCCGCGGGGCGTCGATGACGACCCGCTTACCTGTGACCGGCTCAGGAGTGTTAGCGGTTGACATCAGATCCTCCTCGGGATGTGGGCGGCCGTCGGCCAGGAGCCTTTCTATCAGCTTTGGCGCTCGGCTATCAGGGCCTCGAGCAACTCGTGGTCCTCACGTGCCAACCAGGTTTCCTCAAGGAGCGTGCCGCCGGCTCGCTGTATTGCCGCGCTTAACGGACCGGCCCAAGTGTGCTCGATAAGCGCCACGGCGGCCGTACCGCCGACGGGTATCGCATCAGCGAGGGACCAGGTAGAGGCGGTGTCGATCTCAGCCCCTTGTCTGTCAGTCGCGGCAGAGTTCTCGGGCTGACCCAAAATGCTCGCGGCTACCTCACCAAGATCGGCTTCCAGGCCTTCGGCTAGGTCCAGAGCCTCGAAAGTGTCCTCGGCGGTACGAGAGACGACAAGCATGTCAACGAGTCGGACGATTCCCGCGTCTCTGAGCCGCGCAAACTCCGCAACCACTTCACCGGAAAAGCTCGGCTGATCAAAGCCCACAACCAGAACCTGCACCGGCCCGGTCACTGTGTTACCCGAGCCCGTAATTGTTGAAACTCCGCCTGCGAAATCACTCCGCTATCCAGCAGATGCTGCAGTGCCGCCTCCACGTCAGGTTGGTTCCTCGCTGCAGAAGCCGGTCCGGCCGACTGGCCGGCTGTCGGTACGGGCACGCGGACGAAGGCTCCACCCGCCGTCATGGGATCGGCGAACGAGGGCGGCCGCGCAGTTGGATGAGATGCCGCGTAGGCCTGCGCCGGTGAAAATCGGCCGCCGAAATAGGGCACATTGCCTGTCATCCCAACCCGCTGCAACTGTTTGGGCACCAACAGCATCGGACCTCCTCAGTCAATTGCACTCTGACAGGCAGCGCTCAGTGACCCCACTGTACGGATTGCCAATCGCCCACGGCGAGCGGTTGGACGGGCGAAGCCATAATGGGGCCACGCCACATCCTTCGAGGGAGCATCGCATGGGCATTCGCAGCACGGTGGGCTCGATGCTCGAGTCGGCCATTGGCCGCGAGCGCACGAATCGGATTCGCCAGGCGGAACGACGAGCTCGTAACGCATTAGCGAAGCGGTTAGTGATGGAGGCCCCGACAAAGCCAGTCGTGCGGAAGCCAGCTGCCAAACCCTCGCCTGCACCGGCCGCTCGCAAGTCCCGACCAGCCGCGAAGCCGTCTCGTTGGCAGCCTCCGGATCCGTTCGTACCTCATCGGGAGCCGATGATGACCCGCCATGAGTTACTCGAAGGACTCCACAAGAAAACCCGGCCTCGAACGTATTTGGAGATCGGCATTAGGACCGGACGCAGCATGGTGTTGTCGCGTTGCCGTTCCATCGGTGTGGACCCGGTCTTCAAGATCGACAATCCGATTCACTGCGACGTGCAGTTGATCAAGGCCACCAGCGATGACTTCTTCGCCGGCGATGAGCCCTTGGCACATTTCGATGGTGTGCCAGTTGATCTTGCTTTCATCGACGGCATGCACCTGTCGGACTTCGCATTGCGCGATTTCAGCAATATCGAGCCGTTCATGGCCGATACCGGCGTGGTTGTGATCGACGACGTACTGCCACGCAATGGGCTCGAGGCGGCTCGTGATCGCAAGACCGAGCCATGGACGGGCGACGTGTACAAGGTTGTGGAGATTCTGCGCCGGCGGCGTCCCGACCTGGTGGTATTGCTCGTCAACACTGCGCCGACCGGCACTGCGGTCATCGTCGGGGTCGATCAAGCATCCACAATCCTCAAGGACGCGTACGCGGAGGAGGAGCCGTATCTACTGCGGCCGGATCCGCAGACGCCGCCGCAGGAGTATATGGACCGCTCGATCTCTATCGAGCCTGATGTGCTTCTGGAGTCTCCGGTGTGGGACCAGCTCGTCGCTATCCGAGACTCCGGCGCCTCAGCCGGGCTTTCACGGCTCTGGGCTGAGCTACGAAGCCTGAATCCTTAAGGTCGCCGACCTCCTCATTGATCCAAGCGGATACGAAGACATCTCCCCAGCTGGTCAGCGTGATCTCGTTCTCCTTCTGGGAAAAGATTCCAAGATCGCTAAAGCTGAACAGCATCCGGCGGGCGCTCGTGCTTAGCAAGCGGCGGTACAGGTCAGAGTCCGGCCCCGCTCGCTCACTGGGCGCGGTCTTTCTGACGCTTCTGCTGCAAAACAACCCCTCGCAGCGCAAACGGGACGGTCCTTTCGACGCTTGTGCTCGGAAACGATCCCTCGTAAGGGCGGCGTAACCGTCAAGGGCCCACCCCCACCCCGTCGCCTGACGCCGTACTTATTGGTGGTGGTGGTGCTAATGACAAGAGGGTAAGTGGAGCGTCAGCGCAGTTTGTGGGGCGTCAGCAGAGATCCGGGCTCGGCAACAGCGGTCAATTGTTAACGTCTCCAGCCAGGCTGGCCTGGTGGCTCTGACCGGTCGGCATTGGAGCTGGGCAAGTACACCATCCGGGTCAACGCCGTGAACCCCACAGTGGTCACGACGCCAATGTCGGCTTGGTACTGGGGCGCGAGGACGTGGGAGCACCCTTCCTCGAGGCGATGCCACTTGGGCGGTGGACAACAGAGGATGAAATTGCGAGGCGAGGAATCGGTTGATTGCGCCGGTATTGCCGTTGAGCAGCAGCCAGAAGACCGAGGCCGCGGCCGGAGTCACCTTTCCTGCGCGGGACACCACGGCTCATGGTAGGTACAAGGGCATGAGACTGAATTCGGCAACCCGGTAGGCGTGGCGACTCAGTGAGGCTGTTCGCGGCCATCTTGATACCTCCGGATGTCAAGGCCCACCTGGACGCGGAGGTCGGCCCCGATCGGGACGATGCATTGCGATGGACGACGTCGGACTCTTGGCACCTCACCCTGGCTTTCTACGGCCAGGTCGACGACACGCGGGTGCCGGACCTGAAGTCGAGGCTGACCCGTACAGCGAAGAAATATCCGATGCTGTCTCTCGCACTTGCAGGTTCGGGACAGTTCAGCCAGCGAATCCTCTGGATCGGATGCGACGGCGACCTTGCGCCAATGCGTGCGCTGGCTCGCTCAGCCGCCGCCGCTGGTCGGCGAGTCGGCGCGTCGGCGGACGAAGGTCGGTTCAGGGCGCATCTGACCTTGGCTCGGGCGTCGAAGCCAATAGACCTCCGGCCGTACGTCTCGGCCCTTGGAACCTATCGAGGCCCCACCTGGACCGCCGATGCCGTGGCCCTCGTCCGGTCTCATCTGGGTGCCGGCGAGAACAGGCGAGCTCGATATGAGACGCTTTCGATCCATCCGCTGTCCGATACGACAGTGCCTACTGATGGGACAGGGCCAACTGACGGGACAGGACCGCCCGCCCGCCAATAGCGGCTGGCTAGATCCGCGCCGGTGTCTGCTCGGCGCGGATCCGGCCAGATCTAACTGAGCAGGATTTATGCTCAGCGGGCCAAGTACCCCCCATCCACCGCGTAGTAGGTGCCCGTAACGAACGACGAGGCATTACTGCCCAGCCATGCGACGAGCTCGGCTACTTCCTCGGGCTTGCCCAATCGCTGCAGAGCATGCTGGCTGGCCAGGTACTCCATTGCCGCCTGGTCCAAGTTCTCCTCCAGGAGGGGCGTCATGATGAAGCCGGGTCCCACGGCGTTGACGCGTACGCCATCGGCGGCATGCTCCCAAGCCGCTGCCTTGGTCATGCCCAGAACCCCATGCTTGGCTGCAACGTACGCACTGGACATGGCGAAGCCGACCATGCCCAGGATGGATGCCATGTTGATCACTGAGCCACCGCCGTTGCGCTTCATCGCCCGGATGGCGGCGCGCTGGGTATAGAAGACGCCGTCGAGGTTCACCCCGATCACGCGATGCCAGGAGTCGTCGCTGTACTCCGCCGTCGGCTTCATCTCTCCGCCGATTCCAGCGTTGGCAACGACGATGTCGACGCGACCAAGATCGCTAGCGACGGTCTCCATCGCCGCATTGACCTGTCCGGAGTCGGAGACATCGACGACCGCCGTACGCGTGGGCTGCCCATACTGCTCAAGCTCGGTCACTGCCGCCGCCAGCGGATCGGCCTTGAGGTCCCACAGACACACCGCCGCACCTGACCGGGCAATTGCATGGGCGCAGGCGAGGCCAATACCGGAGGCACCTCCGGTGATCACTGCGACCTTGCCGTCCAGCTCGTAGTTGATCATCTCTCCTCCTGATCTTGGCGCTTCGGTTGCCCAGCATCATCCATCGACCGGCTGTCAGCGGCCGATGCGATACCGCCTCGGCCGGCGATGCTGTGCAGAGAAGATGAGTTCGGACCGGCTGTCTCGCCAGGTCACCTGCGACCGGCGCCGCTCTCGATGCCCAGCGACGCGGTGGTAGATCGCTTCGTAGCGCGCCACCGCGGCATCCAGGCCGTGCCGCTTTGCTGCCGATTCTCGGCAATCGCCGGGATCCAGCTTGTCGAGGGCCCCAATCGCGGCGGTCAATGCTCCTTCGCCGCTCGCCAGATAGCCATTGACACCGGGCTGCACGATCTCAGTTGCGGCACCACCTTCACTGGCGATCACGGGAGTGCCGGCGGCAAGAGCGTGGACGATGTCCATCCGATGTGCATCGTTGACGCCGGCCGGAATCAGCAGTCCGCGGGCGTCGGTGATCAGCTGGCGCCAACGGTCGTTGCTGACTTCTCCGAGATAGCGCACCTGATCGTTGTCCAGGTAAGGCGCGATCTCTGTGCCGAACCAGCGCTCCTGATCACGCCGTACCGGGCCGCACAAGATCAGCGGCACCCTAGCCGCTCGCGCCGCGGACATGACTTCGTGGGCACCATGGAGCGGTTCGAATCGCCAGCTCCACAACAGGTAGTTCTGCTTATTGGGCTGAAGGGGCCAATCTCCAAGATCGACTGGATCCGGCACCATCCCGGCAAGTCGCACGTTCGCTGGGATGGTTGCTACCTGGGCTTCATTGGTTGCCACCAGGTGGGCGCGATCGGCGTACTGGGCGTAGACATCGCCGATCTTGCGGTTGAACGACCAATGCATGGTGTGGACGACCGGCATTGGGATCCAATCAGCCATGGCGACCACGCTGAGTCCGCAATGATCGTGCACGATATCGAAAGGCTGGCCTTGCCCGGCGGCTTGCCGGAATGTGTCAAAAAAACGGGCTACGTAGTCGGTCTCAAACGGTGCGGAACCGACCTCGCGGACGCCGTACGGCTGCGCGATCTCTTGCACCGTGGCCGCGCACTTGGTGCCCGGCGCCGCAAAGAGAGTGACACGATGACCGCGCTCAACCAGGCCGGCACATAGCAAGCCGATGGCCCGTTCAACATCGCGAGATTCTGAGGTGATCGGTGCCCAGGGAGGTGCCAGCATGGCGATGCTGTAGTGACCTCGACTGGAGTCGCGTCCGATGTCGTCAGTCAACATTTCCGCACTCCCTTCCAGAAGGATTCAGCCACCCATCCCTGAAGACCATTTCCATCCTCAAGCCCATTTCTATCGTTGAAAAGGTATTCCCCGAAAGGTCTTTGCTAATCACGGGCCCCCTCTCTCGTCTTAATCAAGTAGCCAGCGATCACGACCAAGAGCTTGCTGGTAGATCTTGAGGTATCCATCGGCCACGGTTTCAGAGCTGAATCGGGTCGCAACAGAGTCCCGACAGGCGGCCGGATCAATCTTGTCGAGGCCCGCGATGGCGGCCGCCATCGAGTCCTCATCGTCGACCAGGTATCCGTTCAGCCCATCTTGGACAATCTCCCTAGCGGCTCCTTCTGGGAAGGCAATCACAGGCGTACCGCACGCCAGTGCTTCCACCATCACCATGCCGAAGGGTTCGTTCCAGCGGATAGGCATCAGCAGGGTACGCGCGTTGGCGAACAGCTCTTCTCTCTCAGCTCCGCCGACTTCACCGGCGTAGCGCACCCGCTCGCCATCCAGGTGCGGTTTGATTTCCTGCTCAAAGTATGGCTCCTGCCCAGGTTGAACCGGGCCGGCAAGCACCAACCGGAGGCCTACTTGGCGCGCGACAGCGATCGCGCGATGTGCACCCTTGCTGTCATCGAACCGGCCCATCCACAAGGCATAGTCCTGTTTCTTTGGCTGGAATGGCCAGTCCGCTACCTCTACGGGGTTTGGGACGACGCCAGCGATACGCACTCCAGTAGGTGCCGAATCTCGCTGCGCCTCGCTGATGGCCACCAACCAGACGTCATCACTGTGCTCGCGATAGAACGCCCCGGTGTCTCTGGTGAATGGTCCATGCAGGGTGTGGACGACGGGGATCGGTATGCGGTCCGCAAGCGCCACGGTGGTGAAGCCGCAATGATCATGGAGGACATCGAAGGGATCTCCTCGTTTGGCCATCTCGTCAACAACATCGAGAACCCTGGACACGTGATCGGCCTCATAGAGGGATTGCCCAATCCCGTCCGGATGGGATCGGGGCAACATCTCGCGAACCGTGGCAGAGGAACGCGATCCGGGTGCAGCGAAGAGGGTGACGCGGTGCCCTAGCCGTGTGAGACCCTCACACAGCAGGCCCACCACTTGCTCGATGCCCCCGTATTTGGGTGGTGGGATTCGAATCCAGGGTGGGGCCAGCATGGCGATGTTTAAGGCGGCTCCATCTTCGCGAGACATACAGGGTCAGTACCCACAGCGACTGTGGCCAAATTCACCGACCACCGCAGAAAACTCTCTCGGGCGGTCACGACATCGGCCCAGACGCTGCGGCTGATCAATGAGGGCCGCGCTTATTGCGCGAGGAATCCCCCATCCACCGGCAGAATCGCGCCGGTAATGAAGGACGCCTTATCGGAGGCAAGGAACAAAATCGCCTCCGCCACCTCGCTCGGCTCCCCTAGTCTTCCCATCGGGTGCGCGGCTTTGATTGTTTCCAGATACTCCGGCCCGCCTGGCTCGTCTGGCAGGCGCTGTACCCGCTCGGTGTTGATCGTTCCTGGCGCCACTGCATTGACCCGGATGCCACGTGTGGCCCATTCGACGGCCAAATGCTTGGTCAACCCCGTTGCGACGAACTTGGCCGGACCATAAGTTGACTGCCGCGCTTGACCGGCCATGCCTGAGATCGAGGACAGGCAGACGATGGACCCACCGGACCCACCGTCGTTGATCAACATCTGCTCGATGGCGTACTTACACGTCAAGAACATGCCGCGGCCGTCGATGGACATAACCTCGTCCCAGTCAGCCGGTGTAGCTTCGACCACCGACGCCAGCGGGATGATGCCGGCGTTGGCGACGGCGATGTCCAGCCGGCCATACTGCTCAACCGCCGCGGCGATCATCTGACGCACGTCTTCTTGCTTCGAGACGTCGGCGGCGACCACGACGACGTCATCGGTCACATCCCGAAGCGAATCTTGCAGCGCTGACAAGCCGCTCAGATTGATGTCCGCGAGTACAAGGCGTGCTCCCTCGCGGGCGAATAGTTCCGCGGTGGCGCGGCCAATGCCGGCTGCTGCACCCGTGATCACCGCGCTCTTACCGAGCAGGCGCCCAGCACTCGCTTCAGGTCGCACCCGGGTCACGCTAACAGGGCTTTCACAAGCACTTCGCCCCGAATCACGCTGTCGGCGATTGCCATGATGTGCAGGTGACCATCTCCCCTACCCGAACGCCCTCCCAGATTCGCCGCTGGCGGCAGTACCTTGCCGACGAGCGGGCAGAGGCCGCGGGTTACCGGCAGCTGGCCGAGCGCCGGACTGGCGAGGAGCGCGCGATCTTGCTCACGCTCGCCGAGGCGGAGAAGCGGCATGAGTCGCATTGGGTGGAACTGCTTGGTGACGACGTCGGACCGCCGCGCCGTAGCAGCTTGCGCACCCGGCTACTCGTTTTTCTGGCTACCCATTTCGGCGGCCTCTTCGTCCTTGCTCTCATGCAACGTGCGGAGGGCCGCTCGCCGTACGAGTCCGATCCGCATGCCACTGACCGGATGGCGGCCGATGAGCGAATACACGGCGAAGTCTTGAGGGGCCTTGCCGCGCGCGGCCGGGAGCGGTTGTCTGGGACGTTCCGGGCGGCCGTTTTCGGCGCCAACGATGGCCTGGTCAGCAATCTGGCCTTGGTGCTCGGCATCGGGGCTACCGGTGTCGACGTACGCACCATCTTGTTCACCGGGCTCGCTGGCTTGCTGGCCGGAGCGCTTTCCATGGGAGCCGGTGAGTACGTGTCGGTGCGCTCCCAGCGCGAGCTCCTGCAATCAAGCCAGCCCGATCCCGAGTCACAGTCGGCGTTGCCGCATCTTGATGTTGACGCCAACGAGCTCGCGCTGGTCTACCGGGCTCGAGGGATGGAACAACCGGAGGCCGAAGAACATGCGCGTACGGTGCTGGCCACGTTGCATCTGGATGCTATGGCACCGGAGGCGGCGGGAGTTGATCCGCATGAAGCGGTTGGCTCGGCATGGAGCGCGGCCATATCCAGCTTCTGCTTCTTCGCCTCCGGGGCTCTGGTGCCGGTGCTTCCCTATCTCTTCGGAGCCTCGGGCTGGATTGCGGTGGCGATTGCGGCCGGGCTGGTGGGCCTTGCGTTGCTTGCCACGGGTGCCGTCGTCGGCATCCTGTCGGGCGCCTCGCCGCTCAAACGGGCCCTGCGCCAGCTCGGCATTGGCTACGGGGCGGCTGCGGCGACCTATCTGCTGGGCTTGGCGTTTGGTACCACACTCGGCTAATTGATCATGAGGCGGAAGGCATGGATGAGGCGAGCCAATCCATCCAGGCGCATCTCAACGTGCGCACCGCGTAAGGCTGCCGCGACCATCTATCTCCCCGACGGCATTGGCCGATACGACGAGCAGCTCAAGCGGTTGGGCCCGCATACCACCGGCGTGGGATGTCTCTACATCAAGGATCTGGACAAGATCGACATCTCAATCCTCGAAAACATCGTGGCCGAGTCGTACCGAACCGTGACTGCGGGCACGTACGGTCTGCGCGCTCGAGAAGGAGCTGCGGCGCCGCCTGAGGAATGACGGGCTAGTCAGAGAGCAGGTGGAGCGCCCGAGCCTCGGCGACAGCCTGCGTCCGGCTCGTTACGCCGAGTCGGCGGAAGATGCTGTTGGTGTAGGACTTAACGGTGCTGGTGGCGACGTATATACGGTCGGCGATCTCTCTGTTCGATAGACCTGCAGCGATCAGCTCCAAGACTTCGCGTTCCCGGCCGGTCAGGGCGTCATCGACGTCGCCTAGGTCCGGTGGGTGAAATTCAGTGATCAACCGCCGCGCGTACCGGAGCAAGCCAGCATGTTTTTGATCATGGAACATATTGCGCCGCGTTTGGAGGAAGTCCTGGAGTAGCCCGGCCATCGGCGCCCCTTCATCGACGAAGACGCGAACGTAACTCTCAGGCTCAGCGAGAACCAGCGCACGCTCCACTGCTTCGACCGCAGCTGTTCGTTCATGTTGTGCCTGGAGGGCCAATGCACGCAACACCAGGACTTCTATGACGCTGTTCGTCCGCCGCGCTCCGGCGGCCGCGGTGAACATCCGCTCAAGCAAAAGAACCGCGGAAGGGTTTTCGTCGCGTGCGATGAGTACCCGCGCCAGGGTGAGGTGCTGCTCCTCGCGGGTGTAGGTCGCCTCTGTGGCATCGTCATAGCCGTCGGCCCAGCCGATGGCGGCGGCGAGGTTGTGTTGTCGGAGTGCAAGCCTGGCCTTCGCCGCCTCACCGCGTTCTATCAGCAGGTGGAAGAAGCCCCGCTGGCGAGCCAGGCTGACGAACTGGTCCAGCGTGGCGCGCGCATCTGCTGAATGACCACGTGCTTGGTGCAGACGCGCCAGGCAAAGGTGGCTATCTGTAACTGCGTCGGCATCGACGGTCAGGTCGCCCGCAACAAGATCAACTGCCTGATGCAGATACCGTTCGGCGGAGTCCAGGTCATTCCATTGGAGGTGTATCTCGCCCATGCCGGCGTAATAGGCCGCGCTGTTCACCGCGGCAGGTTCGCCGACGCGGTCCAACACGACTGCGGCGGCACGTTCATAGGTGGCGTACGCGGCTCGAAGCCGACCCTGCATAATCCGGAACTTGCCGAGACGGTTGATGCTGTTCAGCAACGGCACCAATGCGTGTGCCGCCGAAAACGCCGTGACCGCCTCTTCTAGCGACCGTTCATTGGCGGAGTACACCTCGCCGTTCACTTGATAGGTCAGGGCTACATGAGTCCGGGCGGACGCCCGCTCGCGCACGGTGGCGTCGGTTTCGGGCAGCAACTGCAGCGCGCGATGTCCCAGGCTGACGCTGCGTTCAATGTCACCCGAGAAGCGGCAGATGGCCGCGCGGATGACGGCTACCCGGCCAAGGACAGCCCTGGCCTCGTCGGTCGTCGGCTCATCTTCCAGACACCGTTCGGCGTCGTTCAGGCTGCCTTCGGCTTTGTCCGGGTGGTTGGAGAACACGTATCCGAGGGCGCGAATCGTGCTAAGTTCCGGACGTTCGCGCACTAGCTTGGCCGGCAGTTGATCAAGCCAGGCAAGCACGGTCTGCACTTGCTGATCAAGAACCAGCGACATGCCAGCAGACTCGATCAGCCGAACGGCTCGATCCAGATCATGGCCTCGGATTGCGTGCTGCACCGCGTCGCTGAACAGTCCATCTCTCTCGTACCAGGTACTGGCCCTGCGATGCAGCTCTGAGACCCGGCCGGGCTGTTCGTGGCGCAGTCGCTGATTCAGGACATCGGCGAAGAGCTGGTGGTAGCGATACCAGCCACGGACCTCGTCCAACGGATCGACGAAGAGGTTGGCCTGCTCCAAGCCCTCCAGGACGTCTTGGCTGTCATGTCTGGATGTGACCTCTTCACATAGCGAGGCGCACATTCGATCAAGCACTGAGGTGTCGAGCAGGAAGGCCCGCACCGCCGGCGGTTGTCGCCCGAGAACCTCCTCAGCCAGGTAGTCGATGACATAGCGGTTACTGCCGGTGAAGCCAGCGATGAACCCGGGCACGTCAGCTTGATCACGAATCGCCAGAGCCGCCATCTGCAATCCGGCTGCCCAGCCCTCGGTACGCCGTACCAGTTCGGAGATATTCGCGGCCGTCAGCTGCAATCCCATGACCTGGTTGAGGTAGGTTCCCGCCTCGTCAGGTCCGAAGCGAAGATCAGCTGCTCGCAGCTCGAGCAGTTCCCCACTTGCCCGCAGCCGCGACAGCGGAAGCGGAGGGTCGGCGCGGGTCAGGATGATCAGGTGCAATCGAGGTGAGCGGTTCTCGATCAAGAAGGTCATCGCCTGGTGTACGTCGGCTGAGTCGATCAGCTGATAGTCGTCGAGCACGAAGATCACATCGCCGCTCATGGAGTGCAGATCGTTGACCAGCGTGGTCAGAATGATCGGCATTCTGGGCGGCTGCGGTGAGCCCAGTAGGGCCAACGCAGTCGCACCCATCCCAGGATGGAGCCGGGATATGCCCGCCAGGAAGTAACGCCAGAAGGCGTTCGGGTCATTGTCTCCCGCATCGAGTGAGAGCCACGCCACCGATCTATCCTGGGTCGCTCGTTCGGCGAGCCAGCTGGTCAACAAGGTGGACTTGCCAAATCCCGCCGGAGCGGAGATGATCACCAGCGCTCGTGACACGCCGTCGTCGAGTCGTGCGCACAGACTCTGGCGAGACACCACCGTACGACGAGCTCTGGGGACCGAGAGCTTGGTCACCAGAAGTGGATCGTCATGATCACTTACGGACCGCTCAGCCAGCGTTGGTTCACTCGTTACGGCACGACTCGGTCGGCCCGGCCGGTCGCGATCGGTGAGTCCGGAGAGACCCGACTGGGCATAGCGAGACCGCCACAGATTGACCGTCGGTCGCGAAACGCCCACTCGATCTGCGATTTCTTGGCTGGATGCGCCGTCCGCTGCTAGCAGCACGATCTGAGCCCGCTGAACCAGCCGAGTCCGAAGCGACGACGACCCGAGCCATCGCTCCAACTCGACCCGGTCATCGGCCCGCAACGTCAGGGCGGTTGCGGGACCATGCATGTCTCAGCATCCCACGGGTGTAAAGAAACTTCCTTTCCCGAAGTAAAGGTCATTCTGACTGTTGCCACCGCCTACATCGCCAACCAAAGGTCGATGCCCTACCCGCGGTGGATTCCTAGGCTCAGATGTGAGTCAACTAGTAGGAGGCACCGACGTGCTGACATCCACGACAACGAAGCAAAACAGCCCCGGGAGAACCGGCCTGTCACAACTCGTGAGGCGCCATCCTCTGGCGGCTTTCCTCGTACTGACCTACGGCCTGACCTGGGCCCTCTGGATCCCACTCGACATCTTTCGAGACGCTGCCGCGGGACCATACACCAGCCTCGCCCTGCTGATCGGATCGAACATCCCATCGGCGGTAGCGATCGTCCTCACGCTGGTCGGGTTCGGATGGGGCGCCACTCGCAAGCTCCTCAGTCGACTCCTGATCTGGCGGATCAGCTGGCGGTGGTACCTCGTACTCCTCGCGCCGACCGCGCTCGTCGTCGGCACCATCACCCTGATTGCCGTTACCCGCGGCGGACCGACAGCTGCCCTAGCCGTGCCGCTGTTGAGCGCGATCATCACCATTGCGTTCATGACCTTTCCGGGCAGTGCGCTTGGCGAGGAGATGGGCTGGCGCGGGTTCGCACTTCCGCGACTGCAATTCAGGCGTACGGCCTTGACCGCCAGTCTGGTGGTCGGGTCTCTGCACGGCCTCTGGCATCTGCCACTGTGGCTGCGGGGAAATGTTGATCATCCGCTCAGCCTCTACCCCGCGTTCCTTATCCAGACGCTCGCGCTGTCCGTGATCTACACCTGGCTGTACAACAGCAGCAAGGGCAGCCTGCTCCTCGTGGTTCTGTTCCACACCTCAACGAACGCACCCCTTACCTTGGTCCTCCTGCCCCTCGGAATTGAGAACTGGGTCCTGCCGTTCTGGCTGATGACTGCGTTCACGGTTGCGGCTGCCCTGGTGGTCATAGCGGTGTTCGGGCCGTCGAGGCTGTCTCGCCTTCCGAAGCAGACCCAGCCCGCAACGCCGGCCGAAGCCGCGTAAGGAGCACCGTGGCTGTCTACGCGATCCGCGTCATCGGCCAGGTCGATGCCCAGTGGTCCGAGTGGTTCGAGTGGTTCGACGGGCTCACGATCAGCAACGCCTCACCCGGAGAGGCGATGATCTCCGGCGAGATCGTGGACCAGGCCGCGCTGCATGGTGCGCTGAACAAGATCCGCAACCTCAACCTGGCGCTGATCTCGGTGACCAGGATCGATCCGGCCCGCAAGATCGGCGATGGTCCAGTCGAGCCGTAGACGGGTACTTATCGGAAGTCAACCAACAAGCGAACCAAGATCAACTAGCACCTACGTGGCCCATCAGTGCGGTAACACCGGCCGGGCCTGAGATCCCACTGTGTAGGAGCGGGATCCCGGTCAGCAAAGTAACCCGTCTAGCCGCTGGCCAGATCACCAAGGCCGACACACTCATCGTCGAGCTCATCAGAATCAGTTAGGACACGGGTTAGCCGTGGATGGATTGGGGTTCCGTGGAGTCATCGCATGAGTGCTGGCTTCGGCCTTGGTGATCTTGCTCCTCACTCGTCGTGGTGATCGCGCTGTTGTAGCCTTGCGGCGGCGTGATCACGATGTCGCGTAGGTCGATGTCGGCGAAGAACCTCAGCACCGGGTCCACCGTCGAGGACACGATCTGGTGGATCTGGGTAGTTGTTTACACTCCGTCATCATTACGGCCCGCTGGGGGAACAGGTTCTCACTACACTGCAGGCGTGGGTCACCATCGCTTCGTTGTCCACGTGAGGGCGCCGCGGGAACAGATCTTTGATCTGTGGACGGACCTGGACCGAGCGCATGAGTGGATCGAAGGGCTGACTCGGATCACCGACGTGACAGGACCGGTCACCACGGCGGGGACCCGCTACACCGCGTGGTTCGGCCGGATGCGCAGCCCGAGCGAGATCCTCCAGGTCGACCGGCCGAGGCTGGTGAGGACGCGCTTCGGTAGCTGGCTTCTCCGCGGCGTCGAGCAGGCCACGTTCGAGGACCAGGGCGACGGTACGCGTTTGACCCAGGAGTTTTGGACGAACGGAATCATCTCCGCGGTCATGGCGAGGATCTTCGCATTCGGGTCGTACAAGGGCAGCTTCCGGGGCGAACTTAAGTCCTTCGCTCGGCTAGCGGAGCGCGAAGCAGGTTCTATCCCCTAAAGAGGGCGGCTGGGACAACGCACGGATCTGCACGCATCGATTTCCGGCGTGCGAGTCGGGGCGGTTCAGCCATTTGCCACCACGGTCTCGGGGTCCGCATGGATGCCGGCGATTCAAGCGAACCCGGGGTAGCTGCGCTCGGAAATGCGGGGCGAGATTGGCCGGACCAGTTGCCGCCATCCCAGTAGCGCAGGTCAGGGAACAATCGCACACTGTGCTCAGCCAGAAATCCGTGCACCGTGTCCCCCGGCGCCAGACGGCCGACCAAACGCCCCCCGCGTCCAACAACTCCCGGTCAGGAACCGACTGGCCCGGCGATGCCCGGCAGTCTTTCTATCCCAACCGAAACGCGAGCCTTCTCATCTCGAATTGCCCCGCAATCTCCTAGGGCAGGATCTCCACGTACCCCTCCGTTCCATGCACGCGGATCCGCTGCCCATTTCGGATCAGCCGGGTGCTTCCTCCACGCCCACGACGGCCGGCAAGCCGTACTCCCGTGCGATCACTGAGCTGCGCCCACAGGGACGAAGGTGTCCTTCATGACACGCCAGAGGACAGGGGATAGTTAGGCGAGTATTTCGCAGATATTGACGAACTGGCCCGACCCTTCAAATGGCCTCAGCTCACCCCCACCCGCAGTACGGGCATAGTTGAAATTGCCAATCGTAAGGAAGAGCCCGACATCGGGACGAATTAGGATGTTCCTCCCCCTCGCCGTCACCTCGGTGCTGCCGTCCTCCATAACCTGCTCATGGGAAGTGCCCGTGATGACGTACTCTACGGTCTTCCCGTTGGCCGTCAGGGTCGCTTTTTGCCCCGGCGAGGCGATTATTGATCGTCCGTCACCGAGGTCAATGATCTTTGTCTTGCCGACGACATCGATCACTACAGTGAAGCCACAGTCATCGTTGGGAAAGCTAACGTCGAGAGGCTCGGGCGGGGCGGCAGCAGCCGGTCCGGCACTTACGATGATTCCGGCCACGACGGCCGCCGGAATTAGCCAGCGTTTCACGATGATCTCCTTTGATCTTTTACTTAGGTCATCTGGTGACGGGAGGTAGGAGTCCTTCGTCGGACTGCCGCCGATGAACTAGTGGTTGGAAGGGACGCCGCCCACGATCGAAGCATGCGCGCTTACTCGTTAAACAGGCTCAAGCTACACGTCCGGGCGACCGACCGCAGGGACATGAAGGTAGTTTCTATGAAACATCACCTAGCCCTGCCTTGGCGCCGTCGAGCGAGTAGCCCGCTACAGTCCTTAGCGGGAGTCGAACAGCCCCGTCTCGTACGCGAGCACAACCGCCTGGACGCGATCTCGGAGTTTGAGCTTCATCAGGATGTGCGTGATGTGGGTCTTCACGGTGGTGTCGCTGATGAAGAGCTCACGCGCAATCTCGGCGTTCGACAGGCCCCGCGCCATAAGCCTGGCCGGAGAGAGCAGCACCTCCCCATTGGCGACGACCTGCGATGAAGTCGGCGGCAGACTTGCCGATGCCGTAATTGTCGCCACCGATCCAATGCCTCTACCTCGACGTCGTCCAAGACCGCAGAGGGCTCATCCAAGATCAACAACTTGACCGAGTGCGAGAGGGCTCGAGCCATTGAGACCAACTATTGCTGCGCCGGCCGCAGGGCTGTGACCGGCGCCATTTGGCGAGATGCCCTCGTCACCCAGGCGGGCGAGGAGTGCTGCGGTCTCGCGGCGCATCGCTGCCCGGTTGAGAATCGGACCCCGTTTCTGTTCGTGGCCGAGAAAGACGTTGAGTGCGACCGAGAGGTGCGGGACGAGGTCAAGCTCCTGGTAGATGGTTGCAGTGCCGCGACGATCGAGGCGTTCGAATCGCCGACCGGCAACGGCTCCCCTTGGAACTGAACCTCGCCAGCCGTCGGCTCGACCAGTCCCGAAACGCACTTGATCAGCGTCGACTTACCGGCACCGTTCTGGCCAATGAGGCAATGCACCTGGCCGCTGTCGACGGCCAGGTCGACACCGCCGAGGGCACGGACACCCGGATAGTCCTTGACCAGGCCGCGAACCTGCAGCAACCGACCGTCAGATTCGCTCACGCTCACCGTCCGCTCTTCGACCCGATCCTGGGTGCCGCCCGGTCCTCGTGCTGGACTGAACATACAACGTTGCTGCCCCACTCGTAGATGTGTGGAGCCACGCGCCGGCCCGCGGCTGCCACACGTAGATTTCGACCATGAAGGCTGTGGTATTGACCCGAACCGGCGGGCCGGAAATGTTCGAGGTCCTGGAGCGGCCAGATCCTGCCGTGGGAGCTGGCGAGGTTCGGATCGCGGTCCGTGCGGCCGGTCTCAACTTCGCTGACACCATGGCACGGGTGGGCTTGTACCCCGCCGCGCCGAAGCCGCCCTGCGTGTTGGGCTATGAGGTCGCCGGTGAGGTGGAGACGATCGGGGAGGGCGTTTCCGGGCTGACCGTCGGGCAGCAGGTGATGGCAGGGACCCAGTTCGGGGGTCAGGCGGAGCTCGCGGTTGCGCAGGCTCGAGACGTGATGCCGATGCCGGAGCACCTCAGCTTCGAAGAAGGAGCGGCATTTTGCGTGAACTACGGCACGGCGTACGCCGCCTTGATGATCATGGGCGGATTGCGGGAAGGGAACCGAGTCTTGATCCATGCCGCGGCCGGTGGGGTCGGGATCGCGGCAACCCAGATCGCCCGCATCGTGGGCGCTGAGATCTTTGGCACCGCCTCGGCAGCGAAGCATGACGCCATCAAGGCGCAGGGTGTTGATCATCCGATCGACTACCGCAATCAAGATTTCAAAGCGGAAATCAGGCGCATGACCAACGGTGAGGGCGTAGACGTGATCTTGGACCCGATGGGGCCCACCTCGTTCCGGAAGGACTACCGGATCCTTCGACCGGGTGGTCGGCTGATCATGTGCGGACTGTCCGAGGCTATGAACGAGAACGGCCGCGACATGAGAGCCACTTTGCGGAGCCTGATGCGAATGCCTACCTCAACGATGCCGTGGTGGAACGCTGGCCGCCTGCTCAATCAGAATCGGGGCGTATTCGGGCTCAACCTGCTGAGCTGGTGGCGTCGGGAAGGCGGCATGGACCGGATCACTGCACCGCTGCTGAGCGATCTCAACCGTAAACAGCTGATGCCAGTAGTCGCGAGGTCTTACCCCTTCGAGCAGGCGGGCGACGCGCACCGCTACCTAGCCGAACGCCGCAACATCGGCAAGGTGGTTCTGACACCGCGTTAGGCTCCTTCGTGCAGTCTGCGCAGCCACCAACACTTGGCCGCCGGCTCGGGGTCTTCGACGCGGTGGTGATTGGGCTCGGGTCGATGATCGGCGCTGGGGTGTTCTCGGCGTACGCCCCAGCAGCCGCAGCGGCCGGATCCGGCCTGTTGATCGGCTTGGGTGTCGCCGCCCTGGTCGCGTATTGCAACGCCACCTCCTCAGCGCGGCTGGCGGCGCTCTATCCGCAGTCCGGGGGCACGTACGTGTACGGCCGAGAGCGGCTGGGTCCGTTTTGGGGATATCTGGCCGGGTGGGGCTTCGTTGTGGGGAAGACGGCCAGCTGCGCGGCGATGGCATTGACCTTCGCTGCGTACGTCTCCCCCTCGCATGCTCGGTTGGTCGGCGTCGGTGCAGTGATCGTGTTGACCTTGATCAACTATCGCGGTATTCAGAAGTCGGCGCGGCTTACTGGGGTGATCGTGGTGATCACCATGGCGACGTTGATCTTCGTGGTAGTCGCGTGTCTGGGCGGCGGCCAGGCTAGTGGTGATCATCTCTTGCCTTTTCCCGGCGGGAGCGCGTACGGGATCTTGCAGTCCGCTGGCCTGCTGTTCTTCGCCTTCGCCGGTTACGCGCGGATCGCCACTCTTGCTGAGGAAGTCAAGGACCCGGCCCGGACTATCCCCCGTGCCATCTCGCTGGCGCTCATGATCACCCTGTTTGTGTACGCGGCTGTTGCGGTCGCCGCGCTGCTCGCCGTGGGTGCGGCCGCCTTAGCCTCGACTCCCGCGCCGCTGCTCGTGGCGGTGCAGGCCGGATCGTTTCGTCAATTTGCACCTGTGGTGCAAGTTGGTGGGGCAGTCGCCGCGCTCGGATCACTGTTGGCGTTGATCCTGGGCGTCTCCAGGACCACCTTTGCGATGGCTCGTGATCGTTACTTGCCCCGGTTCCTCGACGCCGTGCATCCGAAATATGAGGTGCCACATCGCGCTGAATTCGCGGTGGGAGTCGTGGTGGTGATCTTGGTGGCGACTCTCGATCTTCGTGGCGCGATCGGGTTCTCTTCGTTCGCGGTGCTGGCTTACTACGCGATTGCCAACGCCTCTGCGTCGACCCTCACTGCTGCAGAGAATCGGCCGGCACGGTGGATCCCGATCGTTGGTCTGGCCGGTTGTGTCTTGCTCGCGGTCACCTTGCCGTTGACCTCGGTGCTGGCTGGCGCTGGTGTGTTGATCATTGGCGCCGTCGTCTGGTTGATCAGGCACTCTAGGTCAAGCAGGCAGGAAGCTTAGCCGTACCTTCCGGTCTGGGTTGTCGGCGTTCGTGTCCACTAGCACGACGCTTTGCCAGGTCCCGAGTGTGGGCCGGCCGCCGAGCACTGCCAGCGTGAGTGCGGGTGATATGAAGGCCGGCAGTACGTGGTCTCGGCCGTGGCCGCGGCTACCATGCCGATGACGGTACATGTCGTCTTTCGGGAGCAGCCGGTCGATGGCCTCCTCAAGGTCGGACTCCGAGCCGCTGCCGGTCTCGATCAATGCGACGCCTGCGGTCGCATGCGGAACAAAGATGTGACACAGTCCGTCGCCCCGGTCGCGACAGAACTTCATGATCACTTGAGTGATATCGGTGACGAGGCGAGTTCCGGTGTGCAGCTGCACGACATCCGAGTCCATTTGCCCATCATCGCCTTCAGGTGCATTGGGTGAGCAGGAAGAGTTGGGTCTCCGGCGGCGCCTCGGGTGCACAAGACTTCACATCGTCGACGGTCGACTCCTCACGTTGAGGCTGCTTTGCGAAAACATCAGCCGGCACAAAGACAACGCAGCAACGGTCTGGTGCGGGTTCGAGCTGGGCACCGAGCTCCATCTCCCTGAGTTGCTCGGTGATTGCAGCCATGATGGCGAGATTCATGCCGCAGACCAGTTCCGTGTGTTCTCGGGCCAGCACATCGAAGGGGCAGTTGCGCAGCACGATGGTGCCGTCGGTGCGTTGTGCTTCGTACCCGTTCTCGGTCAGTGCCTGGCAGGTGCAGGCGAGAAGTCGCTCGGGGCTCGGTCGAGGACCAGCTGCTGCTCGGGCATGGTCTGCGACGCTGCGGCCCCAGCCGGCAGCCGCAGCCTTCAAGGCATCTGTGACCGTCCTGCCTTGGGTAGCCGCATTATTGATGGCGGTGGCCAGCAGGTGCCCCGCGAGGTCGTATCGGCGTTCCGGCAAGATCACCGAGAGCTGTCGGCTGGATCGGGCGTACAGCTTGGTGGGACGGCCGGCGCCAGGCCCGCGACGCTCGGAGAGCCGCTTGAAGCTGATGTCTAACAGGCCTTCCTCGGCGAGCTTGTCGAGGTGGAACTTCGCAGTGTGACGAGCGATGCCGAGCGCGTCGGAGGCTTGGTCTCGACTGATCGGCGCGGGTTGCGCGCTCACATAGAGGTAGAGCTCGCGGCGGATCGGGTCGGCGAGCGCGGCGACGCCCGCCACTCGCCCAGCAAGATCTTCCCTGGTCATCCCATACCGTTCTAAAAGACAACTCTCTTGACGAAAGAGTCCTCCATCGTCTAACGTCAACATTAGTGTCCTTTAGATGAAGGGTCAACGATGACGCCACCTGCGCAGACCGCCTTGGTCAACGGTGCCGACATAGCTCAAGCTCCCCCGCGGGCTGCGCTGCATATCGTCAAGCCGTCGAGTGGACTCGACCTGGCCGCCGCGGAGCAGGCTGCAACCGCATTCCTGGTCGCGCTCGGCGTGGACCTCGATACCGAAAGCTTGGCCGCTACCCCGGCTCGGATGGCACACGCGTACGCCGAGATGTTCAGCCCACGGCCCTTCGACCTGACCACATTCCCCAACGATGCCGGATATGACGAGTTGATCATCGCCCGTTCGATCCCGGTGCAGTCGGTATGTGAACATCACCTGCTGCCGTTTGTCGGCGTGGCTCACGTCGGCTATCTACCGGGCGAGCGGATCCTTGGCCTGTCCAAGCTCGCTCGTGTCGTCGAGCTGTTCGCCCGTCGTCCCCAAGTGCAGGAACGGCTGACGCAGCAGGTCGCCGACTGGCTCCAAGATCACCTTGCGCCGCGCGGCGTCGGTGTCGTCATAGCAGCCGAGCATCTGTGCATGACCGTACGCGGCGTCCGAGCAGCCGGCGCCAATACGGTCACCTCCGCACTACACGGCCAGCTACGCCGCAACGCCGCGTCTCGCGCCGAGTTCTTTACCCTGATCGCCGCTCACGAGGAGGCTCACCCATGAACACCAAACCCAGCTTCGTCATTGTCGGCGGCGGCATGGCCGGTGCTATCGCAGCTCAGACCCTGCGGGAGGAAGGTTTCGACGGGAAGATCACTTTGCTCGGCCACGAACCGAATGCTCCGTACGAACGCCCTCCACTGTCCAAGGACTACCTCCAGGGCAAGGCTGATCGGGACAGCATCTTCGTCCACCCAGAGCCGTGGTACGCCGAGCACGCAGTGGAGCTGTCGCTGGGCAGTGCAGTGACCTCACTCGACCCGGCCTCACGGACCGTCACCACCGCCGCCGGGGAACGGCTGAGCTATGACAAGCTCCTGCTAGCCACGGGTTCGAAACCGCGCCGACTTGACGTACCCGGCGCCGATCTCGACGGCGTGTACTACCTGCGCAATGTCGAGGACAGTGAGCGCATCAAGATCAAATTCGCTGAGGTGAAACGGGTAGTGATCATCGGCGCCGGCTGGATCGGGCTGGAAACTGCCGCTGCTGCCCGCGCCGCGGGGCTGGATGTCACGCTCCTCGTGTCCGGCGATCTGCCGCTGCAGCATGTCCTCGGCCCTGAGGCTGCGCCGATCTTTGACGAGCTACACCGCAGCCATGGTGTCGACCTGCGCTACCGGACCACGGCGGTCGAATTGACTGGCAGGCATGGAGCTGTGACCGGTGTCAGGTTGAGCGACAGCACCAAGATCGACGCCGACATGATCATCGTTGGCGTCGGCGTCGCCCCGCGCACGGAGCTCGCCGCAGCGGCCGGCCTCAAGATCGACAACGGAATCGTCGTCGATGAGCACCTGCGTACGTCCGATCCGGACGTCTTCGCCGCCGGCGACATCGCCCAGACATACAGTCCTCGCTTGGGTCGACACATTCGCGTCGAGCACTGGGCCAACGCCCGACGTCAAGGCGCCGTGGCCGCCAAGGCGATGCTGGACCAAGACGCAGTTGACGTACGACCGTCGTACTTCTTCACCGATCAGTACGACCTCAGCATGGAGTACACCGGCGACATCGGCCCGGCCGGCTATGACCGGGTGATCTTCCGCGAGTACGCCGACCCCGGTCAGAGGATCGTCTTCTGGCTCTACGAGCAACGTCTCCAGGCCGGCATGAACATCAACATTTGGGATGTTGCCGACGACATCGAACGATTGATCCAGTCAGCACGCCCGATCAACGCCGACGTTCTCGGCAATCCGGCAATCCCGCTGGGCACCTTGTGATCAAGGCTCAAGCAGGACGTCGGTCCCCGTCGCGGTGAGGTGCAACCCCTCCCGATCGGCCCGCACGCCGGTCAAGTTATGCCCGAACGGCAGCGTTCCGAGCGGGACCAGCAAATGGAGCCGTTTTCCTAACAGATACCGGCTGGCTGCATCCAGTGACCCAGAACCCGTGTGAAAGCTCTCCGGTGAGATCCGAAGCGCATCGCCTTCGACCGATAA
>DATDKX010000489.1:0-4527 GCA_036519615.1 Propionibacteriaceae bacterium
TCAGCGGACAAGGCTCAGCTCGATCGAACATCGTGCCTACGGGGGATTCGCGATGATCATGTTACTCATCAGACTCTGGGACGAAAACAATGACCATTGACATTGAGCCTCGCGCTGCCGCGTCCGCCAACAGTGCTCGAAAACGTAACGGGCGTCCTCCATCGGAGTCCCCACTCACGCCGCAACCGCCTCGCTTGCCGGGACGCCGCAATCCCAAGTGGATCGCGCTCGGCATCGTCGCACTCTGTCTTGGCGGGCTGCTGTCGTACGTCATCTACGCCCGCATTGCTTCGGAAACAGCTGTGGTGGCGGCAGCTCATACCGTCTATCGAGGGGAGACGATCGAGCGGAATGATCTAGCTACGGTTACATTGCGCGGTGGCTCGCTCCCACACGCGATTCCCGCCACGCAGCTAAACGATCTTGTCGGCAAGCGAGCCGCGTTCGATCTTGTGGAGGGATCAGTCATTTCCTCGACTTCAGTGGCAGACTCGACCATCCCGGCTGAAGGCCGGGCGATCATCGGGCTCAAGCTCGCACCCGGCCGAGCGCCAAGCAATCTGCTCCTGCCAGCCTCGCGCGTACGCCTTATTGCCATGCCGGCAGCCGCTGACAGCTCGATAACAGACAAGCTCGCTGGGAGCATCTTTGCCGGTAGCGTGATTGACCAATCGCAGGCCGCCGACGGTACGTCGATCTTGGTCAACATCGACGTAGACGCGGCCGCGGCGCCAACCATTGCGACGCTAGCGGCTCAAGATCGAGTCGCCATCGTGCGTGATGCAGGCAGGTGATCAACAATGGCGATACTGCTGCTGACCTCCACTGGTGGCTCACCGGGCGTCACAACGCTCGCCGTCGGTCTTGCCCTCACTTGGCCCCGGCCGATTCTGCTCGCCGATTGCGATCCGGGTGCCCATCAGGCCATTCTGGCTGGCTACCTCGCCGGTCGCTCCGCCGTTGGTAAGGGGCTGCTGCGGGTGGCCGAGGCTCACCGTGACCGGCGCCCGCTTCGCGAGGTGGTGCTCGACCAAGCGCTGCTGCTTTCAGCTGAACAAGACACTCGACGGCTCTTCCTGCCAGGATTCACTAGACCCGGCAGCGCGATGCATTTCGCTGCGGTATGGGAAGACCTCGCTGAAGCCTTCGACCGGCTGGCCGACGTTGATATCGACGTGATCATCGATTGCGGTCGTATGGGCGCGGCCGGGCCGCCTGCGGCGCTCCTCGAACGCAGTGCGCTTACCGCTATCGTTCTCAATTCGACCCTTCGGTCGGTCATGAGCGCCCGGGTGCACTTGCAGACGCTTCATGATCACCCGCGGCTGGCTTCGACCGATCGCGGGCACCTTGGTTTGATCGTTGTCGGTGAGGGACAGCCGTACCACAGCGGTGAGATCACTAGGGCACTCGACGTACCGGTGATCACCAGCATTGCCCATGACCGGCAGACAGCTGCGCACCTCTCCGACGGGCGGCCGCGACACCGGCGGTTCGACACATCACCGCTAATTCGCAGCGTTCGTGATGCCTCTTCCCAGCTATCGGGCAGGTTACAGCGGTCGGCCCAGCTAGTTGGTGACCCGACATGAAGGAACAAACCTCGGTTGACCAGCCTGCCGGCCTGACAGACATTCCGATGCTTGCGGAGTATGACAAAGAGCTTTTCAAGCCGCCCGCTAATCCGGGCCCGCGCACGATGAATCACCAACCTTTTGGGATTTACAGTTCTGCGGAGCTCAGATCCAGCCACGCTCAGTTGCCATCCGGTGATCTTGAATGGGCTCAAGTTGTGAATCTTCGCCGGCGCGCCTCAGAGATCATCACTGATGAAGCCGAAGAGTACGCACGATCAAGCGGTCGCCCGCTAACCAGCGAGGATCGGCTGCTGTTGGGCCGCTCAATTGTGCGCCGCACGGTAGCTGATCATGTTCGTTCGCTCCATCGAGGTGGCGCTGAGCTCTGGTCGCCCGCTCAAGAAGAGGCCTACGTCACAGCGGTCGAGAACTCGATCTTCGGCTATGGCAGGCTGCAGCCGCTACTCGAGATGCCCGACGTTGAGAACATCGAGATCCACGGTTGGGACTCAGTCGTTGTCCAGTTCAATGACGGGCGGCGGCGGCAGATGCCGCCGGTCGCTGACAGCGATGCGGAGCTGGTAGAGGCGATCCGCTTCCTCGGTCAGAACAGCGAACCGTCCCGACCATTCGATGACACGCATCCCACGATGACCTTGGCTCTCGGCGAGCGATTTCGCTTGCACGCCATGGCCTTCGGCTTGTCGTATCGGCCGAGCATCGTCATTCGTCAGCACACACTCACCGACGTATCTTTGGCCGATCTTGCTGAGGGCGGTCTGATGCCGTATCAGCTGGCGCAATTCCTGGACGCGGCGATCTTGGCCAGAAAGTCAATGGTCATCTCCGGTGATCAAGGTGCGGGCAAGACGACGTTGCTGCGGGCCTTGATCAATGCCATCCCATTCAATGAACGCTTCGGCACGTTGGAAACCGACTATGAGCTGATGACCCACCTGCAGCCCGGCCGAGAGAACATCTTGGCTCTCCAGGCCCGTGTCGGCCATGGTGAAACGTCCGGAGGGGCTCGTATCGGCGACTTCACGATCTCCGAGCTCGTCCCGGAAGCGTTGCGGCAAAACCTGTCCCGGCTGGTGATCGGAGAGGTTCGCGGCGGCGAGGCAGCGGCCATGTTCGAAGCCATGCAGGCAGGCACTGGCACGCTCAGTACCACGCACTCGCACTCGGCGGAGTCAACGATGGATCGTCTGGCGTCTCGAGTTGCACAAGGCGGGGTCCTAACGGTGGAAGAGGCGTACCGCCAGATTGCCCACAACATCCACCTCTTTATCTATGTGAAGCTGGTGGACGAGACGTGGAAAGGCGGCACGCGTCGCCGCTATGTGTCCGAGATCCGGCAGCTGACCCGCGCGATCGAGCATGGTCGCCCGGTCACCCACCTCACGTATCACGCCTCGGGAACTGGAGGTCAGCCCGTTGGATTCTTTCCCGACGCCGACTTTGAGGCCGAGCTGTTGCCATTTCGTCGGGATCTTCCCCGCTCAATGCAATCAGACGTGGAGCATGAGTTGTGACCAGCATTCTTGCGATCACAGCCGGTCTGTTGATCATCGGCGGGCTGCTGGGAATCTTCTACGGGCTACGCCGACAAATCCGACCGGCCAGCCAACGAACCGTATCAATCCAGCAATGGTGGGCAAGGGTCACTCGACGCCCACCGGGGTCACGCGGTCGACAACGTGACCTGATCTTGCTGCTCAGCATGATCATCGGCTGTCTCATTGCAATGCTCACCGGCTGGCTGATCTTGATCGTGGTGTTGCCGCTGCTGGCGCTTGGTCTGCCTTATTTGCTAATCCTTCCCAAGCCACGCGAAATCCAGCTACTTGAGGCGCTGGACCGCTGGGTGCGCTCACTTGCGGCGACACTCGGCACCGGCAAGTCGATCACCGATGCGATTCGGATCTCGCGCCGTACGGCTCCGCCCTTGCTTGCCGACGAGGTCAACTTCCTGGTGACCAGGCTGAATAATCGTTGGGAGACCCGGGATGCGCTGATGCGATTTGCCGATGCCATTGACTCACCCGACGCCGACGGCGTAGTTGCTGCACTGATCTTGGCGTCAAGTCGCGGTGCCAACGGCGCTTCGGTGACGCTGCAGGCGCTTGCCGACTCCATTCAGGCACAGCTCAAGGGTCGACGCGTAATCGAGGTTGAGCGATCCAAGCCGTACGTTGTGGTCCGGCAGGTGACGGTGATTTCGCTGTCCACCCTCGTGCTGGTGTTCTTGCTCTCACCAGACTTCTTCGCGCCGTACCGGACGCCGCTCGGTCAGACCCTGCTGTCGGCGCTGCTGATCATCTACCTCGCCTCGCTGTTCTTGATGCGACGTAAGGCTCACCAGCCAGATCGACCACGGATCCTCGTCGGAGAACACCGATGATCATCAGCCTGGTGCTGATTTCAGGGATGTTGATTGCTGCAGGCCTGTGCTGCCTTGTCGTAGCCTTCGCACGTTCCACCCCACGTCTAGAGGCCGCGCTAGAGCGCATCGGCACCGATAGCGTCGACCGCCTGCCCTCAAACGACATCGGTCCGATTAGAAGTCGCTCTGAGCGTCTAGGCGCCTTCATTCATCGCCTCTTCCCGATTCCGCTATCTAACGGACAGCGGCGCGCCCTGCGAATCCAAGACAAGGCGATCGCGGAGTTCTACGCCGACAAGGCTGTAATGGCGATCATTGGTGCGGTACTCCCTGGGCTGGCGGGCTTCGCATTTACCTATCTCACTGGACGCCTCAGTCCAATACCTGCAATCGCCGCCGTGGCTGGCGCTGTGATCGGTTTTTTCATCCCGAACCTACTGCTCCGCCGAGCGACTGATAACGCTCGGACGGGCGCCGCCGAGGCGCTGTTGGTATACATCGATCTGGTGACGTTGGAAAGGCTAACCAACGCCTCAGCGACCCAGGCTCTTCACAATGCCGCCG
>DATDKX010000490.1:0-3254 GCA_036519615.1 Propionibacteriaceae bacterium
AAATCCTTAGCTTCGTCGCGAGTGGCGCGTCCAACCGTGACATCGCGGAGGCGCTGTTCATTAGTCCCAAGACGGTGTCTGTCCACATTTCTGCCCTGCTCCGCAAGTTCGGGGTGTCGGGGCGGGGAGACCTGCGTACTCCGGCGGCCCAAAATATGCCGCACGAATGATCACGATCAGTCCCGAGGACCAACGGCAGAAACTCAGGCTGGGATTGGGCCGAGCATCTCGATTCCGTGCCGCTCCGCCACAGACAGCACATCCTCGATGCCCAGGCTGCGTTCGGTGGCAGTAGCTGATACGGCGCGGGAGAAGCCTCCATGACCGGCCCCGGGGCGTGTGCCACGAATGCCACCGCATCTACGTCGGACTGATTTCGGATGGTGTGCGGCGTACCTCCCGGCAGTGGAACTACGTCACCCGCAGTGGCAGTCACCGGCCGCGGCGTACTATCCGCATCCCCGACATAGAAAGTGAACTCGCCTTCGAGGACGTAATAGATCTCGCTGGGACTATGTCGGTGAATTACTGGCGGACCGCCCCCAGGTGGCATCCGGACTTCGACGGCGAACAGGTCGCCGTTCGTCTGAGCGCTGGTCGCGAGGACCGTGATCTCGTCCAGTCCGAGCTGTCAATCGCTCGGCGGGTCAGCGTTCTGGCCGAACGCGCGCAGATGACCAAGCAGGCCATGGCCGAACTGGTCCAGCACCTCGAGACCCACGGTTACGTCGTACGTGTGCCCGATCCGACCGACCGGCGAGCAAAGCTCGTGCAGCCCACCGAACGCGGCCTTGAGGTGTTCACGATCGCTCAAGAACTCGTCCCGGAGCTCGAGAATCGGATCCGGCAAGTCATCGGCGCAGACCGCCTACAAGCGCTCCAGAAATGATCTTGAAGCCATCCGCCGCGAGGCCGCTCAGTACTCCCTAGCAGCGACCGATCGCCGCGCTGACTGTTAGCGTCCGCCCTTGTGATCGTCCAGGGTGTTCGACTGGACTGACGCCGTTCCGGTGGGCCGGCAGTACGAGCAGTTTCACGTGGTGAGTGAGCTCTCGCCGTCGCAGCACGCGGACGCTGTTCAACCGGCCTGATCCCGGTTCAGACCGCAGTCGCCCGGCAACGCATTTCTGCCGCAGCAAGGTCTGCGCTAGAAGCATCGCGATGGTCATTGGCCGGGACCTTGCCGCGATCCGATGGGCGGCCTATCGTCAAAAGGAGGCAGGGAACGGCCAGGCAGAAGAGGGTGGGGCGATGGTCGCGGTGGTGGTGCCGGAGGAGTTCGTGACCGCCTTCAACGGGTCGCTGGTCGGGCCTGATGATGCCACGTACGACGAGGTGCGAGCTGTGCACAACGGCCTAATCGACAGGCGTCCCGGCCTGATTGCCCGCTGCCACAATGTCGCCGACGTACGCGACGCTGTGGCGTTCGGCCGCGATGCGGGGCTGGAGATTTCGGTCCGCGGCGGCGGGCACAACGTGGCCGGCCGGGCCCTCACCGACGGCGGCCTGATGATCGACCTATCGCTGATGCGCGGCGTCGACGTCGACCCGAGCCGCCGTCGGGCGCGGGCGCAAGGCGGAGTCACATGGAATGAGTACAACCGTGCGACCCACGTCTATAGGCAGGCCACCACCGGTGGCGTGATCTCGACTACCGGAGTGGCCGGCCTGACGTTGGGCGGTGGGCTGGGTTGGTTGATGGGCAAATACGGCATGTCGATCGACAACCTCACTGCGGTCGAGCTGGTCACCGCCGATGGTGCTGTGCGCATCGTCGACCAAGAGCATGAGCCGGACCTTTTCTGGGCGCTGCGCGGGGGCGGTGGCAACTTTGGTGTTGCCGCTTCGCTCGAGTTCGTCACCCACACCTTGGACACCATCCTCGGCGGACTCATCGCCCACCCGCTGGCCGCGGCCGGTGATGTGATTGGCATGTATCGCCAGTTCGCCATGGAGATGTCCGATGACGCCTCGGTGTTCTGCGCGCTAACTCACGCCCCAGACGGCAGCGGCATGAAGTTGTGCGCGTTGCCCGTGTGCCATGCTGGCGCGATCGCCGAGGCGGAGGCAGAGCTGCGACCGCTGCGCGAGTTCGGTCCGCCGGCAATGGACCTGGTGGCCCCAATGCCGTACCCGGCTATCAACACCATGCTGGACGCCGGCTTCCCCCGCGGCGCGCTGAACTACTGGCGCTCGGCCTTCTTCGCCGACCTTAGCGATGCCGCCGTCCAGGCGCTGCTCGATGCATATGAGGCGGTGCCGTCGCCAATGACCAACATCCTCATCGAGCACTTCCACGGCGCGGCGTGCCGCGTCGAGCCGACGGCCACCGCCTTCCCGCACCGGGAACCCGGTTTCAACCTTGTACTGACTGGCCAATGGGTGGATTCGGCCGACACCGACGTCAACATGCAGTGGGTACGGGATACCATCGCCGCCCTCGAGCCGTATACGGCGCCGCGGACGTACATGAACTACGCAGCGGACGACGAGGCCGACAGGATCGCCGCCTTCTATGGGCCGAACCTCGACCGGCTGCGCGATATCAAGCGCCGGTATGACCCAGACAACGTCTTCCGCGTGAACCAGAACATCCCACCGGCCTGACGCGGATTGAGCCCGCAGGCTTCAAAGGAGGGCGTCAAGACCTCAGCCGACCTCTTCAAAGGCGGCGAGGCGAGGTTGGAGTACGTTGAGACCCACGCCCGGGTGACACCGTTGTCGTTGCCATGATCGAGCGGCAGCACAGCCAAGTCGGCGGCTTGCCTGACCGGGACTGTTCGCTGCGGGTAACTCATGTGTACCGCCGCGCCGGACCGGATTGGCAGTTGGTGCACCGGCACGCCGACCCGCTCGTCCGTCAGATCGAACTAGAGGAATTGGCTTCGCTCATCCGCTGATTAGCTCGTCCTCGCGGTGTTGCCTGTCATCACCTTTGGTAATCAGGCCATCGTTTCTCACGGCGTTGGCAAGTCCGCACTGGTCGGAAATTCGACCCCCAGTCACCACATTTGATCTCGAGAACTCCGCACTGGTCGGAAATTCGACCCAGTCACCAGATCTAAGCTCAAAAGGCGTACGGATTAGGGTGACACCGTGGACCATGCTGACGCCCAGACCTGGCTCGACAGCTACGTCGCGGCGTGGCTGTGCTACGACGCCGATGAGATCAGGGCGCTCTTCACCGAGGACATCGCGTACCGATACCACCCTTATGAGGACCCAGTCGTTGGCCGAGAGGCGGTCGTCGCGTC
>DATDKX010000491.1:0-2897 GCA_036519615.1 Propionibacteriaceae bacterium
TTCTGGTTGCACATGGCAATGATCAGGGCAGGTCCGTGTTCGGTCAGCGGTGGCGGTTCGGGTAGATCCGGCCAGGGGCGACCGGTCGGGCCGATTATCGGTTCTCGTTCAACGGGCTGCGCTATGCCATCTGGTGGAGCGGGTACGACAAAGCTCTCATCGATCTTGGATTGCTGCTCGTCGCGATAAAGCGAGTCCAGATCATTGGCGTCGAGGTAGTGCTGGTCTGTGAGGTCAGCAACGACGCTGCGCGACGATCCTGTGCCATTTAGAGCAGGGCCATTTAGGGCTGGCCCATTTTTGGCTGGGCCATTTAGAGCAGGGCTGTTTTGAATAGGCCCGTTTTGAACAGGGCCATTTTGCGCAGGGACAACGGGGGAAGCATCGCCGCCCCCGTGGAGTTGCTCCACTCCTGCCTCCTCATTGCCAGACGGCTCGAGACCACGTGGGTTGCGTCCCGCCGAGCTTAATGCCACCGAGCAGCAAGCAGCTTTGTCGACACGACACTAATACGCACGAGGGTGGGAAGTGAGGAAGACTTCCCGTAAATGCTCGATAGTTACCAGCGTGTAGATCTGAGTTGTCGTGACGGAGGCATGACCTAGCAGCTCCTGTACCACGCGAATATCCGCACCACCGTCCAGCAGATGTGTCGCGTAAGAGTGCCGCAGAGTGTGTGGCGAAACCTCGGCCGTAATGCCTGCTTTTTCGGCAACCGACCGCAACACCGCCCAGGCGCTCTGCCTCGAGAGCCGGTCACCCCTGGTATTGACGAACAACGCCGGAGTTCCCCGGCCCGCCGCGACGAGCATCGGCCGTCCGCGTATGAGATAGGCATCCAGCGCCTTGCGAGCGTACGAGCCGACCGGCACTATGCGTTCCTTGTTACCTTTGCCGAGGACCCGCAGTCCCGGTGCCGGCTCGTCAGCCGGCGTCCGGGCCAGCCGATCCACCTCATCTACATCGAGGGCTACAGCCTCGGAGATCCTGATGCCCGTGCCATACAGCAACTCCAGGAGCGCCGCATCACGCAGGCCTACCTCGGTGTTGGCGGACGGAACCGCGAGCATGGCCTGGACCTGCTCCAAGCCCAAGGCCTTCGGCAGCCGCCTCGGGGGCTTCGGCGGCCGTACGCTCCGTGCTGGATCATCAGCAGTCAGCCCTTCGGCAGCAGCGAAGCGGTGCAGGCTGCGGACCGCTATCACAGCGCGCGCGACGCTCGCATTTGCCAGCGGTGCCTCAATCCAGCCTTCGCCATCGGGTGCCGCTCTGCCCTCCCGCAATCTAGCTGCGTAATCGCCGATCATTGCGCTGCTCACCTGAGACGGATCGGTAACACCGAGCTCGGCCAGGTAGTTGGCGTAGCGGTGCAGGTCACGACGGTAGGCGGCGACCGTATGCCGGGACATGCCACGCTCGACGGTCAGGTGGTCGAGATAGCTCTGGATGAGCCCCAGCAGCTGTGAGGCATCAACCGAGGACGTCGGCCAGCTCCCGATGCTCGAGCCCATGCGCTTGGGCGACCGGACCGTTGGTGATCATGCCATCGTGGGTGTTCAAGCCCAGCGCTAGTGCAGGATCGGCTTTGAGCGCATCTCGCCAGCCGCGATTGGCCAGGCTCAATGCGTACGGCAGGGTGACGTTGGTCAGCGCGTACGTCGACGTGTTCGGCACTGCGCCCGGCATGTTGGCCACGCAGTAGAACACCGAGTTGTGCACTCGGAAGGTCGGCTCCGCGTGCGTGGTGGGTCGGCTGTCCTCGAAACAGCCGCCTTGGTCGATGGCGATGTCGACCAGCACACTGCCGGTCCTCATTCGGGAGACCAGTTCATTGCTGATCAAGGTCGGCGCCTTTGCGCCCGGGACCAGCACCGCGCCAATCACCAAATCAGCGTCGAGAACCGCACGCTCGATCTCGTACGCATTGGATGCCACGGTCTGCAGGTGACCTTGGTAGATCCGGTCCGCCTCGCGAAGTTTGTCGATGTTGCGGTCCAGCAGCAGCACCTCGGCCTGCATGCCGAGCGAGATCGCCGCCGCGTTCATGCCCGAAACACCGGCACCGATGACCACTACCTTGGCGGCGTAAACGCCTGAGACACCCCCCATTAGGGTGCCGCGGCCACCGCCTTGGCGCATCAGATGGTAGGCCCCGACCTGCGGCGCCAGCCTGCCCGCCACCTCGCTCATCGGCGCGAGCAGGGGGAGGGTGCCATTGGGCAACTGCACCGTCTCATACGCGATACCGGTGACCTTCCGGTCCAACAACGCCCGGGTGCATTCCCGGCCAGCCGCGAGATGCAGATAGGTAAACAACACCTGGCCGGGCTGCATGCACTCGTACTCGATCGGAATCGGCTCCTTGACCTTCAAGATCAGCTCCGAGTCCTGCCAGACGTCGTCGCGGCTGGCGACGATCTTCGCACCGGCGGTTGTGAATTCGTTGTCGGTGATTGAGGAGCCGGTGCCGGCGCCAGCCTGGAGGAGCACATCGTGGCCATGCCTAGTCAGCTCGTGGACGCCGGCAGGTGTAATGGCGACCCGATATTCATGGTTCTTGACCTCGGTGGGCACGCCGACTCTCATGGATCCTCCTGATCGAATCTGGGCGTCCTCCTGACCGAACCTGGGCGCTCACCTTGATCATGCCACGCAGCGACCCAAGATTCGGGGGGTTGCCTGGCTGGGCCCCGGTGGCGGGGACGGTTAGGCTCGGCAAGAACCGGACGCTGCACGGAAATCAAAGTCATGGAAATCAAAGTGACGAGTGTGCTGCCACCTGCCCATGATTGGGCCAAGGAGTACGCCGAACTGTCGGCTAGCAGCGCCGACTTAGGACCTGAGGATCTTGAGCGTGGTGCCGTTGCCGCTCATGTGATAGGTGAGGATGAGCAAGC
>DATDKX010000492.1:0-3436 GCA_036519615.1 Propionibacteriaceae bacterium
CGACTGGCGCCGGCGGCGTCGAAGCGCGTAAGTCAGGCAGCTCAGACGTTGCCAACGGGTGAGCTCGCCACCCCGGGCAGCACGCCGGTTCTTATGAGTTCTTCGGCAATGTCGCTCAGCTTGCGGTTGTTCTGCTGACTGACGCGCACCAGCACCTGAAACGCCCGCTCAGAATCGAGGTCGTAGCGGGTCATCACAATCCCTACCGCCATACCGGTCGCACGGTTGCTCTGCAAAGCCCGGCGTAGCTGCCCAACCGTCGTCTGCGCCTGATCAATTGCATTGTCGCGCAGCTGGTTCATCTGATAGTGAGCCTGTACTCGGGCCAGCAGCTCGGCTGAGTTGAACGGCTTGGCCACGAAGTCGTCGGCGCCGGCTGCGAAGGCCTCCACAGCAGATTCGGCCTCGGCACGTGCTGTCAGCACAACGACCGGCACCCGAGCCAGGCGCTCGTCTTGCCGGATCACGGCAAGAAGATCAAGACCGCTCTGTCCAGGGAGCATCACATCGGTGATCACCATGTCCGGCGGGTTCTCCGCATTATCCTGAAGCCACGTCAACGCGGACTCTGCGTCGGCCGCGGCCTCCACCGCGTACCCGTCCTTGCTGAACATCTTGGTCAAGTACGCCCGAAGATCAGGTTCGTCCTCGATGATCAATAACCGGGCGCGATCAATGCCAACCTCGTCCTCACACGCCAGTGTCGCAGCGGCCTCGGGCAGCCCGGTTTCTACCGGAGATCCGTTGTAGCGCGGCAGTCGTACCACGAACTCACTACCTTGCCCACGCTCGCTCGCTACCTCGACCGACCCGCCGTGGGCAGCAGTCATATCCGCAACCAGGGCTAGACCAATCCCCGAACCGGGTTGTTGATCATCCAGCACGCGGTGGAATCTCTCGAAAATGTGGGGTTGCTCCTCCAGCGGGATACCTACACCGGTGTCAGCTACGGTAAGCACCACTTGACTGTCGTCACCGCTAAGGCTCACTGAGACTTCACCTGCCGGCGTGTACTTCAGCGCATTGTTGACCAGGTTGCTCACGATGGTGGTCCACATGGTTCGGTCGACGTACGCCCGCAGTGGTTCTGCCGGCATGTCGAGGCGCAGGTTGAGGCGAGTTTCGACCGTAGGCCGGAACCCCTCGACAATGTCGGTCGTCACCGAAACAAGATCAATCTCCTCGCGATCCGCAATCAGTGCCCCAGATTCCGCACGCGAGAGGTCTAGCAGCGCATGAACGACCTTTTGCAGCCGATCACCCGCCCGCACCGACGTCTCAACAGTGTCTCGTGCTGCAGCGGAAAGCACCACGCCGGGCTCATGAAGGATGTCCTGTAGCGGTGTGAGCAACATCGTCAGCGGAGCGCGTAGCTCGTGAGTGACGTTCTGGAAGAACTCCGTACGCGCCCGATCCAGCTCCTCAAGAGCCTGCTGTCGCCTGCGTTCGTTCTGATAGGAAACCGCATCGGTGATCATGACACCAAGCTGTCGCGCCGCCATTGCTGCGAAGGCGGTATAGGCCTCGTCTGGTCGCCAGTAAGGATTGACGCCGATGATCAACACCCCGATCGGCTCTCGCCTGCCGAGCATGACCACGGGCAGCACGAAAGCCTGGTCTGGGGTCAGCGGTCCCAACGGTCCGGGCTCAAAGACTCCCGGATAGCGCTCCCGCAGACCCGACACGAGCACGGTGCTGCCGCCGTGTTCCAGCACCTCCAACACCGGTCCGTCGCTCGGCGTCGGCTCGACCAGTTCGCACCAGGCGGCTGCCTTCTCATCGAAGCCATAACCGGCCGTGCGGCGTGGAGCCCGATCCGGGAGATCGCGCAGGTACACCGCCGCAAAGGGCACGCTCTTGCGGTTTTTGCCGATTACCTCGACCGCGGCTCGACAGGTGGACGACAGTGACTCGTCGGTGGTGATCGACATAGCGCCCAGCCTGCGCAGCACCTGAAGTCGCCGCTCGTACAAGATGTGCTGTGTCGTTTCGGTGATCGCGTTGAAGAGCCCGACGATTATGCCGTTAGCATCTCGGATAGCGCTTATGGAGAAAGTGAAGTGCGCCTCTTCGGGGTATCCATGCCGGTCGATGATCAGCTGTTGATCATCACTGTGGTAAGCGCGACCGGTCCGCATCACCTCGCGTAAATGTTCCTCACTTGCCGGCCAGGGATGTGGGCCTACCTCGCTGACTGGCCGGCCTAGCGCCCAAGGGTGCTTGTCAGCGCCGAGCAATGGAATGTAGGCCTCGTTGTAAAGCACGAGAAGGTCGGGGCCCCAGCTGATCTGCACCGGGAAGTCGGAGTCCAGGCAAAGATCGACCACGAGCCGAAGCAGCCCCGGCCAGGTGTCTCGTTGTCCCAGAGGCGTGGCTGACCAGTCCACCTGGTCGTACACCGAGCGCATGGAGGCACCGTTTGATGAGCCACCGGGTGACAACTCGACGGTGGGTTCTTCTTGGGCGTCAAAGGACTCGGTCATGCCTTCCGATCTGTCGCGCTCCGCGACAGCGGGCGAGACAACGCTGCTGGGATGTGATTGTTGGTATCTGCCGTGGTGGTTGAGCGCACCCTTCCACGGGGGCCGCTGGTGCGCGCCGCCCAATTTAGTACGCGGTATGAGCAGCCGCTGGGCAGATTGGGACTTTAGTGTTGGCTCACGGCCAACGGGTACTGCTAAGGCATAAGCAGTGGAGGAGGTGCGCATGCGGGTCGTCGCGATGACTGGCGCTGCGGCTGTCGGGGGTCTTGTTGCCCCAGCCAGCCGGAAGGCCGGCAGATCATGATCAACAGGTGGTATCAGGAAGCCGTCATTTACAGCCTCGATGTGTCCTCCTTTCAGGACTCCGACGGTGACGGCCGCGGTGACCTTCGCGGACTGATCAGTCGCCTGGATTACCTTTCCCGATTGGGTGTTTCGTGCCTGTGGCTTAATCCGATCCATCCCAGCCCTGGGCGGGACAGTGGCTACGACATCAGCGACTACTACGGCGTCGATCCCGCCTTAGGGAGCTTGGGTGATTTCGCAGACCTAGCTCGGGGAGCGCAGGAACGCGGCATCCGGATCATCCTCGATCTGGTCGTCAACCACACCTCCGACGAGCATCCCTGGTTCCAGTCGGCCCGGAGCAGTCCTGATTCGCCGTTTCGTGACTGGTATGTCTGGAGCGCCGAGGAGCCGCCCAACCGGCAGCAGGGCACTGTCTTTCCGGGTGAGCAGAAGGAGACCTGGACCTTCGACGAGCAGGCGCAGGCGTGGTATTTCCACCGCTTCTATGACTTCCAGCCAGACCTCAATTGGGCCAATCCCGCCGTGCGCGAGGAGATGGCGAAGATCATGAACTTCTGGCTGCAGCTGGGTGCCGCTGGCTTCCGGATCGACGCGGCCCCGTTCATCCTCGAGATGGTGAAGCCCGGCGTCGATTCTGGGCCGCA
>DATDKX010000493.1:0-8904 GCA_036519615.1 Propionibacteriaceae bacterium
GAACCCAGGGAGGAAAGCGTGAACCGCATCGAGGATCCGCCCGTCGGCAGCCGCCACGCCCACCTGCTGCATCGCGACGCCGAAGCGGGCGATGTCGTCTTCTCCCCCCACGCCGATCACGACGGGCTCGTAGATGGCAACGGCGGCCACGGAGTCACTGTGGGCGGCCGCACCCAGCACCCACACGCCGCTGCCTGACCAGCCCACCAGGCAGACCGGTTCGCCGATGCTGTCGACGAATGCGGTGACGTCCTCCTGCAGGCGCGGGGGTGAGTGGTCCGGGTTGTCGCCGGACAGGCCTCGGCCGCGTGTGCTCGGCGTGTAGCAGGTGAACCGGTCGGCGAGGTGGGGCACCAGCGCCTCGTAGGCAACCTCGCCGTCGCCCAATGCTCCGTGGACCAGAACGAGGGGCGGCCCCTGTCCGCGGACTCGTCCGACGATCTCGGTGCCGTCAGCCGAAATCGCAACCTGAACCCGTCCAGCCATCGTCACTCCTCGAGTCGGGCGCCGGTGTTCGGCGCATCTACCGAGAAGCTAAGTAGCGCGGCTGCGATCGGGCATCGGCTCGATTGACCAACTTTGCCTCTGCGCAACTACGCGGTTATGCGTAGCCACTGAGGCGTCAGCGAGCCACTGTCATCTGATGGTCGATGGCGTAGCGGGCAGCCTGGGTGCGCGAGGTGACATCGATCTTGTTGTAGATGTTCGTCAGGTGCCGGGCAACCGTTCGGTCGCTGATAAACAGCGCCGCACCGATCTCGCGGTTGGAGCGTCCGTCGGCCACGAGCGTGAGCACTTCATACTCACGCGGGGTCAGGCGATTGGGCAACCCGCGCATCGGCCGGCGCGCACCCAACCGCTCATAGACTGCCTCCGCCCGCGCCAGCTCCGCGTCGGCGGAGGCGGCATCGCCGAACGCCCGGTAGGCCTCGGCGAGCCGGACGCAGGTGCCGGCGGCATCGTAGGCAGACCCGAGTTCGTACCAGCGTCGACAGGCTTCGCGCAGCACTGGCAGAGCCTCCGCGACGTTGCCCTCAGCCAGCAACACCGCACCGCGCGCCGTTGCCGCCATCGCCTCCAATCCTGATGAGGCGAAGATGGATGCCGTCTGCGCGAGCTCGGACGCGGCAGCCGCCGCGTTCTGCGGATGTCCTGCGGCGATCGCGATCTCGACCAACGCTGCACACAGCGGGGCGCGGCGCAGGGGATCGGGACCTGCCGCGGCCAGGGCCGAGAGCACCGACGCCAACGCACCCTCGGCGTCACCATCGGCAAGCCGAAGCAACGCCCGCCCCGGCTGCGGGTCGTATCCGCGGGCGTGCGCCTCGCCGTACGCTTCGGCAGCGCCTGCCTCACCGCGCAACCGGCGAACCTCGGCAACGACGTACCAGGCCTGTGCGGCATAGTCGAGCCGATTGACGTCAAGGCTTGCAACCACATGCAGCGCTCCCAACTCAGCCTGGTCCCACGCCCCGCGCAGCAGCTGAAGCTGCGCTCGGTGCACCGCGCACATAGCGCTGAACGTCACCTCCGCGGGCACAGTAGTTAGCCACCTCTCGGCCAGGTCCGTCCACCGAGTCATCCGCAGAACTTCACCGACCTCATGACAGGCCGCGATGGTGTGGCAGTAGAGGACACCCGTCATGAACGGATCCAGCCTGCCCTCCAGGACAGTCACCATCGCCTCGTCGAGCAGCGCTAGCCCGTCTGCGACCGCGCCCGACTTGATGAGCGCGCGCCCTTCGCTGTTCAGGCCCATAGCCACCAGGTCCGGCTCGTTCAGCCGTCGGCCGAGCTCACGGATCTGCCGGGCTGCATCCATCGCCGCGGCAGGTTGGCCGGCCACGAGGTTGGCGTCCACGCCCGTCAACGCCAGCAGAAGCCCATGCACCCGGCACTCCCGGACACCCTCAAGGAGATGCCTGGAACGGCTCAACCAACCCATGCCCTGCGGCGCGTCGCCTCTCGAAACGTGGAAGACCCCGAGACGGAAGGCAACCCCGGCGGCGTCGGCCGGACGGGATTCGGCCACGAGGGCGTCGTATGCCGCTGCGTGGAGTCTTAGGGCATCCTCGACCCGCCCGAGCCACCACACCGCGTCGGCGTAGGCCGCGAGGTCATCGGCGGTGAGTCGATGCGGCGCGACCGCGTCAAATGAGTCAGCGGCGCCGCGCCAGTCCTGTGCTGCGTACGCTTGCCTTGCCCGGTGCAGGCTGTCCTCGTGGTCGTCCACCGGCTGCCCTCCGTCGACAGCCAGCAGGATACCGACTGACGCAGCCGCACGGCAGCATGCCTGGCTGAACGCGCGACAGGCGCTAGCCTCGTCCGAAGAACACTGCGCGAGACACCGAGAACCCGCGCAACGTGACGGGTGGCATGCCCCCTCAAGACGAGTCCGACGACCCGCTGCCCACGCGGAATCAATCCGTAGATCGCCGCCATCACCGGCGACAACTGCTCAGCATCGGGTGAGCCGATGATGACGCTCACAGTGTCGGCCGCGCCGGGTTCAGTCCGGACGCCGCGCAGCGTCGCCCAGCGCCCGTTGACGAGTCGGACCCGGAGCACCGAGCGCTCGCACAGCCGAGCCAGGCCGCGAACGCCACCGAGTGGATTGGCAGCGGAAGTAAGTTCACCGTTGACATTGCGGCTAGTGTGCTGATCGTGGTGTTCCACGCATTAGGTCTCGGATCGGGGGAGCGTGGAGGACGCAGCGCCCGCAAAAGGGCGAGAGTCAACACAACACACCGACGACTTTAGTGTTGCACGTATGCGCTAGTCAGAGCAGGTTTCAGCCGATAACGAGAGATCCTGGAAGCTGTCGAAAATGCCGCGCTTCGCGCTTCGCGCTTTCAGCTTGGCCGACGTCCGTCTTTGCCTCGGACACGTCCAAACCACTCGCGCCGCTCTTTCACCCACCAGTCGAGCGTGCCGCCGGCCGACCACGTTGCTGTCTCCACTTCGATGGGAGGGTCCACTTCTCGGCGATCGGCTTCGGCATACTGAGCCGGGTCGAGGTCCCACATATCTGATTCGAACACAGATTCGGTTCTGATCAAAGAGGACGACCACGCTGTGAACACGAAGCTTGGTCCTCTTGACGCATCCCGACCATCAGCGCGTAGATGAAACTTGGGCCCGCAGCAGGGGGAGAGGCTCCAGCTAGCTGGCGGTGAAGGCCTGTAACTAGCTGGAGTCTCCCCTTGAACTTACCCGTGGCCAGGTCCTCGTTGGCGCTCGCTAGGTTCCAGGAACCACCGGCGACGCAAAGGCTTACGGCATTTCCTCGGGGCGTGAGATAAATCGCGCCAGTGCCTGGACTTTTCGCCAAGTCTGCGCGGCAATTGAAGAGGGTCGATACAGGGGGTGAGACTCCAGCTAGTCGGCGGCATAAGACCTGGACCTAGCTGGAGTCTCCTGCTGAACCTACCTGTCCTGACTGCCGTAGCAACAAAGTCGTCTCTGGCGCCAGCTCCGGCCACTCAAGTAGCTCGGACAACCTGTCATCAGCAGCAATGAGCAGCTCGCCTTCGTTGTGGAAGCTGCCGAGGTCTACGACTGTCCAATTTTTGGCGGCCGATGTGCTGTAACAGAGCTTCCATCCGCCGTCGGCCTGGACAAGATCAACTTCGGTGGCATCTTCGAGCAGGACGCTGTACCTAAGCACGCCCTCTCTCCTGAAGCTCGTCCCGTGCATGCATGGAACGGTAAGGGCAGCTGGTGACAGTGCATGTCGTGGATACTGAGCGCAGAGATATCTGCGCGGAGAGTGATTCCGTACCAGCGCTTGAGTAGCGGCCCCATTGACTCACCTCTTCGGGAGCAAAAGCCCCTGGGGCTGCGCTAGTGGGGAAACCCAAGAACGGTCGGGCTTCGCCCGGCCTCTTACTCTTCTTGCTGCACCGAGTAACGACGTTCTTCTTGAGCGCGCCGGGCGCTCAAGAAGGGCTGCTGGGGACACGCAGGGCAACCTCCGCTGCTATCGATGCTTTCGCGGGCAACATGGGCGTTGTACGTGAGGAGTCCGGTCCAACCGATACCGGTTGTGCTCGGGGCCTCTCCCGACAGGGGACCCGGGCCAGGGTGCGGTGGTTATGCACAGGTTCCCGCGCCAAGACTGTGCGGTACAGCCGGGGGATTAGCGTCGTCCAATATCCCCTGACCCTTTGACCGCCCGGGTCGGCGCGATTCCTTAGGGGATGGGGGATCGATGGGAGGTGAGTGGTGCAGACGGGGCTCGGCTCGTTCGTCGAGTGTGTTCTGACGGCGGCCCTTGCTGTCTGTTTCGCCAGCTGCAGCAACCCTGGCCCCCAGCCGAATCCTTTGCCAACTCCGGTCGCTTCCCCTGTAGTACCAAGCAGAACCGCCTCGCCTAGCCCATCGGCGGAGGAACTGAAGCTTCACTAAGCAGAGGGGGCTGTATATCGCTTCTGGCGTGTCATCGATCGTCTTTCGGCTGACCCAAACTCAGATTTGACCAAATTGACGACAGTTTCGCGGGGCTCGGTGGCGGCCCAGTGGGCCAGGAACATAAAACAGCTTGAAGTGCTCAAGGGCTGTCTCGGGTCTCGGGAAGAAGGCGTACACCAGGACCTCGCCCACGAGAAGCACAGCGATGATGCCTCCGGCTACCCCGGCCAACCGGTTGAGTCCTCCCCATCGAGGATCGGCAACGCCGTCGTCATGAGATACGTTCGTCCTCTGGTGATCGGCGCTCTGGGTCACGGGCGAGACTCTCTCAGGTCCATCCCCATCCGATCAGCCCCCAGGAGATCAGCTGAGCCGTGAGAAAGGCAGTTGCGAGGAGGAGGGCCCAGCGTACTGCCACTTCACAGACCGGGCCCACCAGCCTTGGATCCAGCCAATGGTTCCAAATGCCGAGCAGCGCAAGCATCAGCACGGCTACAGCGAGCGGGAGACGCCAAACCAGACGCTGGCCCAGGGGGATGTCGAGCCAGCCGATGAAGCCCGAGTCGACAAGCCCGGGAAGCACCGCTATGAGGGCGATCATTCCCAGGTCGAGTAGGGCGGTGACGCGGGCCAGAGCGCCTGCAACGCGTTGGCCCGTTCGCCGCCGAACCGGAGCCCCTCGCCGATAACCACGGCGACGGGCGAATCGGGCGGCTGCTGCGAGGAGCCATCCAACCGCCACAGCCGCAGTCAGCCCGAGGGCAAGCTGCCAGACCGCCGGACCGTTGGCTCCGGGCCGCTTCCTTTCCGAAACCGATGAGACACTCGACCTCACCCGGGCCGGTTCCGACATGCCGGAACATCGAGTTGATCAACGCGATCTCGGTCGAGGCTTCCCGACAGGCGGTCACCTGCTCGCTGGTTTCGAGGTGTGGCACCCCTTGATCGACGGAGAAGCGTGCGCTCGGAGTCATTGGGATTGACGACCCCACATTCCTGCACCCGATAGTCGTCCGAGTAGGAGGCTCAACGCGTATCCTCGTCGCCGTCCGGTTCCATCCGGGCACTACTGACAAGCTGAGCGAGGTCGGGGAAGTTCGAAGCGGGCAAGCGCATCGGCAGGCTAGTCCTGCGCAGGGAGATCGGCATTCGGTGGCCGGTGGACGAGATCGGACAGGTTCGACTCGGCAAGGTGACTCTGGAGATCTGTGGAACCGGGTCGTGCAGGACCACGGCCAGTTCTTGGTCCAGGACCTCGATGGCCAACCTGGTCCGGTTCGGCAGTCCGAGATGATGCATGTGCTCGGGTCGGGTTGCTGGCATTCATCGATCAGTGGCGTTGACACACGCGGCGCCGTGTGCAGGCTATCTGCGGACGTCGATGACGCCCATCATGCCTAGGTCTTCGTGGTCGAGGATGTGGCAGTGGTAGACGGAGCGTCCGGTGAAGTCGTCAAAGAGGATCCGCACTTTGAGGTTGCTGCGTGCGGGCACGTTGACGACGTCCTGCCAGGTTGGCTGTTCGATCGGCTTCCCGCCTTCTTCGATGACCTGCATCGGCCAAACATGAAGGTGGATCGGGTGATCCATCGGCGACGTGTTCGTGAGCGTCCACTCCTCGATCGTGCCGATTCGGGTGGTCTGGTCGACCCGGTCAGCAGCGAATTCCTTACCGTCAATCGTGAAACTCATCCCGCGGCCCATGCCCATCCCCATGGCCAAGGTGAGCTCGCGCCGCACTACGAGGGGCTTCCCGCGGAGGTCGAGCTGGCGTGTCCGTGCGGTGACGGGAAGCAGCGGTGTGGCGTTATCGCCGGCGACGAGGAGGGTAGCGAGAGTGATGGATTCTGCAGTGCTGCCGGCCTGTGGGCCGTTGCCCATCCCACCCATGCCCATGACCTGTCCTCTGGCGTAGGGCAGGGTCTGTAACCGGCTGGTTCCCTGCACCGTGGTGACCAGCAGGTCCGCCCGGTTACCTGGGACGAGCAGGATCTCCTCGACGTCGCGGGGCTCAGCGAGACGACCCGAGTCGATACCGAGCAGGCGCAGTCGTTGACCGTCCAGGCGCACGCGCAGGTAGCGCGCGGTGCACGCGTTGACGATGCGCCAACGCTCCCGCTCACCTGGCTTCGCTTCCAGAGTGGGAGCTGACTGCCCGTTGACCAGCACGAGATCGCCCTCCCGGCCCCTCATGCGAGCCATCGCCGGGGGAGGTCGGATGTTGCCGGCTGCGTTCAGCGAGATGTCGGAGATGACGAGGACGCGGTCGCGAGTGATCGGTATGGAGTCGAACCCGCCCGCGGGCTCGTCGACGACGATGGCCCCGTACAGACCCCCGAAGATCTGGTCGGCGACCATGCCGTGGTGGTGCGGGTGGTACCAGAACATCCCGGAAGGATGGTCGTGGGCGAGTCGGTAGTCATACTCGAACGTGCTGCCTGGTTCGACGGTAACGAAGGGGTTGTCTCCGTTGCGTTCGGGTGAGACGTGCAGGCCGTGCACGTGCAGGTTGGTCGCTTGGGCCAGCCGGTTGACCAGCTGAACCCGTAAGCGGTCTCCCGGGCGCAGCCGCAGAGTCGGGCCGGGCAGGCCGCCGTTGTAGCTCAGCGCGGTGGCTTGCCGACCTGCGATCTGGACCGGGCCCTCGGTCGCTTCGAGGCGCACCGTCAAAAGACCCTCAGCGCTGGTCAACGTCGCCGGCTCAACCAATGCCTGCTGCGCTGCGGCCGTGTTGCCGGAGAGCGTTCGCCAGGTCAGCCCGACGGTACCGATGGCAATGCTTGCCAGGCCCAGCCCGCCAAGCTGTAGCGCCCGGCGACGGCTGATGGGTTGCATCAGCGGTTCTCCTTGAGCCCCATGAGCCGTTGCCGGTACTCCTCGCTGGTCAGCTCACCGCGTGCGTACCGCTCGTCGAGAATCGCCCGCGCGTGACCGTTCTCAGAGTTGCCCGGACGCGCGGAGCCCTGACTTCTCGGCTGCCCCTCTTTCGGCCATGGGATGACGACTCCGATGATGAGGATGCCGAGGAGAATGAGTGCCCCGAACAGCCAGTACAGCCAGAACCCTTCCATTCCTGACTTCTATTTGACAAAGGGGCTCGTCGAACTCTCGGTAAGGACCTGGAGACGCACCTTGTACTCGTCCTCGTCGATGTCGCCGCGAGCGAATCGTTGGGCCAGAATTTGCTGCGGTGTTGGCGCCGTGTAAGAGTGCGAACCAGCCTCGCCCCGTTTGGTGTAGCGGATCAAAGCAATCGCGGCAACGATGAGGAGGCCCCAGAAAACGACGCTTCCGAAGATCATCAGGGCTAATGCCCAGCCGTGCATGCCGGGGTGGTAATACATCATTGTGTCTCCTATTGTCGATAGTGACTGAGGTGCCGCCGCGTTCGGCTTAGTTGCCTGGCTGGCATCGGCCTTGTCCTAGCGCAAATTGTTGTCTTGCCCACTGTGCGAGCCGCCGCATCATGAGAATCATCACCGGAGGACACCGAAGGAGAGCGACGACGAGTGTGGGTGTTGGTTTCTGAGCCGCCAAGCGCAAGCAGACGCGCCAAGTATCAAAGCTGAGCCTCCGCACACGAGCCAGCGCGCCCTCCATGAGGATCCCTTCGACCAGAAACTGGAGATCACTCCCGCTTCTGTCATAAGTCTGTGCCCATGTGCGACATGGCCGTAGAGACCAAGGTCCCGCTGATGGCGGCCACACGTACCCACAGTCCGCTCACAGGTCGAGCCCGTTCTTCACGTCGAGAAAGCAGCACCCTGGCGGCACCACGCCGTCCAAGACGCTTGTCGAGTGATTGATGCGAAACACGGCTCGGTGGCGTTCCAAGGCCGGCACTCGATGTCTGCAACGTCGGGAAGCTCGCGAGGGCGCATTGGGGTCGTCAGCGATGCATGCGAGTGAGCCATGATCATCTCTCGGTGACGTGGTTGAGGGATGGTGATCCGGAGCAGGCAGGGGTCGCTCGGGAGAAGCTGGCGTGGCCGGGCGTCGGCTAGGCCAGGGAGAGAAACAGCTTCTCCATTTTCTTGGTGTCGAGACTCTGGGCACCGCCTTCTTGGGCGAGGCACTGCTTCAGGCCGGTGGCCACGATGGCGAATCCGGCCCGATCCAGAGCCTTGCTGACCGCGGCGAGTTGGGTGACGACGTCCTCGCACTGCCTGCCCTCCTCGAGCATGCGGATGACGGCGGTGAGCTGTCCTTGGGCGCGTTTGAGCCTGTTGGTGACCGGTCCCAGGCTGCCCGGATCGAGTTGCACCATCACTCCTCCTCGCACTCCTTCTCGGTCGCTCCGCCGGTCAGGCTGTCCAGGGCCGCGGTGAGCCGGCTGGTGGCGTCGTCGGCCACCGGCCCAAGGTCCGGGTTCGCCGTCAGCGCCACCATTGTGTGGGGGTCGAGAGTCTCGACCACGGTGGTCTGGTCGTCGGTGGATCGGACCACGACGTTGCAGGGCAGCAGCAACCCGATCGACGGCTCGGCCTGGAGCGC
>DATDKX010000494.1:0-6767 GCA_036519615.1 Propionibacteriaceae bacterium
AACGCCGAGCGCTTCTGCCGCTGGATCACCGATTCGGCCACGCCCGCAGATGCCGGATCCGGTTTGGCCTTTTCGGTCTTCGGCTGCGGCAACATGGACTGGGCCTCGACGTACCAGGCCGTACCGACACTGATTGATGCACAGCTCGAGAGTCGTGGTGCCCGCCGGATCCATGCCCGCGGTGAGGGTGACGCTCGCTCTGACTTCGACGGTCAGTTCTCGGAGTGGTACCAGGGCCTGTGGCCATCACTCGCCGACGGACTCGGGCTCGGCACTGAGTCGACAACGGCGTCTACCACCGAGCCGCGGCTGCAACTCACCATGGAAAACAAGCAGACGACGAACCCGGTGGTGATGTCCTACCGGGCTCATCCCTCCACTGTGTTAATCAATCGAGAGCTACTCAAGAACGGTCAGTCCAATGGCGACTCGCGGTCGGCCCGTCATATTGAGCTGGAGTTGCCGGCCGGAATGGAATACCAGACCGGTGATCACCTCGGCATACTCCCTCGCAATAACGTCGACCTCATCCGACGGGTGATGGCTCGGTTCGGTCTTGACGCCGGCACCTACATCACCATCAATCCGTCGGGCGGCGGTACATACACCCACCTTCCGTTGGGAGAACCCGCGCCGCTGCTCGGCATCCTCGGAGCCTGTGTCGAGTTGCAGGACGTCGCAAGCCGCAATGATCTTGCTGTACTCGCCCGATACGCGACTGATCCTGATCAAGCGGCCGAGCTGAAGGCCATGTCTGGCCTGGACGATGCCGGCCGTGCGGCCTATCGGGAGAAAGTGGCAACGCCGCGGCAATCGGTGCTCGAGCTGCTGGACGACTTCCCCAGCGTCAACCTGCCATTCAACGTTTACCTGGAGCTGCTGCCACCGATGCGGCCTCGCTATTACTCCATCTCCTCTTCCCCCGCAGTCACAAACAACTGCCATATCACGGTCGGTGTGCTGCACGGTCCGGCCAGAAGCGGGGATGGGTACTTCAACGGCGTCGCCTCCAACCACCTGGCGAGCAGCATGAAGAACAGCACGCAGTTCACCTTTGTTCGCAAGCCGACCATCCCGTTCCGGCCGCCGGAGAACCCGCACCTTCCGATGATCATGGTGGGAGCAGGGACCGGGATGGCTCCGTTCCGTGGTTTCCTCCAGGAGCGTGCCGACTTGGCCGAGAAGGGTGTTCCCGTTGGGAAGTCAATCCTCTTCTATGGCTGCCGAAACGCAGAGCACGACATGCTCTACGCCGACGAACTGAAGGCCTTCGAGGCATCTGGGATCACCGAGCTGCAGGTGGCGTACTCTCGCGAGCCGGGGCAGCCTCGAACGTTCGTTCAGCACCTGATCGAACGCGAAGGGGATCACGTCTGGGAGCTCATCGAGGCCGGTGCGGTGATCTACGTCTGCGGCAATGCCAACACCATGGCACCCGGGGTACGCGCGGCGTTGATGGACATCTACCGCGCCAAGACCAATGGTTCGGATCCATCTGCGGACGAGTGGCTCAAAGGACTGCGCGAGGCCGACCGCTACCTAGAGGACATCTGGGGAGAGATGGCGTCTGGGCTCTGAGAAGCTCATCGCGGTAGGGCTACATGATCGGCAACCGCGGGCCGTCAGCTAGGCGGGGATCGCGGCTGGTTTCGGTGTCGCGGCCTGCCAGACTGTAGCGCTGAAGGTGGTGCGGCCGAGCGCAAGGGTGCCTTGGTTGGTGACCAAGTACACATAGCCGTTGGGTGAGCGGTGCATGAAATAGCCTGGCTCGGGCTGCCGCTTAGCCCACCCGCCGTGGGTTTCGGCGCGATGGCCGGGGCGGGCCATGGGGCCCAGGTTGCCCAGCCGGGTCTGACCCGGCGGCCCGCCGTAATCGGTGGGCACATACCGCTCGGTGTGATCGAGATCCATCTGTGAACTGATGCAGGTTCCGAAGGGGAAGACATCAGCGATCTGCCTGGCCCGGACCGCCGCCCGCAGCCGCTGCGGTATCTCATAGCCGTCGACCGGCGCTGTCTCGGCCGGATCCAGCACGGGCTGTATCCGTACCTGACAGCCGGTACGGCCCAACAACTCCACCAGTTGCTCAAGAATCAGCGGGCCGCCATCCTCGGGCCGGACCAGCGCATGACCGGTTCGTAGCGCCGCATCAGACAGATGGAAATGGAGCACCACCCGCGGTCGTGCTGCCCGAGCGTCGAACGCTGGCGGGACTCCCATTGACAAAGACCGATGATCATCAGCGTCGGCATCCGGCACCGGCTCGGCCTCGGGCTCATCTTCCGATGACTCCTCGGGTTCGTCCGGGGAGGTGGTGTGGGGCTCAACCGACTCCGGCTCGGCCGGTTCGCTGGGCTGCACGCTGCGGTCGTGCTGATGCTCAATCAGCAGCCGCAAAGCCTCCGCAGGCTGCGCCAAAATCCCCAACGCGCGGGCCCGCCGTACCCCTACTGGATTGGTATCGCCGCAGGCAGCCAGAATCTCAGCGATCCGGTTCACCGTCGCCACAAACCAGACCGCATCACCGGCCGCCGCCTTAGCCACCACCGTCTTCAAGCCGTCCTCGGAATCGAAACTGAAGACGTCTTGCGTGCTTCGGGCCCGCTCGGCCCGTTCCGCGGCCAGCGCAGGGTTGGCCTCCAAGATCGTCGCGGACAAGATCTTGGCGAACCGCGGCCACGGCATCATCCCCACAAAATCACTCAACGCATGATCAACATCCGCGCACGCCTGCCACGACAAACACCGAGTCTGCTCCGCGATCTTGCGGGCCTGCCACGCCCGCACCCCACCGGTCAACACTCGACCCCACAAGCGCGGCAGCCGATACCGCAGATCCAACGCATCAGCAATCAAGGACCGAGCCGCCACCATTCCGGTGCCCTGCAACGCGCCCAGCTCCGCGGCGCAATACTCCGAGACCTCCGGAGTCCCCTCACCACCCCAAGCACACGCCCGCTGAATCAACGGCTGATACTCATCGCTACCAGAATCCAAATAATGCGCATCCGCCCAAGCACAGGCCAACTGCAGCATCCGGCACTCCGCAGCCATCAACTCGGCATGATTCTGCTCGATCAACCCCGCCAAGTCGGCAGTCCTCACCGCCAACGGCTCCCCGGTCAAATCGAACATACCTTCACCCTAGAGGAGCCCACTGACAATGCGCGGTCGCGGCGACTCGCCGGTCAACGTCGCGGGTTCGGCGAAGGCTTCCCAGGTCTGGTACTCGCAAGTCAGATGCTGAGGCGATGGCCGAGGAGATTCTGCACCGTCGCGATGACCGCGTGCTGGTCGGGACCGGCGACGTCGTCCGGCATCTGCTGCATCAGCGTGGCAGGCTCCACTGATGGAGCAACGAGACCTTAGACGCTTTGCCGGCGCCGCGGCAGTAGTGACCGGCGGAGCGCACGGTATCGGTCGGGCATGTGCCGCCCGGCTAGCCGAAGAAGGCGCACATATCACGGTGGCCGACCTTGATCAGAGCGCAGCCCAGCAAATGGCTACGGCTCTTCCTCGCAAGGACAGTCGCCATGTCGCTGTCTGGCTGGATGTGACAAATGCGTCCTCGGTGGAACGAGCCTTCACGGAGGCAGCCTCAGAACTTGGTGGCATCGACGTTTTGATCAATGTGGCCGGCGGCGACACACACCACGGCACATTCGAAGAGACGGGTGACGAGGTGTGGATGCGGATGATGGAGCTCAACCTGCTCGGTGTCGTCCGATGCTGTCGGGCAGCGATTCCTCACCTACGGCGCAGCACCAGGACTCCAGCGATCGTCAATGTCAGCTCGGTCAACGCCCTCACCGCCTGGGGCAGCGAACCCTATTCGGCTGCGAAAGCGGGAATCGGCGCCCTCACCATCAACCTGGCGGCAAGTCTGGCTGCCGATGGCATCCGGATAAACACGGTCGCGCCAGCCACCATCAGAACCCGAAATTGGGAAGGGCAAGAGGGCGGCGCCGATCGCTTCCGCCACCTCTATCCGCTCGGACGCGTCGGCGAACCCGAGGACGTCGCTGCTGCGGTCGCCTTCCTTGCTTCAGGCGATGCCGCCTGGGTCACCGGACACACACTCCCCGTCGACGGCGGACTCATGACGGGTGCCCTAACGACTCGCCAGGCTTGATCGACTGCAACTTACGCAAGCCGTCGAACTGATCCGTCCGGCGCACGCTAGCGGCCAGGGGCAGGATGGGCGCAGACTGGTCATGTCACGTCTTATCGTCCTAGGAGATTCGCCATGTCGAAGGCCCAGTTGCAGTCCCCCGACATGCTGCCGGTGCTGTCGCGAGGAAAGCACCGCAACCCCCGTAAGGGCGCATGTTTCATGGAGTTGGCGTCCTACCTTGCCGGTGAGCGATGGAGCGATCACCCGGCGTGTACGCACTCGGTGCTGGCATGCGTCGCGCGTCTGGTCAACGACCACACGTCCGACCAGGGGCGCCACCACCTTGCCGAGTTGATTCCATCTGTGATCGGGCTGACTGGCGACGACCTGCACATCGATGCCTTGATCACCCTCCGCTGTGCAACGATCGCGCTGCCGGTCGCCGCAGCTGATCGACAGCGGGCACTCGCTGTCTCGGTCCTGGTTTGCGAAAGGGTCTTGGCACAACTCGATGGGCGCCAGGCGGACAGTCTCTCTCCAGACAGTGCGCGCGTACTGGACGCAGTGCCCGAAGCGGCCCAATGGGCTGACCGCTTCACCAGCAATAATGTCCATCCCCGGCTCGTAGCTTTTAGCCGGCGGGCGGCACCGCATGCTGTCCGTTTCGCCGTCGACGGTGTCGCACATGCACTGATTCCGGATCCAGATGTCATGTTGCGCCGGATGCTCGTCGAATCGATCGAGGTCTGCGCGGTGTGGACCGGCAAGGAAGCATCCGGCGGCGAGGTCGACGACGCTGCCTGGGCGGCGGCGTGCCGACTCACTGCAGCGGCGGACGTTCGCTGACGACCTGAGCAAACGGATCCCTTAAACGCCTACGCGGGGATCAATCAAGCACTGACTAGTCCGTCCCACGACCATCGCGGAATCCGCAGTCCCTCCGGGACATCATCTGCGGATCTGTGGTACCGCGACATCACCGTCGTGGTCGCCCACGCAAAGTAGTTGTGCAGCACCCGTCCCACCCGGTTGTCCGCGAGGGCGACGTCTGCCAATGCCTGATCGAAGCAGACGATCGCTCGCCGGTCCATCTCCTCGTGCAGACCGTTGCCGCTGTGCATCCGTACCACGGAGGTCTCGTCTCCATAGCGCTCTGTAAAGGTCGTCGGGCCACCGAGCGACTCTCCCCAGTAGGCGGCGAGCCGCTGGCTGTGCTCGGGATGGAACCCATGGCTGAACGCGTGGCTGACCACCTCGTCGGCCATCACTCTGGTATGCCAGGCGTCGGCCAGGCGTAGCAAGCCGTCAGCGCCGCCCGCAGCGTCGTATACCGTCTGCACGTATTAACCATAGGGTCAAGTCATGATCAGCTCGTCGACTACACGAGCGCCACTGCTGGTCGACGCTACTGCCGCGACAGGGCAATCCGGAGTCGCTCCTCGGGGTCGATAAAGTGATCATGATCATCTTTGCCCAGATCGAGCTGCACCCAGTTGATCTTGCCTGTGAACCGGCTGTCGCGCGCGGTGTAGTCAGACGTAACCGTGGTACCGGACTCGTAGCCAATGTCGGTGGTTTCGTCGGCGGAGAAGATCATCGGTTGGGTAGCGCCCACCCGGCCGGTGCCCACTGCCGTACCGTCGAAGTACAAGGTGACGTCGCCGCCCTTGGCCAGCCCACCTCCGTCGTAAGCGAATTCCGCGCGAACCTGATGGGTGCCAGCCGGAATCGCCGCCTCGGACTCGATCATGAACTCCTGGATGCCGAGCACGTTGTAAACGAACTTGGCCTTCCCGTTCTTGGCATAGACCGACCACCCGCCGAACCGGCCGCCCTGCGCGATGATCACACCTTCCGCGCCGCCATCGGGTACGACCACCTCCGCCGTGACCGAGAACGACCTGTTCTTGATACTCACCACGCTGTTCTCCGACAGCCGCCCCATGCCCGGGAAGAACTGCTGTGAGTCCCCGCGGATCAGAGTCGGTCGCCCTGCGATCTCCGGATTGACCCGCTCGGCGGTGCGGTCGTCCATGGGCAACACGTTGTACTTCGTGGCCTCGATCAGCCAGAGCCGCTGCAGCTTGGCGAGCATGTCAGGACGCTCGGCCACGAGATTGTGAGCCTGGCTGTAATCGCTGCTGCCGTCATAGAGCTCCCAGATATCCTCGTCGAACGCCGGCATCTTCCCGCCGACCATGACCCACGGCGTACGGTGCTTCGTCACCGCGCTCCAGCCTTTGTGGTAGATGCCGCGGTTGGCGAACATTTCGAAGTACTGCAGGTCGTGGCGCTCCGGGGCATCCGCTTCATTGAAGCTGTACAACATGCTCGAGCCCTCCATGGGCGACTGCTGGACGCCGTTCACCATCGTGGGTTCGGGCAACCCTGCTGCCTCCAAGATCGTCGGCGCAACGTCAATCACATGGGTGAACTGCGAGCGCAGACCACCGGATTGCTCGATCCCATTCGGCCAATGCACGATCGTCCCGTTGCGGGTGCCACCCCAGTGCGAAGCGACCTGCTTGGTCCACTGGAACGGCGTGTCCATCGCCCAAGCCCAACCGACCGAGTAGTGGTTGTAAGAGCTCGGCGAGCCGAACTCCTCCACCTTGCTCAGCATGAACTCCGGAGTCTCCAGAGCGGCCATGCC